>CAKSPW010000040.1 GCA_934486495.1 uncultured Clostridia bacterium
CCGGGGGATTGCCGAACCCCCGGCGGCTTTGGTTCTTTCGCCGCCGAAAGAACGAAAAGGTCAGAATTTTGGAATGTGAAATAGAATGGTACAAGGTGGTTTTTTACAATTGCAACTTATATTCTATTATTGGCAATGAAAGATTAGTTTTTTTTGATAATCCGAGATTATCAAAAAAACACAAAACTCTTTATGTGCATTTTGCACGAAAATAATTTAAATGACATTTTTATATTGATAATGCTTAAAAGAAATGATAAAATATCAATATTATCGGCGACAAAACTGCCGAATTATGACGGAGGATAAGAATGATTAAAACAAAGAGCGATTTAAAAAAATACCTCGATTCCGACATGAAGCTGGTAAAATCAAGAAAAAGACCGAAACTGTTCGGTGACGAGTGCTTTAAATACCTCGTTGTACTCCGAAAGCTTGAGTACAGAATGAATAAGGAAAACAAAACTCCGATTGACAGAATACTATATATGTACTACAAATTTATTCACCACAATCAGTCGGTTAAATGGGGGATTCTCATACCTCCGAACGTTTTCGGTGCAGGGCTGACGCTGTTTCACACAGGCACAATCATTGTAAACGATACGGCAAGAGTGGGTGAAAACTGTCACCTTTACAACTGCGTAAATATTGCGGAGAATTGCAAAATCGGCAACAACGCATATATTGCTCCGGGCGTTAAAATACTACCCGGTACGGAAATTGCCGACAACGTCAGGATAGGCGCAAATGCTGTTATCACAAAATCATTTTTAGAGCCGGGGATAACCGTTGCGGGCGTTCCTGCCGTCAAGATTTCGGATAAGGGCAGTAATCACGGCGTAAAATAACAAAAAGCGGATATTAAACGCAACAAAAGAAACCAATGCTTTTTTCCGCTCCCCGAAAAAATCAAGGCTGCTAAATAAAGTCGATTGACTTTTTTAACAGCCATTTTTAATCAGGATTTATTTAAAATCTGACTTATATTATTAATCTGTATGGAAATTGTTCCGTCATCGTTATTTAAAATGCTGACGTTTTCCTCATCTCTGTAAAACTCGGCGGGGAAAGAAATTTCAATACCCGTGTCGGTGACGATTTTTATGTTCTTTTCGGCACGTTTTTCTATATACTCGCTTTTTTGTATCGTTTCCGGTACTTCCGCCTCACGTGTTTTTTCGAGAAAATCATCTCTTGCCGCAGGTGACGCGGTGAACACTGCCTCCGCAATTGCCTTTGTATCAACCTCGTCCTCATCGGGCGGCATATTTCTTATATACTGTCTTATGGCAACATCTGTATCTACCGTATCTCCGCCGTACTCCTCCGTTACAGCCTTTGCCGCCTTTTGTATGGAATTGAAAGACTCCTTCGGCGAAATTCCGTACTCGCACTCAAGCAATATTTCGGAAATAAGGTTCATTTTCTGACCGTCAAGCGTTACGCTTTTTCCTTTAAACTTTATCGACAAGTCCTCACCGTCAATAAATGCGCAGTCCGAAAGGCGCTGTGTTGCCGGCGGTAAAATCGAGTAGTAGTTTATTATTTCGTTTTTAATCGAGCCGTCCTCTCTCGTTACTCTGTGCGTAAAGCCTGCCTTATTGTCACACTTTAAAATAACAACCGTCCGCCGTTCGTGAATTATGCAGTCGCACACGATTATATCCGAAGCAAGCGCACTTTCCGACTGGCTTATCCCCTCCTGCAATCTCTTTGCGGCATTGACGGAGAACTCTCTGAAATCCGTTTTTCCGCCGAAATATTCGCTTGCATGATATTTAAATCCGCTGTTTTGCGAAAATTCACCCGAACGCATTGCCGGGTCATCATACATTTTCTCTATTTTCGTAAGCAGAAAAGCCGAAACTGCCGCATCCGAAAGGTCAAGCTCCCTGTCGGAATACATCGACGTTTCAACACCCGGTGCGATTATATGCACAATTGCCTTATTTAATGTAATTATCATTTATGTATCATCCTTATTTTAAATTTACCTATAAATTTTATCACACTTTTTGCTTTTTGTCAATAATTTGACGTAATTTGCATATGGTTATCTATGTTTTGCACAAACAAAAATAAAACTGTTGAAAAATAATTTAAAGTATGATAAAATATTTTCAAAAGAGCCAATGAGGGTTCGGTTTGTTTGCCGAGCCCTCATATTTTTATTTTGGGAGGATGTGGATATTATGACCATTACGCCGATTCTTGAAAATTATCTTGAAGCAATATACCTTAAAAGCAACAACGGTTACTCCGTCAGAGTTACCGACATGGCAAATCAGCTCGGCATATCAAAATCGGGCGTAAACAGAGCGGTTAATTCCCTTTGCGCACTCGGTCTTGTCGAGCACCGCACCTACGGCGGAATAAAAATAACAGCTGAGGGCAGGCATTATGCCAAAAAGCTGATTTACAAAAAAGAGCTTGTTACAAGATTTTTCATGCATACGCTTGATTTAAGTGAGCAGGACGCACGTGCCGAGGCGGAGTGTATAGAGCATACGGTCGGTGAAAAAACGGTTGATAAAATAGCGGCATATCTAAACGCTTAAATTTTGAAACGCACGTTACGGTTTATTCAATGCCTGCTTTGAAAAGTCTGCAACGCCAAAAGCGCACTGTTTACCGTACCGCATTGCAAAGAGCGCACAGTTTACGCATTGCGAAAATTACACCGCTTATCGCACCGCATTGCAAAGAGCGCACCGCATTACGAAAATTACACCGCTTACCGCCGCAAAACGTCAGTCGGCATTCTTTCGGAAAATCTTCGGAGTTACTCCCTTTGTCGCCTTAAACGTTTTTATAAAATAGCTTAGGTCGTTAAATCCGCAGCTGTACGCAATATCGGTTATTTGCATATCGGTTGAAATAAGCTTTCTTGCGGCACGCTCAATGCGGTACGTATTCAAATACTTTACAGGCGTTTTACCCGTCATTTCCTTAAAAAAACTGCAAAAATACTTTGTGCTCATATCAGCCGTTTGCGCCATTTCCTCAAGGCTTATCTGCTTATCGTACGAATCTCTTATAAAGCTCAGCACCCGCCTGAGCTTTGCGTTCGTTTTCTCGCTGCCGCCAAGCTCGGACACCTTTTTATAAAGTCCGTTTTCCATAATAAGCGCAAAAAATTCATAAAGCCGGGATATTACATAAAACGAATTTTTATCCGCTTTCATTTGCTCAAAAACAGAGTCAGCCGCTTTTTTAAATTCGCTTTTGCTGTCAAAATGGTCGTACACGGCAATTATATGATTTTCAAGATTTTCAATAAAGCTTCTCGCCTCCTTGTCGCCGGAGGATAGTATTTCGGGAGAAAAGACAATACACTCGTAAATGCAGTCAACAGGCATTGCTCCGTGCACCGTTTCCGGATTTACAAAAATCATTTCGCCCTCATATGCGGTAAAATTTCTGTTATTTAATCTCACTTTAAGGCTTCCGCTCACTATTCTTATAAGCTCAATGCTTGCGTGCCAATGATGCGCCATTTCATACTTCGGATTAAGCTTGTCTATGCAGTACAGCTGTATGGGAAAATCCAAAGTTCCGTGCTGCTTCGTTTCATTGTATGTCATATTTCCTCCTTATGTGAATATTATTATACTTTTTGTTATTATAACACAAGTAATAGTTTGATTTCAAGTATATAATTATATTGTAAAAGAAAATTAACATATGGGTAAATAAATATATACAGGAGGTTTTACTTATGGCAAAAAACAGACTCATCGGCGATTATCCGGTTATCGGTATTCGCCCCACAATCGACGGAAGAAGAGGTCCTTTGAAGGTTAGAGAATCTTTGGAGGAGCAGACAATGGGAATGGCAAAGTCAGCGGCTGAGCTTATTTCCTCAACACTCAAATACTCAAACGGCGACCCCGTTAAAGTAGTAATTGCCGATACGACAATCGGACGTGTTGCAGAGGCTGCCGCTTGTGCGGAGAAATTCAGAAAAGAGGGCGTAAGCATTACATTGACGGTTACTCCCTGCTGGTGCTACGGTTCGGAAACAATGGATATGGACCCGATGACAATCAAGGGTGTATGGGGCTTTAACGGAACAGAGCGTCCGGGTGCCGTATATCTTGCATCGGTACTTGCATCACACGCACAAAAAGGACTCCCGGCATTCGGAATTTACGGCCGTGACGTTCAGGACGCAGACTGCAAGGAAATCCCCGAGGACGTTAAGGAAAAAATTATCCGTTTTGCTAAGGCTGCCGTTGCGGTTGCTACAATGCGCGGTAAGTCATATCTGCAAATCGGCTCGATTACAATGGGTATCGGCGGCTCAATAATCAACCCCGAATTTATGGAAGAATATCTCGGACTCAGAGTTGAATCTGTTGACGAGGTTGAAATTATAAGACGTATGGAAGAGGGCATCTATGACCATGACGAGTTTGAAAAGGCTCTTGCATGGACAAAGAAAAACTGCCCCGAAGGCTTTGACAAAAACCCCGACTTTGTTCGTGAATCGGACGAGAAGAAAGAAAAGTCTTGGGAATTTATCGTTAAGATGATGTGCATTATCAAAGACCTTTACAACGGTAACAAAAATCTCCCTGCCGGCTGTGAAGAAGAATCGGTAGGTCACAACGCTATTGTCGGCGGTTTCCAGGGACAGCGTCAGTGGACAGACTTTTATCCCAACTGCGACTTCCCCGAATCAATGCTCAATTCATCATTTGACTGGGAGGGCGCAAGAGAGCCTTACATTCTCGGTACTGAAAACGATACATTAAACGCAATCGGTATGCTTTTCGGTAAGCTTCTTACAAATACGGCACAGATTTTTGCCGATGTAAGAACATATTGGAGCCCCGAAGCCGTTAAGAAAGCAACAGGCTATGATTTGGAAGGAAAAGCAAAGGCTGCCGGCGGATTTATCCATCTTATCAACTCCGGTGCCGCTTGTATAGACGCTTGCGGTGAGGTTAAGGATAAGGACGGCAACGGCGTAATCAAGCCTTTCTGGGAAATGACGGATAAGGATATGGACGCTTGCCTTAAGGCTACAACATGGTGTGCTGCCGATAAGGGATATTTCAGAGGCGGCGGCTTCTCATCAAGATTCCTTACAAGAAGCGAAATGCCTGCTACCATGATGCGTCTTAACATAGTTAAGGGTCTTGGCCCGGTTATGCAAATAGCTGAGGGCTGGACAGTAAACCTCCCCGACGAGGTTTCCGATAAGCTTTGGAAGAGAACGGACTACACATGGCCCTGCACATGGTTTGCTCCGAGAACAACGGGCGAGGGTGCGTTTAAGACAGCTTATGACGTTATGAATAACTGGGGCGCAAATCACGGCGCAATCAGCTACGGTCATATAGGTGCTGACCTTATCACACTTTGCTCTATGCTCAGAATCCCGGTATGTATGCATAACGTACCCGAGGATCAGATTTTCCGTCCGGCAAGCTGGAATGCATTCGGTATGGATAAAGAGGGTCAGGATTTCAGAGCCTGCAAGGCATACGGCCCGATGTATAAAAACATCAGATAATTTTGTTTTAACAGGCTTATGCACTCTTACCTCTTTCTGTTGTAAGCCGTTATTATGCAAAGGATAAAACAAAAAAGGACCTTTCGGGGTCCTTTTTTCGTATTGTAAAATGCGCTGATACAGTGAAAAAATCCGATTTTTGTCCATGTAAAATTATACGTTTTGATGTTTTTGTATGGCTGCGCCCTTACAGACGAAAAAAAGCGGTCCGTTATCGAAAACAGACCGCCCGTAAAACAAAAATCAAATATGCCGGCTTTCGTATTTAAATCGGAGCAACGCTCCATTAAGCTTGCTTGAAATGGAGCTTGCGACAGATTGCAACCAGTGCAGGGAGCGTTAGCTCCTCAGCGTTTCAGTGGGAGATTATAACTTCCACTGAAATGATGAATGGGACCCGCCGCCTTAGAGGCGGGGGACATCTGCACTTAGGTTATTTTACATAAACAGCATTGCCGCATGATACACCGCAAACGACATAATCCATGCAACAATAAGCTGCCAGCAGATTGAAAACGCTGTAAGCCGGCGGGAATTAAGCTCCGTCCTCATCGCCGTCATTGCCGCAATACACGGTACGTAAAGCAGAACGAATGTCAAAAACGAAAGTGCCGAAGCAGGCGTTAAAACACCCGCCAAAACTGAAATAAGCTCCGACGAGTTTGCCGCTCCGTAGAGTATGCTCATTGACGAAATTACTGCCTCCTTTGCCGCAAGTCCCGACAAAAGGCTGACAGAAATCTCCGTTGTTCCGAATCCGCACGGCTTAAATATCGGAGCAATAACCGCACCTATCGAGGCAATCATGCTCTTGTCCGCACTTACGGGAGTAAAGGTGAAGTCAAGGCTCTGCAAAAGATATATTACAACGCTTGCGGTTAAAAGCACCGTTCCGGCTCTTGTAAGAAAGTCGCTTGCCTTATCCCACATATGATGAAAAATCGACTTAAAGGTCGGCATTCTGTACTGCGGAAATTCAAGGATAAACGGCGGTGCTTCTCCGCCGAGAAGCGTTTTTGAAAATATCGTACCCGATATAACGGCAAGCAGTATCCCCAAAGCGTAAAGTCCGAAAATGACAACTCCCGCATTTTTCGGAAACAGCGCCGCCGTGATAATCGCATAAACAGGCATTTTTGCACCGCATGACATAAACGGAGCAAGCAAAACGGTAAGCCGTCTGTCCTTTTCGTTTTCAAGCGTACGTGCCGACATTATCGCCGGAACACTGCACCCGAATCCCATAAGAAGCGGTACAAACGATTTGCCCGAGAGTCCGATTTTAACAAAAAGCTTATCCATTATAAATGCCGTTCTTGCCATATATCCGCTGTCCTCCAGAAAAGACAGGAACAAAAACAACAGCATTATCTGCGGAAAAAACGTTACCACTCCGCCGACGCCGGCAATTATACCGTTACAGATAAGTCCTTTTATAAACGCACTCACTCCGAAATGCGTCAAAACACCCGAAACCCACCCCGAAAAGAGCGTGTTTACAAGGTAATCAACACCGTCGGAGAGCATACTTCCGAAGCTGCCGAACGTGATTTGAAACACCGTGAACATTACAAGCACAAAAAGCGGTACGGCAAGGAATTTGTTCGTTGTGAAGTTATCTATTTTCTCCGTTACCACGTCGAGATGATTATCCATTCCGCTTAAAACTTTGCCGACAGTATTTCTTATAAACGAAAATCTTGCAGAAGCCATAAGCGTTTTTATATCATCACACTTTTTTGAAACTTCATCAATTGTTTTTCCGGCGCTTTCGCTCGGCTGAACCCAATTCTCGCCCTCAAGCATTTTAAGTGCGCACATTCTCGACACGCCGTCGCTTTTCATAATCGAGTCCGCCGCATCGTTTATATAGTCGGGAAACGGCATTTTAAGGTCGCAAGGCTTGTTTTCCTTTGCAATCTCGAGCGCCTCGGTAACAAGGTCCTGTATTCCCGTGCCCTTGTTTGCCGAAATGGGTATTACCGTCACCCCAAGCATCTCCTCGAGCAAATCGGCATTTAAAACTCCTCCGCTTTTTTCGACTGCGTCCATCATATTAAGCGCAATTATCATCGGAAGCCCCATCTGCGCAAGCTGCGTTGTCAGATATAAATTTCTCTCAAGGCTTGTTGCGTCAACGATATTTAAAATAAGGTCGGGTTTTTCCTTCATTATATAATCACGTGTTATTACCTCCTCCTGAGAGTAAGGCGAAAGAGAATATATGCCAGGCAGGTCGATAACTCTTATATGCTTATGCTCCTCACCGTGCTTGTGAACGCTTGTATGCTCGTGAGTGTCGACACGTGTGCCGTGATTATGATATGCGTACTTGCATATGCCCTCTTTTCTCTCAACCGTTACGCCCGCCCAATTGCCGACCTCGTAATGACTGCCCGTAAGCTCGTTAAAAAGCGTTGTCTTACCGCTGTTCGGATTACCGGCAAGAGCGCATACAAATTCATTTTTTTCATTCATACCACGTTATTCCTCCGCTCGCAAAATATAAGCTGTGCGTCGCTTTTTCTCAGACTGAGCCTGTATCCCAAAACATAAAATTCAAGCGGATCGCCGAGCGGTGCACGTCTTTTAAGTGTTATTTTAGTTCCCGGAACAATTCCCATATCCAAAAGCCTGCGCTTCATTTTTCCGTGAGCTTCTATTTTTGTTATATATCCTTCCTCGTTTTCCTTAAGCTTATCGACAGACAGCATCAGCCCCAAGCTCCTTTCGTTTAAATGAGTTGATTTTTCCCCGCACCTCGCCAATGAGATACAGCGAACCGCAAACGGCGCAAACATCGCTTTTTGACAAAGCGTATTTAATCGCCTCATACGGATTTTCAATTATTTTTGCCGTAACACCGCAATTTTTAAAATCGTCGGCATATTTTTCGCACGCTGCGGCACGGGGCATATCAAGCTTTGTTACAACAACACTGTCCGTAACCTCCGACAGCTCATGCGCTATTGAAAGAGTGTCCTTATCCTCCATCGCACACGTTACAATCGTCATGCTTTTGTTTATTTTTTGCGCACTTTTTGAAAATGCGGCGGCACCGTCAGCATTATGACAGCCGTCAAGCAAAATCCGCTCCGTTATCCACTCGAATCTCCCCGGCCAGAAGGTATGCTCTATACCGTATTTTATAATATCCTCGCCGATACCGAGCGCCCTTGCCGAACACTCCGCAACGGCAGCATTATACTTTTGGAAATCACCGCCGAGTGACGGCACAGCGTGCAAAAAATCGGGATTTTCCGCTATCAGAAGACGTGCGTTTTTTTCATCACAACACCTGCGTATTACCTCCATTACGCCCCCATCCTGCTCCGAATTTGTTACCACAACCGAGTTTTCCTTTATAATACCGCATTTTTCAAGCGCAATACTCTCCTTCGTATTGCCGAGATACTGCATATGGTCAAGACCTATTTTTGTAATTATTTCTATTTCCGCCTTATTAATAGCGTTCGTGGCGTCAAGCCGTCCGCCAAGACCTGCCTCAAGAATTACAATATCGCAATTTTTATCTTTAAAATACAGCAATGAAATTACAAAAATAATCGCAAACTCCGACAAATACGTGTCGTTTTCCTCCATGCACCGCACAACTCTTTCGGTGAAGTCCGCAAGGTGCAAATCGTCTATTTCATCGCCGCAAAATCTTATTCTCTCATTGAAACGCTCAATAAACGGAGATGTAAAAAGTCCTGTTTTATAACCTGCACGGCGAAAAATGCTTTCCGTCATTGCGGCGGTTGAGCCTTTGCCGTTCGTTCCCGCAATATGTATAAATTTTAAATCGTTTTCGGGGTTTCCGAGCCTTTCGAGTATGATTTTAAGGGCACGGTTTCCCAGCTCCTTTGAAAATTTCGGCGCAGAGTGAATATACTCAAGCGCTTCATCATAAGTCATATATATTCGTACCTTTCAAAATAATAGTGCTACAATTACCAAAAACAATTAAGATTGTATATTTTTTGTGAATTGATTTTAAAGTCGGTTGACAAAATAAGCATATTGATGTATACTTATTATAGTAATTGTACTACACGGCGCAAATTATGTCAACAGAAAAAAGAAAAAAATTTTAAGATACGGTAATATTTTATTACATTTAAACATATACATAACTGTAAACACTAAAACACTTCAATGTATTTTGCATTGAAAGAAAAAACAGGAGGATTAGTATGGAATACAATGGAAACAACCAAGCAACTCTTATAGGAAATGTCAACGACGAACTGACCTTCAGTCATCAGGTTTACGGCGAAAAATTTTACATATTTACTCTAAAGGTTCCACGCCTCAGCGGTACGTATGATTTCATTAAGATTTTGACGTCAGAGCGTTTGTTATGCGATTGTGCGTGCAATATCGGAGATTGTATAGAGGTAAACGGTCAATTCCGCTCATATAACAGCACGGCTGAGGGTACGAGCAGACTTGTGCTCACCGTTTTTGCAAAGGATATAAAAGCGTACGGGGACGAATATCCGCAAAATCCGAACTCGCTTTATCTCGACGGCTATATATGCAAGGCGCCCGTTTACAGAACGACGCCGTTCGGGCGAGAAATAACCGATATGCTTCTTGCGGTAAACAGAACGTATAACAAATCCGACTATATTCCCGTTATCGCATGGGGCAGAAACGCAAGATACTGCAACAGCTTTGAGGTCGGAGAGCATATAAGAATTTGGGGAAGGATTCAGTCAAGAACGTATCAAAAGCATATTACCGACGATGAGGTTGTGACGAAAACGGCTTATGAGGTTTCGGTAAATCGTCTTGAAAAGGCTGAAGAAATGCCGGAGGAAAATGCAGGCGAAGAAGACGGTGACGAAATTCACGGCGAATAAAATCGGGGCTGCATTTTGAGGTTCGCTTTTTAAAAGGATTATACACGGCTTTATTATGCGCTCCTTAAGAGGATTATACACAGCTTTATTATGTGCCTTTTAAAATATGCAAAAAAGATTATTTACGGTGCGGAGGTTTTTGCCTCTGTTCCGTTTTTTTTGTATAAAAAAAGACTGCTTAAAGCGAAAACCTTAAACAGCCTTTATTATTTAATCTAAAGCGCAAAAACATACTGCGAAAGCACAACCATAACCGGCATCGTAATTCCCGAAAGAAGCGTTGAAAGCGCAAATATTTCAGACGCATACACAGCGTTTTTGCCGTATTCGAGTGCAAAAAGCGTCCCGATTGTTGCTGTCGGGCAGGCGGTTGCAATAACGATTGTTATAAACACAACCTCCGACGGCACGGGGATTAATTTAAACGCAAACATTATTATAACCGGCAAAACAATCAGCTTGCAAAAACACGACCAAAGCACCGACGGATTTCTGACAGAGCGTGCCATATCCGAATCGGCAACGGTTGCGCCGGCTATAAACATCGCAAGCGGTGTGTTGAGCGACGAAATGTAATTAAGCGCCTCCGCCGGTACCGACGGCAGCATTATTCCGAAAGCGAAAAACACAAGTCCCAGCACGACAGCCAATATCGTAGGTGACAAAAGCGACTTTAAAAAATCGGCAGCACTCTTTTCACCCTTTATCTGCATAACTCCGAGCGACCATACAAAAATGTTAAACATCGTTATATAGCTCGTCACATAAAACACGCCCTCGTTTCCGAAAATTCCGGAAACAAGCGGTATTCCTATAAATGCGCAATTGGAATATGCTATGCTGAACCTGCTGATTGCGGCGTTTGCACGATTTTTACCTACCGCAAAATACGATATTGCAACTCCTGCGGCAACCGATATAAGCGACAGAAGAAACGACCAAAACAAACCGCTTAAAAGCTCGGGTGTTGCCTCTGTCTGATACGCCATAAATATAAGCACGGGGCAGACGAGCTTTAAAACTATTTTTGAAAGCTGCGATCTCCCCTCCTCGCTCATTATTCCCGACTTGTACATTCCGAATCCGACCGCCATAAGCATAAACATTACGCCCACACGAGATAAAATCGTTAATGCGTACTCCATCTGCACCCTCCGATTACTGCTTGCGGAACTTAGCTTTTCCACGAAGCTCGGTATTGAGTATTCTCTTTCTCATACGAAGATTTTCCGGAGTAACCTCCAAAAGCTCATCCTCTGCGATAAACTCAAGACATTCTTCAAGACTAAGCGTTCTCGGCGGCACAAGGCGCAATGCATCATCAGAGCCTGACGCACGTGTATTTGTTGCGTGCTTTTTCTTGCACACGTTTACCGCAACGTCCTCAACTCTTGCGTTTTCGCCGACAATCATACCCTCGTAAACCTTAACTCCCGCACCGACAAAAAGCGTTCCTCTCTCCTGCGCATTGTAAAGACCGTACGTTATAGTCGTACCGTCCTCCCACGCAACGAGAGCGCCTCTTGTTCTTCCGATATATTCGCCCTTAAACGGCTCGTATTTCTCAAGAATACTGTTTACTATACCCGTACCCTTTGTAGCCGTCAAAAGCTCGTTTCTGTAACCGATAAGTCCTCTTGACGGGATTAAAAACTCAAGTCTTGTGTAATTCTGCGCTGTCGGCTCCATATTTGTAAGCTGTCCCATTCTCGCAACAACACCGTCCATAACAACTCCCGTAAATTCATCGGGAACATCAACGGTCAATCTCTCAATCGGCTCGCATTTTACGCCGTCAATCATCTTATATATAACAACGGGATTCGATACCTGAAACTCATATCCCTCACGGCGCATATTCTCTATAAGCACCGAAAGATGAAGCTCACCTCTGCCCGATACTATAAACGATTCCGTGCTGTCAGTTTCCGAAACACGAAGCGCAACGTTTGAATCAAGCTCTCTGAAAAGACGCTCACGCAAATGACGAGATGTTACGAATTTACCCTCTTTTCCGGCAAACGGACTGTCGTTTACGCTGAATGTCATTGAAAGAACGGGCTCGTCAATTTTAACAAACGGCAACGGGTCGATTTTTTCCGGAGCGCAAAGCGTTTCGCCTATATTAACATCCGAAATACCCGAAATTGCAGCCATATCACCTGCGGTAACCTTATCCATAACGCTTTTTGAAAGTCCGTCAAACGTATAAAGCTTTGTAACCTTGCCGTAATCGGTTTTTCCGTCCTCACGGCAGATTGCAATTCTCTTGCCCGTTTCTACGCTGCCTCGCTGAATTTTGCCGACTGCTATTCTTCCCGTATATTCATCGTAATCTATATTTGAAACAAGCATCTGGAAAGGTCCGTCATCATCACAATCGGGACACGGTATCGAGTTTACGATAAGCTCAAAAAGCTCCTTTAAGTCCTTATTCGGCTTTTCGGGATTATACTCGGCAGTCGCCCAGCCGTCACGTCCCGACGCATAAATTACGGGGGTGTCAAGCTGCTCCTCCGTTGCGCCAAGGTCTATAAACAGCTCCAAAACCTCATCGACAACCTCGTAAGGACGGGCATTCGGTCTGTCAACCTTATTTACAACTATGATCGGCTGCAAATTAAGTGCAAGCGCCTTTGAAAGCACAAATCTTGTCTGCGGCATACAACCCTCGAATGCGTCAACGAGAAGCAAAACGCCGTCAACCATTTCAAGTCCGCGCTCAACCTCACCGCCGAAATCGGCATGACCCGGAGTGTCGATTATATTAATTTTTACTCCGTTATACACAAGCGACGTATTCTTTGCAAGAATCGTTATTCCTCTTTCACGCTCGATGTCGTTTGAGTCCATTACACGCTCGTCCACCAGCTCATTTTCACGAAATGTTCCGCTCTGCGCAAGCATTGCGTCAACAAGCGTTGTCTTGCCGTGGTCAACGTGAGCGATAATGGCGATATTTCTGATATTTTTTCTGTCAGTCATGTTTCTACCTCTAATCAACGTTTATAATGTGACAAAATCGGCCACATCTTTTATATTATATATTTTTTAATGATATTTGACAAGAGTATTTTTTTAAAATATGTACATTTGTATGTTTTTTTTATTGTATTATGCCGTAAAATATGCATATTGACAACACAAAACAAGCGATTATAAAAAATTTAAAAAATGCTCTTGACAAATTAAAACTTTTGTGCTATAATATAGTTACATTCATTCATCAAAGAAAGAGGATACATGTCGGAGCAATACGCTCGGTGTATGCTCTTTTTTTGTCCGAAAATCAATCTTATATGCAAGCATATAACAATATTTCCGCCGCTTTTTTGTGCAATATACATACTAAATAAAATTTTACAAAAAAACTCTTGACAAATCCTAAAAAAAATGTAATAATTATAGTATCGGGAAAAGTATTTATTTGTCCCGTACTTGTCATGCGCAAGTCAGTCAATTGAGAGGATGTTTGGTTTGGAAGAAAATAAGAACATTGCAAAGACATATAACCCTGCCGAGTTTGAGGATAAGCTTTATGCCTCATGGATGGAAAAAGGTTATTTTCATGCGGAGCCGGATAAGAATAAAAAACCGTTTACAATAGTTATTCCGCCCCCGAATGTAACGGGTCAGCTTCACATGGGGCACGCTCTTGACGAAACGCTTCAGGATATTTTAATAAGATATAAGCGTATGCAGGGCTATGCCGCTCTTTGGATTCCCGGTACCGACCATGCCGGAATTGCAACGCAAATTAAGGTTGAGGAAGCGCTCCGTGTAAACGAGGGTCTTACAAGATACGATCTCGGACGTGAGAAATTTCTCGAACGTGTTTGGGATTGGAAAAAGAAATTCGGTGACAGAATTATAAATCAGCTTAAGAAAATCGGCTCGTCATGCGATTGGGACAGAGAACGCTTTACTATGGACGAGGGCTGTTCAAAGGCTGTAAGAGAGGTTTTTGTAAACCTTTACAACAAGGGTCTTATATATCAGGGCTCACGTATAATCAATTGGTGTCCGCACTGCGCAACCGCACTTTCGGACGCTGAGGTTGAACATGAGGAGCAGGACGGATTTTTCTGGCATATCAAGTATAAGGTAAAAGATGAGGACGATTACGTTGTTATTGCGACAACACGTCCGGAAACGCTTTTCGGAGATACTGCCGTTGCCGTTAATCCCGATGATGAAAGATATAAAAAGCTTGTCGGCAAAACGCTTATTCTCCCCCTTATAGGCAGAGAAATACCCGTAATTGCCGATGAATATGTAGATAAAGAATTCGGTACGGGCTGCGTTAAGATAACGCCGGCACACGACCCGAACGACTTTGAAGTCGGAAAACGCCATAACCTCGAACAGATTAAGGTTATGAACGATGACGCAACGCTTAACAGCCATGCCGGAAAATATGAGGGTATGGACAGATACACGGCAAGACGTGAAATGGTTAAGGAGCTTGAAGAACTCGGTCTTCTTGTTAAGGTTGAACCGCACAGCCATAATGTAGGTACGTGCTACCGCTGCGGAACAACGGTTGAGCCTATCATTTCCAAACAGTGGTTTGTTAAAATGAAGCCTTTGGCAGAGCCTGCGATTGACGTTGTCAATAACGGCACAACAAGCTTTGTTCCCGAACGCTTCAGCAAGACATACATGAATTGGATGGAAAACGTTCTCGACTGGTGTATTTCACGTCAGCTTTGGTGGGGTCACAGAATACCTGCGTTTTACTGCGACGAATGCGGCGAAACAACGGTATCGAAAGAAGATATTACCGTTTGCCCAAAATGCGGCGGCAAGGTTCATCAGGACGAAGATGTTCTCGATACATGGTTCTCCTCGGCGCTTTGGCCGTTTTCAACACTCGGCTGGCCCGACAAAACAGAGGATCTTGATTATTTCTATCCGACAAGCGTACTTGTTACGGGATACGATATAATATTCTTCTGGGTTTCGAGAATGATTTTCTCCGGCGTCGAGCATACCGGCAAAGCTCCGTTCGACAAGGTATTTATTCACGGTCTTGTACGTGACAGTCAGGGCAGAAAGATGAGTAAATCACTCGGAAACGGCATTGACCCTATCGAAATAATAGACAAATACGGTGCGGACGCACTCCGATTCACGCTTGCAACGGGTAACGCTCCCGGAAATGATATGCGTTTTTATACAGAACGTGTTGAGGCAAGCAGAAATTTTGCAAACAAGATTTGGAATGCGGCACGTTTTGCACTCATGAATCTGACAATAGACACGCTTACACTCCCCGAGAGCGATAAGCTTGAAATATCGGATAAGTGGATTTTATCAAAGTACAACAAAACAGTAAAGCTTGTAACGGAAAATCTCGACAGCTTTGAGCTTGGAGTTGCGCTTTCAAATCTTTACAGCTTTATTTGGGACGATTTGTGCGACTGGTACATTGAGCTTATCAAAACAAGACTCTTTGATAAAGACAGCGAGAGCGGAAAGACGGCACAGTACGTTTTGACATATGTATTGTCGAACACAATGAAGCTTCTTCATCCGTTTATGCCGTTTATTACAGAGGAAATCTGGCTGCATCTCCCCCATGAGGGCGAAAGCGTAATGATAAGCAGCTGGCCCGAGTATGACGAGTCGCTTAACTTTACGCAAAGTCTTGAGGAAATGGAGCTTATAATGGAGGCAATCAAGTCGGTAAGAAACAGACGTCTTGAAATGAATGTTCCGCCTTCAAAAAAAGCAGACATAATAATCGTTACAGACAAGGAAGATGTTTTCAAAAAAGGTATTCCGTTCTTTGAAAAGCTTGCCTCGGCAAAAAATGTTACGGTCAAGTCGGATAAGTCCGATGCAGACATCGGCTCGGTACATATAGTTGTTCCGTCCGCAGAAATATTCCTGCCCATGAGCGAGCTTGTTGACAGAGAAAAGGAAATTGAAAGACTTACAGCCGAAAAGGAACGTCTTGAAAAGGAAATCAAACGTGTTGACGGAAAGCTTTCCAACAAGAACTTTGTTGACAAAGCACCCGAAAGCGTCGTTGAAGCGGAAAAAGCAAAGGGCGTTAAATACAAAGAAATGCTCGATAAGGTTTTGCAATCGCTTTCCGCATTCTGATTTAGCCATAGTCCGGTTTAACGACCGGTCTATATAAAAAGAAATCACAGTTTGATATTCTGTTGGATTTTAAAATGCTTATCGGTTTTTATCGGCGAATATCGCGGTCGAGTTATTGATGGCAATCGGGCAAGCTATTGATTGAAGAAACAGATTTGTGTTTTGCATTTGCAGCAAATATCAGACAGTGCATTTTTTTGACGGATTGTTCGTTTACGAACAGTCCTTTTTCTTGAGAAAAAATAAATTGCTCACCGACTGAAAACACGTCATGCGCACGATACAACATCAAAAGCAAAAAATAACGGCAACGTCAAATGCTTTTTGCAACCGATACAATATCAAAAGCAAAAAATAACGGCAACGTCAAACACTTTTTGCAACCGATACAATATCAAAAGCAAAAAATAACGGCAACGCCAAACACTTTTTTGCGCACGATGCATAAATAACGGCAACGTCAAATACTTTTTGCGCTTGATACAATATCAAAAGCCAAAAATAACGGCAACGTCAAATACTTTTTGCGCACGATACATTCGGCACTTGATTTTTCGGGCAAAGCCGATAGACCGCCCGCTCGGTTTTTTCGGCGGCACAATACAGGATAAAATGCACGGTTTGATTTTTGCAATTAAACCAATGCACCAAATTATGATTACAAATTTACAAAAGGGTGATAACTTTGCGTTTCGTTGATTACAAACGAGGACTCACGGCAGGTATACCTATCTGTCTCGGCTACATTTCCGTTTCGTTTGCGTTCGGTCTTATGGCGGCAAAATACGGACTTTCACTGCTGTCGAGTCTTATAATTTCCATGACAAATCTGACAAGTGCAGGTCAATTTGCAGGTCTTGAAATAATCAAGTCAAACGGCGGATTATTTGAGCTTGCTTTTGCAACCTTTATTATAAATATACGCTATATGCTCATGTCGCTGTCCCTCTCGCAAAGGATAGATGAGAAAACAAGCACTCTCGGCAGGCTTATTATGTCGTTCGGCATAACGGATGAGATTTTCGCCGTATCGGTGCAGCAGATAAAAAGCGTAACATTTTCATACTTTTTAGGCCTTATGACTTTCCCCTACCTCGGCTGGTCACTCGGCACGCTCCTCGGCGCCTGTGCGGCGTCGGCTCTCCCCGAAAGCGTTCGGCTTGCGCTCGGAATCGCAATTTACGGAATGTTTATCGCAATTATCGTTCCGCCCGCAAAAAAGCAAAAGCCCGTTCTTTCGGTCATAATCGTATCGGTTATAATAAGCGCTCTTATTTATTATCTGCCGTTTGCGCAAAATATTTCAAGCGGCTGGAGAATTATTATTTCAACCGTTATCGCATCGGGAATCTGCGCATTTAAATATCCTGAGGAGGAAGAAGAAAATGACGAACGCTAAGCTTTTTTTCGCTGTGCTTATAATGGCGGCGGTAACATATATAATAAGAATGCTGCCGCTTACCTTTTTCAGAAAAAAAATAAAAAACAAATACATAAAATCTTTTTTAAACTTTATCCCGTTCGCCGTTTTAAGCTCGATGACATTCCCCGACGTTTTCTATTCGACCGGAAGCAAGCTTTCCGCACTTATCGGTACGGCGGCGGCATTTCTCCTTGCATACAAAGGAAAAAGTCTGCTGACAGTTTCTTTAATATCATGTGCGGTGGTGTTTGCGGCAGATTTGGCGATAAAATTTTTGAGTTAATATTTGCTTAACATTATCTTAACACAATTGACAATAAAAAGTACTTGCATTTTTCCGATAAATGTGCTATACTATAATCAAGATGAGCGTACGCATTCAGGCGAATGGCTGTCGCTCTTAAAAAACCAAATATGTTTTTCCCTGAGATTTCTCGTGGTTCAATCATTTTTTTACCAACACTTCTTATAAGGGATGCTTTCTCCGTCAGCGGCGTATACGCCTCCTTTCCTTCGGGACTGCCAGTGGACATATAAACCTGTCGGGATGCGACCCACCTGCATATGCAGGTAAGAAAACTGATTGTAAATACACGGTTATCATGGGGTTTTTTTGTGCTTATTTTAGATTTTTTAAAAATCACTTGACACAAGGTATATAATAGTTATATAATATAAGATAACAATGCTTTAAAATAACATATTATCGGGAGGATAAAAATGCTTATAACAACAGCACCGAAAGGTACACAGGACCTTCTGCCGTCCGAAAGCTCAAAATGGCAGTATTTAGAGAAGCTTTTTGAAAAGGTATGCGATTGCTTCGGATACCGGGAAATAAGAATGCCGACATTTGAACATACCGAGCTTTTTGAGCGTGGAGTCGGCGACACAACCGATGTTGTGGAAAAACAGATGTATACATTTTTGGACAAGGGCGGACGCAGTATAACACTTCGTCCCGAGGGTACGTCGTCGGTTGCGAGAAGCTTTATTCAAAACAGCCTGTACGCAAATCCCATGCCTGCTAAAATGTTTTATAATATCCCCTGCTTCAGATACGAAAACAAGCAAAAGGGCAGACTTCGTGAGTTTCATCAGTTCGGCGTTGAGGCGTTCGGCGCAAAAGGACCGGATATTGACGCTGAAATAATATCTCTTGCGATAGATTTTCTCGAAAAAGCGGGACTTTCCGACCTTACGCTCCACATAAACTCGATAGGCTGTCCCGAATGCAGAAAAAAATATAATCAGGTTTTAAGAGATTTTCTAAGACCAAAGCTTAGCGGACTTTGCACAACGTGTCAGGGCAGATTTGAAAGAAATCCGCTGAGAATACTCGACTGTAAGTCGGAAATATGCAACACGCTTTGCGAGGGTGCGCCCATACTGCTCGACTATATTTGCGACGATTGCCGTGAGCATTTTGAAGGGCTTAAAAAAGCACTCGACATCATGAACATAAAATACGAGGTTGACAGCTCCATAGTCCGTGGACTTGACTACTATACAAAAACAGTTTTTGAAATAATAAGCGGCGACTTCACCGTATGCGGCGGCGGACGCTATGACGGACTTATAGAGGAGTTCGGCGGTGACGCAACACCCGGTATCGGCTTCGGTCTCGGAATTGAAAGACTTATACTTCGCCTTGAGGATTTAGGAATAGAAATCCCGTGCAAAAAAGCGGTTGACCTGTATATCGCTCCGCTCGGCAGCGCAGCATATGATGCGGCACGTTCTTTAATATATAATCTCAGAAAAAAAGGCGTGCAGTGTGACAGCGACCTTATAGGCCGAGGACTTCGTGCACAGATGAAGTATGCCGACAAGCTCGGCGCAAAGTACACCGTTGTTCTCGGTGAAAACGAGGTAAACTCGGGCGAATGCGAGATTAAAAACATGGAAAACGGAGAAAAGACATCTGTTAAGCTTGATAAAATTGCAGAATTTTTCGGAAAGGAATGATATTTCAATGGATACAATGAAAGGACTCAAGCGCAGCTGCTACTGCGCCGATATACCGCAGGAGGGCGAGGTTACTGTCGGAGGATACGTGCAAAAAATAAGAGATATGGGCACTCTTATCTTCATCGACCTCAGAGACAGAAGCGGAATTGTCCAGCTTGCATTTGACGAGGGTACGGACAGAGAAATATTTGAAAAGGCATCATCGTGCAGAAGCGAATTTGTACTCATGGCAAAGGGTGAAATTCGTGAAAGAGAAAGCAAAAACAAGGAGCTTAAAACAGGCGACAGAGAAATATACGTAAGCGACCTTCGCATTCTCGCAAAATCGGAAACACCGCCTTTTGAAATTACGGATAAAACAAACGTAAACGACGAGCTTCGCTTAAAATACAGATACCTCGACCTGCGCAGAGGAGTTTTACAGAAAAACATTATAACAAGAAGCAAAATCGCAAAAAGCGCAAGAGATTATTTTGAGGAAAACGGCTTTATCGAAATTGAAACGCCTATGCTCATTAAATCAACTCCCGAGGGCGCACGTGACTACCTTGTACCGTCAAGAGTTCACAACGGAAGCTTCTACGCTCTCCCCCAATCACCGCAAATATATAAGCAGCTTCTTATGATTTCAGGCTTTGACAGATATATTCAGCTTGCAAGATGCTTCAGAGATGAGGATCTTCGTGCCGACCGTCAGCCCGAATTTACACAAATAGACCTTGAGATGTCGTTCGTTGACGTTGAGGATATACTCCA
>CAKSPW010000041.1 GCA_934486495.1 uncultured Clostridia bacterium
GGAAAGATTGATGTTGACAAGGCAGAGGCTGTTAAGGGAGAAACGGTTACAATTACCGTAACACCCGACAGCGGATATAAGGTAAAGACCGTAACGGCAGGCGACGTGGCGGTAACAACCGTAAATGAAACAACATATACATTCACAATGCCTGAAAAGAATGTAGAAGTAAAGGCAGAGTTTGAGGCAGTATCGGCAACTGAATATAATATCAGTATTGCAAAACCGAAAAACGGTGGAGTTACTGTTGACAAATTCTCGGCAGCTGAAAAGGAAATTGTAAAGATTACAGTAAAGCCCGATGAGAACTATGCCGTATCGAGCGTAACGGCAGGAGATGCAAAGGTAACAAAGGTAAGCGAAACTGAATATACTTTTGAAATGCCGAAAGCAGACGTTGAGGTTAAGGTTGTATTTACAAAAACAGAAAAGAAGATTAATGTAGACTCAAGCATTAAGAACGGTAAGGTTAAGGTGGATAATGCGGATCCTGCAAACGGCGACGATGTTACGATTACTGTTGTACCGAATGCAGGCTACAAAATCAAGGCTGCTTATGTTGACGGAAAAGCCGTAACACTTGACAAGAATAATGAGTATACGTTTAAGTATGAAAATAAGCCTGTGGTAGTAAGTGCTGAATTTGAACAGGCAGAGTACAGTATAGAACTCATCGTTGATAAGTACGGAAGCGCAAGTATTGAAGTTAACGACAATTATTCCAAAGAGAAAAAAGCGGTTTACGGCGATTCGATATACGTATCAACCGACCCGAACAGCGGCTATGTTTTAGATGAAATTGTTGTTAAGACAAAGTCGGACGGTAAGAAAGTAAACGTTTCAAGCAGCAGGTTTACAATGCCTGCCGATGACG
This sequence comes from uncultured Clostridia bacterium, assembly GCA_934486495.1. GTDB lineage: Bacteria > Bacillota > Clostridia > UBA1381 > UBA1381 > RGIG9115. Next base: position 875 of record CAKSPW010000041.1, read on the forward strand.
TTAAGGTTACAGTATCATTTAAGAAAAAATCGTCACACAGCGGCGGCAGCAGCGGCGGTTCAAGCGTTGGAAGAATACCTTCATCAACTCCGCTGAGCACAGCACCCGATGTTACAAATACGTCGATAAGCGTAAACGGAGATAATATTAAGGCAACGTCAAGCGGAGTTTTGCTCGACTCTTCAAAGACAGCTAACGGATTCTCTGTTAAATATATAGCAGCTAAAGAAAACGATTATGTTGTAATTGACGGAAACGGCAACGTTGTTGCAAAGAGTACGTTTGATAACGAAAATAAGGTACTCAAAGCAGTAGGTCCGGACGGAACATATTCTGTTAAACAGGCAGTGGGCGGAACATTCGGCGACGTTACGGATGACAGCTGGTTTAAGCCAAGCGTTGATTTTGTAACGGCAAGAGGTATAATGAACGGTGTTGCCGAAAATGAATTTGCTCCTCAGGGAACAGTTACAAGAGGTATGGTTGTTGCAACTCTCCAAAGAATGGAAAACAAGAACTATACAAACACAAATACTTCATTTACCGATGTTAAGCCGGATGCATGGTATGCCGCATCTGTTGCATGGGCGTTTGAAAACGGTATTGTATCGGGTATGTCGGAAACAGAGTTTGCACCGGAGGCTTCCGTAACACGTGAACAGCTTGCGATAATTCTCGATAAGTACATGAAGTACTTGAATGTTAAGACACAGTCGTCCGATTTGTCAGCATTCTCGGATAATGCGGATATAAGCGAATGGGCAGCCGAAAGCATTTCAAATGTGGTAGGTGCCGGAATAATCGGCGGCAGCGACGGTAAGATTAATGCAAAGGGAAATGCAACGAGAGCGGAATATGCTGCAATGCTTTCAAGATGCATTAAGAAGATTTGCGAATAATATAAGGCGCATGCCGAATAAAATCGGTTAGATGAAAGCGGGGCAGAACAAAACATTTGTTTTGTTTCTGTCTCGCTTTTTGCAAAAGAAAAAGGTTATATTTCAGGCCGATTGATTATACATTAATAAAGTGGGGTAGACTATGAATATATCAATATTGGGCTCTACGGGGTCAATTGGAACGCAGACTCTCGATATAGTAAGAAAAAATGACGATATGAAGATTATATCGCTTACAGCAGACAGAAATGTGTCGCTTATGGAAAAGCAGATAAGGGAGTTTAAACCGCTTGTCGTGTGCATGGCGGATAAGTCGGCTGCGGAGGATTTAAGGGTACGTGTGTCCGATACGGGTGTGCAGATTCTCGGCGGTGCGGATGGACTTATTGAAGCTGCGGTATGTGACGATACTGATATTGTGGTTACTGCGGTTGTGGGAATTTCGGGTCTTAAACCTACGATTTCGGCAATAAAAGCAGGCAAAAACATTGCACTTGCTAATAAGGAAACAATGGTAACGGCAGGGCATATAGTAACACGTCTTGCAAAAGAGAATAACGTAAAAATATATCCTGTTGACAGTGAGCACTCGGCAATATTTCAGGCACTTCAATGCGGCAGAAAAGATTTAAGCCGTATAATACTTACAGCGTCGGGCGGCCCGTTTTTCGGAAAAAAGAGAGATGAGCTTGAAAATATAACTCCGGAGCAGGCGCTTAAGCACCCTAATTGGGATATGGGCGCAAAGGTGACAATAGATTCGGCAACGCTTGTAAATAAAGGTCTTGAGGTTATGGAGGCACGGTGGCTGTTTGATGTTGATTATGACAGTATAGATGTGCTTGTTCATCGTCAAAGTGTTATCCATTCCATGATAGAGTATACAGACGGCGCTGTCATTGCACAGTTGGGTATACCCGATATGCATTTGCCGATTGCTTACGCTCTGACATATCCTGACAGGCGGCCGATAGGCGATAACAGGCTTGATTTTACAAAGTACGGCACTTTGACATTTGATAAACCCGATACCGAGGTTTTTCCTGCGCTATCTCTGGCTTATAAGGCAGGTCGAGGCGGAGGAATACTGCCGACAGTATTTAACGGAGCCGATGAAGTCGCATTTTCGCTTTTCATGAACGGAAAGATAAGATTTTTGGAAATTGCGGATTTTATAGAGAAAAAAATGTCATCATCTCCGCATATAGAAAATCCGACTCTTGACGATATTTTTGCGGCAGACAGTGAATCGAGAAAGTTTTAGGAGGAATACGGTTTGGTAACGGCGATTGTAACAATTATAATGTTTCTTGTCATGATTTCACTTCATGAATTCGGACATTTTATATTCGGAAAGCTTCTCGGCTTTAACGTTCTTGAATATGCGATAGGCTTCGGACCGGCGATATTTAAAAAGAGAACAAAAAAAACACTTTACTCGTTGAGGATAGTTCCGTTCGGCGGATTTTGCAGATTTGCCGGCGAGGACGAAAATGATATGGCCGAGGAAGGTAATTTTAATGAACAGCCGTGCTATAAGCGTGTAATCGTGCTTGCGGCAGGAGCTGTGTTTAATGTGATTTTGGGATTTGTGCTGTTTTGCTTTATTGTAGGCGCCGCAAAGGAATATAATACTAATGTTATTGAAAATGTTGTCAGCGGAACATATCTTGCGGACGCGGATATAAGAAGCGGCGATAAAATAATAAATATAAACGGTAAGAATATCGGAATGTATCAGGATATTCAGCTTTATACTTCAAATCTTCAAGGCGGGGAAAAGCTTGATGTGACGGTAGTCAGGGACGGAGAAAAAAAGAAAACCACTATCGAGCCGTCAAAGCAGTATGTTAAAATAACTTACGGCGAGAATTCAGCAATTTATGAGGAAACCATCAACGATAACTATACAAAAAAAGAAATACCTTACGGCGATAACCTTGCCAAGGACGATAGCCTTATCGGAAAAAGCCGGGAAGTACAGAGGTTTATACTCGGTATTCAGCCGCAAAGAGAAGAAATAACGGCTGTAAATCTTCTTCCTCAATCGTTTCGCATGACAAAATTTGTCGTTAAGCTTTTGTACAGAACGGTTTGGGAGCTTGTGACGGGGAAAGGCTCTATGGAGCAAATATCGGGACCTGTGGGAGTTGTAAAAGAGGTTGATAACGCTGTACATTCGGGCAGTAACGCTCTTATGTATGTTTTAAATCTTGTTGCACTGCTTACAATAAATCTCGGTGTGTTCAATCTTCTTCCGCTCCCGGCACTCGACGGCGGCAGATTGCTGTTTGTTGTTATCGAATGGGTAAGAGGTAAGCCTGTTTCAAGAGAAAAGGAAGGCTTGGTTCACACGGTAGGTTTTTTGATTTTGATAGGGTTTATGATTTTTGTGTCATATAGAGATATTTTAAAGCTTTTTACAAAATAAAATAAGGGGCTGTTTAAAAAGTCAATCGACTTTTTAAACAGCCTTAACTTTTTTTAACATTCCTCTTTTTGCTGATTCGGCAGAGCTGTATATGCTTTTAAATATTAAGTATTGCGCATGAACAGAGTATAGGATAGCCTGCTAAAAGTAAAATTTCAAGTGACGTATTTTCTGTTTTCGGTTCAAAGAGTATTAAACAGAGTTATTATGTCTTCTTTTTTTGCGAGCCCGCCCGAAAAAGCCGTTGCTCCGCCGGATGCGGTGCCGAGTTTTAGCGCATATTCACTTCCGCCGACGGAACAGCCGGCAATAAAGCCTGCTACCATGGAGTCGCCCGCACCGACTGAATTTATTACATTCCCCTTACAGGCGCGGCAGGTGTATATTGCTCCGCTTTCATCGAGCAGTATCGCACCGTCACCGGCAAGCGATACGAGCACGTTAGCCGCTCCCATGGATTTGAGTTTTTTTGCGTATTTTATAACATCTTCATTATCATTTATCGTTACGCCAAACAGCTCGCCGAGTTCGTCCCTGTTCGGCTTTATGAGAAACGGCTGATATTTTAGCACATTTAAAAGCAAATCTCCGCCGGCGTCAACAATCGTTTTAATTTCCTTGTCCGACAGGTGAGAGAGAATTGTTTCGTATATGTTGCTCGGTAATGATTTTGGTATACTTCCGGCAAGAACTAAGGTGTCGCCGTCTTTTATCAGGCTTATTTTGCTGAAAAGCTCTTCTAATTCGTCGCGGCTTATTTCCGGCCCCTGTCCGTTTAAATCTGTTTCCGAATTTGATTTTATTTTAACGTTAATTCTTGAAAATCCGTCTTTGAGCCGTACAAAATCTGTTTCAATTCCCATGCTTTTAATTCCGTTTTCAATCGCATCTCCCGTAAAGCCGGCAATAAATCCGAGAGCTTTTGACTCTATGCCAAGCTCCTTTAAAACTATTGAAACGTTAATTCCCTTCCCGCCAAAGAAAATTTGCTCCTTATTCAGGCGATTTACATATCCGAGTTTAATTTTGTCTGTATGTATTACGTAATCTATGGCAGGATTAAATGTAACGGTGTATATCAACGGTAACACTTCCTTTATCACTTCTTACATACATTATACAACAAAATTTGCGAAAAGTACAGCTTTTTTTAAAAAATATTCCCGAATGCTGACAAGTGTACTGTTTATGGCACATCAAATCTGATATTATTATTGTAGCAAAGGATGCAAGGAATAGTTTTTAAGTATGATTTATGCAATGTCAGATATTCACGGCTGTTATGATTTATATACCGAAATGCTTGGCAGAATTAATTTTTCGGACAGCGATACGTTATTTGTACTCGGCGATACAATCGATCGGGGAGATGACGGCATTAAGATTTTGTCAGATATGATGAACAGAAAAAATATAGTACCGATTATCGGAAATCATGAATATATGGCATACAGCGTTATGAAAAAAGTCAATGAAAATATAAAAAGGGGGAGCGATACCAATGATAACAGTGCGGAAAGTATGATTTGGATGTATAACGGCGGTGCAAAAACGCTCGGAGATTTTATTAAGCTTGATAGAGAGTCAAGAGAAAGGATTATAGATTATATCGGAAGCTTTGAGGCATATTGCGAGCTTGAGGCAGACGGTAATGATTTCGTTCTTCTGCACGGCGGTCTTAAGGACTTTTCACAGAGCAAGCGCCTCGGCGAATATGACATTGACGATATTGTGTGGCACAGATGCAATTATGACAGGCAGTATTATTCTGATAAGTATCTTGTTACCGGACATACGCCGACGTGCATTATCGACCCGTATTACGAGGGCAGAATTTATAAAAAAAACAATCATATTGCAATAGACTGCGGAGCTGTATTTTTGGGTAGACTCGGCTGTATTTGCCTGAATACGCTTGAAGAATTTTACACGGATAATTAAAAAGCGTATAAATTAAATTTATAAAGGAGAGTGATTATATGGAACGTACCTAATACATCAAGTCTGTAAAGCTGTTTAAAGCAGGCGATAAAAGCGAGAATAAACACGAAGATTTGCGCCGGATATCACTAAACCGAAAGAGCTTGAGGATAAGCTTAAATCGGAATTTACGATAAAAATTAAAAACGGAGGTATTTTACAATGAGAAGAAAATTTAATTGGAATGCATTTTGGGAATATTGGATAAAATGGCTATGGCTATTACTTCTGACATTTTTGTGCGGTCACACACTTTTTGTTTTTCTTATTATGATGATAGGCTCAATAGGCGACGGATATGCAGTGAAATGAGGTGATTGGAATATGTTAAAAACCTATACGACACGGGATATAAAAAGACTGCTGATTAAAAACGGCTTTGTCGCACAAAGAAGCCGCGGCAGTCATGAGATTTATAAAAGAGGCAGTGAAACAGTAGCGGTTAATTACAGACTTCATCAGGTTGTGGCACAGCGGATAGTAAAGGAATATAAGCTTACGCTGGCTTAATGCATATTGCAGACTTTCAGGCACGAAAACTTTTTTCGGTTTTCGTGCTTTTTTTATAAAAAAGACTTGACAAATACCCTTGGGGGGTATATAATATAAATACCCCGTGGGGGTATACTGAACGGAGGTGAATACATGGATAACAAAACTTGTTGCTGCGAAAAGCATACTTATCGAGGCGAAGAAGATAAAAAGAAGTTAATGAACAGATTAAAGCGTATTGAGGGTCAGGTTCGCGGTATTTGCTCTATGCTTGAAAATGACGCATACTGTAACGATATTTTAACGCAGTCGGCGGCTGTAAGTGCTGCTGTTAATGCATTTAATAAGGAAATTCTTGCCTATCATATACACTCGTGTGTTGTTCGGGATATACAGAACGGGAAGGCAGAGGTTGTAGATGAGCTTGTTTCGACAATTCAAAAATTGATGAAATAAGTAAAACAGGCAATAATAAAGCAGAGAATGTGAGGCGATTAAAAAGGTGAAATATGATATTACGGGAATGAGCTGTGCAGCGTGCTCGGCAAGGGTCGAAAAGGCCGTTTCAAAGCTTGACGGCGTTGTAGAGTGCAATGTTAACCTGCTTACAAATTCAATGACGGTTGAGGGAAGCACAGACAGTGCGGATATAATAAACGCTGTAGTAAAGGCAGGCTACGGCGCATCTGTTTCGGGAGAGAAAAAAGATGATACCTCTGACAGTGCGGCACTTGAGGACAGACAAACACCCGCTCTTAAAAAAAGGCTGATATGTTCGCTTGTGCTGCTTGTAATACTGATGTATTTTTCTATGGGGCATATGATAAATCTGCCGTTGCCGCAGTGGTTTGACGGAAATTACACGGCGAACGGAATTATTCAGCTTTTGATTTCCGGAGCTGTGCTTGTAATCAATCAAAGGTTTTTTATAAACGGTTTTAAAAGCCTGCTTGGAAAAAGTCCGAATATGGACACGCTTGTTGCGCTCGGCTCGGCATCGTCGTATATATGGAGCATTTATGCACTGCTTGCGATGACAAAGGCACAGCAAATAGGGGATATTGACGCTGTTGTGACGTATAAAGGCGAGTTTTATTTTGAAAGTGCGGCAATGATTTTAACACTTATAACCGTCGGTAAAATGCTTGAGGCACGTTCTAAGGGGAAAACAACCGATGCGCTTCGTGGACTTATCGAGCTTGCACCGAAAACGGCAAATGTTATACGCGGTGAAAAGGAGATAAAAATAAAGGCGGCTGATGTGAAAAAGGGCGATGTTTTTGTTGTGCGCCCCGGTGAGAGTATACCCGTTGACGGTGTTGTTACGGAGGGAACGAGCGCAGTTGACGAGTCGGCACTTACCGGTGAGAGTATACCGACGGATAAGGCAGTCGGAGATTCGGTATCGGCGGCAACCATAAACACATCCGGTTTTATAAAGTGCAGTGCTACACGTGTTGGGACTGATACAACGCTTTCGCAGATTATAAAAATGGTCGGTGAGGCGTCGGCGTCCAAAGCGCCTATCGCAAAGGTTGCGGATAAGGTTTCGGGTGTTTTTGTGCCGATTATAATAGGAATATCGGTGGCGACGTTTATTGCGTGGATGCTTTTTGGCAGGGATGCCGGATATGCGCTCGCACGCAGTATATCGGTGCTTGTTATCAGCTGCCCGTGTGCGCTCGGTCTTGCCACACCGGTTGCGATTATGGTCGGCAGCGGTAAGGGTGCACGAAACGGAATTTTATTTAAAAACGCCGTGACGCTTGAAAATGCCGGAAAGATTAAAACGGTTGCACTCGATAAAACGGGTACGATTACCGAGGGTAAGCCTTGCGTTACCGATATAGTCGTAAGCGGCGGCCGGTCGGAGGAGGAGCTTTTAAAGCTTGCGGCGTCGCTTGAGGTAAAAAGCGAACATCCGCTTGCAAGGGCGATTATGAAAAAGGCGGAGGAAACGGGCATTGAGCTTTTTGAATCTGAGAATTTTGAAGCGCTTGCCGGTAACGGTCTTAAGGCGAAAATAAACGGAGGCGATGCATATGGCGGAAGCCTTAAATTTATATCGGCGCAGACGGATATTCCGCAGGATATAAAGGAAATTGCTCAGTCACTGTCTGAAAACGGAAAAACTCCGCTCCTGTTTTCGCACAGAGGAAGCTTACTCGGTATAATTGCGGTTGCCGATACGATAAAAGATGGCAGTCGAGAGGCAATCCGTGAGCTTAAAAGCATGGGTATTCGTGTTGTTATGATTACGGGTGACAATGAACGGACTGCAAGGGCGATAGGGAAAGCCGCTGAGGTTGATGATGTGGTTGCGGGCGTTTTGCCGAATGAAAAAGAAATTGCCGTTAAATCTCTTCAAAAGGGAGGAGCGGTTGCAATGGTCGGTGACGGGATTAACGACGCACCGGCACTTACAAGCGCAGATGTGGGAATTGCTATAGGAGCAGGTGCGGATATAGCCATTGATGCGGCTGATATTGTGCTTATGAAAAATACATTGCTTGATGTACCTGCCGCCGTAAAGCTAAGCCGCAAAACGCTTAAAAACATTTATGAAAACCTTTTTTGGGCTTTTATATATAATATTATCGGAATACCTGTTGCGGCAGGGTGCTTTGTTGCTTTTGGAATTACAATAAATCCTATGCTCGGCGCTGCCGCAATGAGCTTATCGAGCTTTTGTGTTGTATCAAATGCGCTGAGACTAAATTTATGCAGGCTGTATGGTAAAAAAGAAAGGAAGATAAAAATGGTAAAAACAACTTTAAAAATTGACGGTATGATGTGCGGTATGTGCGAGGCGCATATGAATGACGCAATCAGAAAAAAGTTTAATGTAAAAAAAGCGGAGTCTTCTCACTCAAAAGGCGAAACGGTTATAATAAGCGAAAATCCGCTTGATGAAAATGCGGTAAAGGAAACCGTAAAGGAAACGGGGTATACGTTTGTTTCAATGACTGCCGAGCCATATGAGAAAAGCCGAGGAATATTCTCATTTCTGAAAAAGTAAAGAATGTATTTTTCAAAACTGCAAATTTCGGTTTATAAAACAAATCAAGGCGATTACTTCGGTAGTCGCTTTTTCTATGCTAATTTTTGGAAGGTGACGGCAATGAACGGTATAACGGAACTTGCAGAATTGCTCAAAGAGCGCGGAAACAGTGACGGTTGCTTGCCTATTTTCGGTATTGAACTTACAAAACATATAATATTAAGCCATATATCTCCGTTTTATAATATTCTGCAATTATTATAAAAACCACTTGATAAAAAATAAAATAAATGGTATTCTATTTATGTATTATATTTATGGGGTGATGATGTGAGTAAGAATTCTGAAATCTCAATTGAAAAGATTATGAAATTGCCATATCTGTTTGATAGAAATTCTATAGAAGTAAATAAGATTACGCATAATTGCGATAAAGCCATTCTTCATATAATTAACGATGATGATGTTGAGCGTGCTTGCTGCCAATTAAAAGATGCAGCTGATTGGTTTGATTATCCGCATATAGAGGGAAGCCGAAATATTCAGGGTGAGCCGGATTTTATTGCAATAAGAATAATAATGGCGCTGTATGAAGATAGGTGTTATAAAAAATTACCTTATGATGTTTTATGTTCATTAAAAAAATTTTTCACGGAAAAAGATTATCGTTCGGTTTATGCTTCGGAAAATCATTGTTTAATGTTTAGAGTATCAAGGCTGCTTGCGGCACAATTCTACAATGATGCATATTTCTTAAATGCGGGAATGTATGCAAATGAAGTTTACAAAAAAGATTACAGATATATATGCGAATTTATTGATTTCAGGGCAAAGCGTTCGTGGGGAGAGTTTGATTCACTCGGATATACATTTGAAATAATGGTTATTCTGGCAACATTACATAACTATACCTATGATAAAAGTCTGAAATCGAAATGTGCAATGATTATGGATATTATTTTACTTGATATGATAAATGACTCCATAAACGGATTGTATGCCGGTGCACATGGCAGAAGTTATCCGAACGCTGTTCTAAACAGAAAAAACTGTACACTTGCAACACTCGCAAGGTACTATTTTGATGATGAAATATGCTATGATGATGCCATTGAAAACACTAATATATGTCTTTCGGATTATATGCCGTCACCGATAGTTAAAAAAATATACGAGAATAGGAAATTGCCGTACATAAATCGTGAAAGAAAACATTTGCATTGTTGCAGTGCGTGGATGAACGATATAGATTGGGAAGAATTAAAAAAGGTTGACGGATCTATTTGTAAGTACACATATATATGTGAGGATTATGCCATAGGTGCTGTAAATCATCAGGATTGTTATCCTAAAGATGCAAAGGATAGGTGGTATGCACACCATCAACAGCATGAATGGGAGTTGACGTTTCCCGATAATCCCGAAGCAAAAATTTTTTCACATCACAGAGCAATACCGGATTGTCATGGTATTGTCAATCGATGGACCGGAGATGCCGGATGTTTATGCGGCAGCTTTTTCTCAAACGTAAATACTGTCATATGTATGTACGACATACCTTTAATGAGCGAGCTTGAAAACAGACCTAATCTTCCGCTTATTAATGCATATGTTCCTCTTGAATTTTTCTCATCATACAGACATGACGGAAAATACTTATTCCTTGAATATGGAAATCTTTTTATTCTGTTTTACATGGATAACGGTTTTAAGATTAATGATGAAGATAATTTTGCAAATAAGGAGCTTCTATCTTTAGGGTATAAAAATGCTGTTATTTGCAGAGTTGACTATAAGTCAAAGTATGGTTCGTTTGATGAATTTTGTCATATATCAAAAAAAATGAAAATAGATTTTGACAGAGAAAACATGATTGTGAAATTTGATGGGTGTGTTGTAAGAAAAGACGGAAACAGCGAAAATGGTGTAGAAAACGATTATACTGTTGCAAAAAAATATGATTGTCCGTATATGACATCTGAATGGGATAGCCTGATAATTTATGTGAAGCTTAATAATGAAGAATACAGATATGATTTTGAAGTTAATGAGATAACACGAATTGATTTAAGATCTTAAGATTAGAGGGGAAAGCATTGCTTTCCCCTATTCATTAGCTGTATTATCTTTTATCATATGATTTGCTCTGTATACTCTCGGAGACGTACCGGTGTATTTTTTGAATACGGTTGAAAAGTATGCGCTGTCGTTAAATCCGCATTGGTAAGCTATGTCTGTTATTGAATAAGAACAATTAGTCATTAGCTTCTCGGCATTTAGAATACGGACATAATTTATATATTCTGTAACCGTCAAATTCAGGTTTTCTTTAAATAATCTGTATAAAGTCCTTTCGGAAATAAACAGATTGTCTGCGAGCTCTTTTGGTGTTATTGTCTTGCAATAATTTTCATTAATAAATTCTATTGCTTTTTCAATGGAGTGATTAATAGGTTTTAATTCCGAGAGTACAGCGTTTGAATGTAGTGATAAGAATATTGTGACGGAAGTAAACAATGACCTCATCATGAGCTGTATTTTCGCATTGTCAAGGTTTTTTTGACAAATATTCATTTGGGTGAAGTAAAATTTAAGTTGTTCAATGTATTTTTTGGGAATTTCCCTTGCGATGCTGTCGTGTTCCATTGCTTTGATAATGCTTAGCACTTCAGTGTCAAGGTTTTCCGTCGAGAACTGTATTTCGTATCGGAGTGTTCTATCAAATTCGGTGTAAATGCTTCTGTGTTTTGCAAAAGGCGGTATAATTAAAAACTGGTTTTTCTTTAAATATATTTCTTTACCTTCGATAAAGAAAATAACGCTTCCGCGAAGAATAAAAAACAGTTTATATCCCAAGTGGTATCTAAGTTGGGTTGAAAGGTGTTTTCGACGAATATATGAGCTGATACTTATAGGTTTTGTATAAACGTTATCAATAAAAATGTCAAGATTTTGTTCATTCATTATGATACCTCCAAAATGCCAAATTTCAGATTCGATTAAATTAACGTCATATAAAAATATTATATCACAACATTGAAAAAAAGTCAAAAGTTATTTTATTGGTTAAAAATATTTTGGCAGAATATTAAAAGAACATGAAACAAGTCGCATGATTACAAGAATGAATGCGTACTGTATGTTATAATGAAAACGTAATATGATATATATAGAGTAAAAGTGTATGAGGAAAAATTGCTATGCGTAAATCTAAGATGTTAGTTTTTTTAGGAATAACCGCAATCGTTTGCTTTGCAATGCAAACGGTCTATGCGCTTGGAATAGGTGACGGATATTATTATACGTTTGATGATTATCAAGTCAGTGTCAGAAATTATGATGTACTGTCACCGTCATCGTATGATTCTGATAGTATAGGAGGCTCTGTAAGCAAGGGCGCTTTATATGATGGGTCCGTAAACGCGGGCGTGGCTATGCGACGTAAAATAAATCCGATAAAGGGCAAAGCTGTTCTTGATTTGGGGTTTTCTTCTGTTGCAGCACCGAGCGGTACGGAAATAGGACTAAAATATGATGACAGCGATGTAGTGTTATTTCGGTTTATAGAAAATCAGCTGTATCTTTGCACGCAATCACAAAATATCAAAATTAATTCGCCCGATGGATTTTACGGCTTCAGAATTTCTTTAGATGTTGATAACAACACGTACAGTGTTCAAGCAAACGGAAAAACAGTGGCAAAAAATTTAAAATTTCTGACAAATGCAGAATATATAAATTGTTTCTATGCACAGACTCCTGATAACTCTATCGGAGCAATTAATCTTGAGCATATGAAAATACATACGAATTATCTTGTAAATGAGCAGTTTATTGATTCCCATAGTGAAATACCTGACGATTGGACAATTATGGGTAACGGCTTATCGCTAAAAAGCGATAAGGGCTACAATTTCGGGGACAGATATGCATTGTCAATTGCTGATAAGAGCATTATAAAGGAAACGGGAATTTCAAAAAAGATAGATAATTATGAGAAAGGGTTGTGCTTTGAATATGATTTTTATACAAATGATAAAGTGCAAGACTTTGGCGGAAGTCTGTTAAACGGATCGCAAAACATCATTAGACTTTGTGTTACAAAGGATAAATTCGGATACCGGCTCGATGATGAATTTATTCCATTATGCAATGTGAAATTGAATCTTTGGTATCATGTAACATTAAAAATTGAAAATGGTAAAGCAACAATATTGCTTAATTATAAGGAGAAGGTACGCAATATAGAGGTTGGAGAACAAAAGGCAACAAAGGTGAATATGACAGTGGGCAGAGTTGCAACCGGAACGGTATATTTTGATAATATTATGATTCAGCAATTGAGCGAAGAACCTGAAGGCTATCCAACAATGCCTGTTAAGCCGGAAAAAGATACTGATGCACTTATAGGTATACAATCGTGCAGCATATGGAGAGAAGGTACTCATATGGGGTGGGATTGCTTAAACGCCTATAAGGATCGGACACCGTATTTGGGATATTATGATGAGGGTTCGCCGGAGGTGTCGGATTGGGAAATAAAATGGCTGGTTGAGCATGGCATAGATTTTCAAATGTATTGCTGGTTTAGACAAGGTGCGACCGACTATCCTATTGAAACTCCGAGAAATTCATACGGTTTGCATTCGGGATATTTTGGCTCGAAATATTCTGATATGCTTAAATTTGCGATTATGTGGGAAAATGAGAACGGAACAAGGTGTTCGGGAATTGATGACTTTGAAAAAAACATACTTTCGTATTGGATGGAGTATTATTTTAAGGACAGTAGATATCTTGTAGTTGATAATAAGCCGGTACTCGCAATTTACGGACATGATGCTATGGTGAATACATTCAAGTCTGAAGAAGAAGTAAAAAAAGTATATGAGTTAATTGATCGAGAATGTAAAAAAGAGGGATTTGACGGAGTGTATATAATTATGCAATCAAGAAGTAAAAATCCCGAAACACTAAAGAGAATAAGAGATACGGGAGTTGACGCTGTTTTTCACTACACAACGGGAACTATTAGTATAGATAATCAAATGAATCAGTTTGAAAGTCAAAGAGATGCAGGGAGGTTTGAAGACGGTAATATAGAGTCTATTGCATCTCCGGGTATGGGATATAATCCCGAATGTTGGGGCGGAACCGAAAATTCCGGGTTTATGACTCCGGAAAATCAAAAGGAGTTACTGCTAAGAGTTAAAGAATTTGTAAAAACGCAGCCGGGAATTGGAGGAAAGCTTGTTACAATTGATAATTGGAATGAAATTTCCGAGGGGCATATGTATATGCCTGTTAATATGTACGGTTTCGGATATTTGGATGCCGTGCGTTCGGCATTTTCCAAAGATAGCGAGCATACAGATGAGGTGCCGGGCGAAAATTCAAAAAAAAGATTTTCTCACCTTTATGTTCAAGACAGAGAGTATGTCAAAAATCCGTATACGAGAAATAAAGAACATTCAAAGAGATTTGAAAACACTTATACGGAAGTGTTTGAAAGAAATTTTGAAAATGATGATATATCAAATTATCCTATTGTCAAGCAAATTGAAAATTTCAGAATTGAAAATGGCATACTTTGCGGAGTAACAACCGATAAGGATCCGGGATTTTATATAAAAGATGTAAACGTGCCGGCAGAATATATTAAGAAAATAAAACTAAGAATGAAAACGCACAGTAAAGTGCTTAAGGGACAAATATTTTATATTATGTCAGATGATACAAATTGGAACGAAAAGAAATCTGCAAGATTTAATGTAGAAACAAACGGAGAGTTTACGGAGATTGTTATAGATTCTTCGGTAATACAGGATTTCTCGGGAGTTGTTACAGAAATTAGAATTGATCCGGTCGAAGAAATAGGAGATTTTCAAATTGATTATATAAAGTTTACCGGCATTGATGTGTCGGGCGGTGCCGAGATAAATATTAACGGCAAGCCAAAGGTGTCAACAATCGGGATTATTTATAAAAACGATGTAATGTATGCACCGATAAAAGAATTCTCATCTGCGTTAGGAGTAAAATGGTCGCCATCTGTTAATAATGACTATTTGCAGTTGCTTGATAAGGAAAATGATATATATATGAAATTCAAGATAGGTGAAAATGCCTTTTTTGAAAACGATGAGTACTATTTTCCTGTAAAATACGTTGCTGAGAAATTAGGATATGTTTTTGAGTGGAATCGCGATAAACATCAGGCAAATATCAAAACAACAGATAATTCTGAATATGAAGATGATCCTACACCCGACGCTGACGGCACGCTTAATTTTAATATGTCAGATAATTTCGGCGGTTTGACAGCGTTTTATAACATAGGCGACAGAAAAGTATCAAAAGGCGTTTTGTCTTTGACAGCAACAACCAACGACCCGCTTATGTGGTGGTATCCGAAGATTAATGCGGAGGATTATAAGTATTGCAATATAAGGATAAGAAACAGAACACAGGGTAACAAGTTTCAGATTTTTTTCACGACAGAGAAATTTAGTACCGTATCGGAGAAAAACTCTTGCAGCGTAAGCATTTCATCGGGTGATAAGGAATATCAAACGTATTCCATTAATTTTTCGGCAAATCCTAATTGGAAAGGAAAGATTAAGGGCTTAAGAATTGATCCGGTGAATGCAATAGGAGATATATCAATTGATTATATCGTTTTTACCAATCAGCCTCCTTTGGAGAATCATGACGGGGTAGCTGCCGTGTTTGGAAAAAACATAATTAAAGGCGGTACTATGGATAACGGAGATTTGACTTATAATGCAAAGTCGGCGAAAGTTTCCTTTGATAAGAACGATAGATATTTAGGAAAATATTCTTTAAAAATCAATTCATCCGATGATGGAAAAGTGTTTTTCCCTGCTAATGTTAAAAGCGGGAAGGAATATACAATTGAAACATATATAAAATCTGATGACGTTGATAGTATTTCCGTAGGTTATTATAGTGGCGGTAATAAAACAATTACTCAAACGGTGCCAAATATTAATGAACAATGGTCAAAAATTTCTGTATCTTTGCCAAAAACAGAGAGCGATTGCAACGGTATATTTGTAAATTCAAAATCCGGAACCATTTATTTGGATAACTTATTTGTGTATGAAAACATTAATCCTTTCGATAAGGTATATAAAAAAAGAGAAACACCGAGAACCGGCCCGATTAAAATACTGTTTTTAGGAAATTCGATAACATATCATCAACCCGCCGAAAACTTGGGCTGGAAAGGTAGTTGGGGAATGGCGGCGACTGCGGCTGACAAGGATTATTTTCATATTTTATCAAGATATATTAAGCAGATATATCCTGATGCAAGGCTGGAAATTGCGGCCGGACATCCGTTTGAAAAGAATTTTTATGACTTATCACGTATTTCACGGACTGATTATAAAGCTTTGGTGGATTTTGATGCAGATATTATTATTTCATCAATAGGAGCTAACATAAACAATAGCTCAAATGAAAATGACTTAGGGTTTATCTCTGACCAAGTATTTAACCCGCTGCATTATATTAATATTGTTGATTATTTCAATATATATGGCGATATGAATGTTATTCCGGTAATTACAACCTTGACTAAACCTGAAAATGTTTCTGTTATAAAGCAAGCGGCTGACAACAAGGGCTGGAATTGCGTTTCATGTGTCGATTTAAGTGACGAAAAATATACCGCAGCTCCATATAAGGGTGCCGAGGTATTTTCGGAAAATGTAGCATCGGGTGTATTAAGTCATCCGGGAGATCTTGGAATGCAAGAGATGGCAGACAGAATATGGACGGTATTAAAACCTGCTTTGGAGAGCATCAAGAGAAAATAAGAAAGGTGGACATTTATGAAGAAACATATTTACAAAGCTATATTATCAATGGGTTTGATATTTACTTGCATTGCATCATGTTTCGCTGAGTCTGTAATGGCACAAACGGTTGAAAATGCAGAAAAGTTATATGAGGATACCGATGGCTCGGCAGCTGAGGCCATAGGAGATATTGCAATAACCGAATCAACAGATCCGGAATTGGGCGATTGCAGAAAAGCTTCATCGGAGACAGGCTATACCTACGGTGATTTATTGACCGCACATGCTTGCGTAAAATTCGATATGAGCGAATTGCAGATGGACATGGATAAAAAATATGTAATGATAGGTATGGATTATAAGACCAATGGCGATTTTTCAAAACTCGGAGTGATTATTAACGGGTCCAGACATCTTATTTCGGATGAGGCGGGAGATATTGCCGGGAAATATAAAAAAGATGTGTGGAACAGTGTTTGGGTTATTTATGACATGACGAGCGAAACAAATAAAAACTACGGTGACAGCTTAGTTTACATTAACGGTATTCAATGCAGCGGAAACGGTATGATAAAATCAGAAAGATTGGCGAGAATCAAATGGAATGATATGGTATCACTCGAAATGGTTCTTGCAGATAAAACTAATGATGGTTTAGTTGATACTTTTATTGATAATGTGCGGTTTTATCAAACAGATGATATTGATACGGTGCTTGGAAGTGTAAACGACTCGAAATTTGACGAGGCTGAACAGCAAGGACAAACAGTTGAAAAGGAGCCGTATAACGGTGTGTTGACGTTGTTTAGAGACAGAGATGCCGACAGCGTTAAAAATGTTGATGATATATGGACGATTGAGCCGGAGTCATCAAATGAAACCGGGGAATACAAAAAAATTATTTCATCTGATTATGTAAATCTTGCGGCACATAAAGCATATGCGGCTTTAGATGTGGATATGGAAAAAAAAGATTTGGATAACGGATACCGGTACTTGCTCGTTGGTGTTAATTTTAAAACGAGCAATAAGCTTGAACGTCTTGTTTTGACAGGAAATAATAATAAAATACTCATATCGGGCTATAACACCGGATTTATTGGCGGCGGGAGATATTCAAAAACCGATTGGAATAAGGTTTGGTTTGTATATGATATAAACAGCGAAAGCAATTACTCGAATTTTTACGGTGACAGTATGGTTTATATTAACGGAAAACAACAATACGGAACAGGCTTTATGGCGTCAAACAGAAACGCAAACGGAGGAATAAGGGATTTGTCATCCATAGGATTGCTTTTCGCAAATAAGGAAAGCTCGGATACTTCCGAAACCACGGAAATATCAATTGATGATATTAGGATTTATATGGCGGATGATATTAATACTGTAAATGATGTTTTGTCGGGGCATTGGACGGAACCGGCAACGCCGATTACAGATGTAAAGATAACAGGGGAAATTCGCAGAAAAAACGGCATATCCATAACGAACAGAGAATCGGTACAGTTTGATTTTCAGTATGATGAGCAAATAGACTTGAATTATTTTGATACAGAACAAATACTGTTAAACGGACAGAGGGTAGAAGATATAGCGGTTGATGGCAGAAATGTTCATATAGCTTTATCAAATTTAAAAGCTGCAAAAAGTTATACGCTATCATTGAAAAACGTCGGAAAAGATATTTGCGGTGTTCCGCTTGCGGAGTCGTCCGTTAAATTCAGAACCGTAGCAGATATTGATGTTGAAAAAATGGAAATATATAAAGATTTTTCTAAGGTGAGTATGATAGAAACGGGTATGCTTACCCCAAGAATTACAGGTATAAGAAATAACACAGAAGAAGAAAAAACCATTACCGCATTTTCTGTACTTACCAAAAATGGGGTAATTGAAAAAATCGACTCCAAACCAATCATTATTCCGGCAAACCAAAAAATTAATGTATGCAGCTTTGAAATAAATTTACCTGAGGATACTGAAAAATCATATGTTTTAAAAATGTTTTTATGGGACTCAATATCAAACGGAGTAGGGTATATAAAGCATATTGAACTTAGGTAAAACCATATGAGGAGACTAACAATGAAAAAAGTAAACAGAATTTTACGGTTAATAATGTTGCTTGTTTGCGTTGCCGGCGTGGCAAAAGCCGAAAAATTATCAGTCAATTTGGACACGATGGATGAAAAAGGTCAGTTTTATACTTTGAGAATATATAATAAGGGAGTAGATATTGAAACTGCATCGGATACAGATATTGTAGCATTTGATGATGGCGAAACGCTTAGCAATGGGAAAATATCATTTGTTTTGGATTTTGGATATCCAAGCGGCATTTATAAATACGTGGTAAAGTCGTTCTCAAATGATTTTGAAGAGTACGGTGAGGTTTCATTTACAAATGAAAAAGAGTATAAGCAGTCGATTGCCGATTTGCTTGCAACTTTGCACGAAACAAATGTAGGTGCAAGTGCGAGAAAGGTGTTTGAAGAACACAGGGATGTGTTTTTGATTTACGACAGCTTTGATATATATGATGACGTAACAATATTGGCAGACGATAATACATACGAGAGAATTGTCAAAAGGATTACCAATGATATAACGCTC
>CAKSPW010000042.1 GCA_934486495.1 uncultured Clostridia bacterium
TATATAGTAGCAAAGTGTGTATATCGACTGTTTCCCAAATACTTCAACAGTTAAGACCTCGGTTTTGCTGCCCCAAAATAGACAGATTTACGCTGTGAATTCAGATTTTTGGTAAGCGTGGACTTGTTTCCGCTTTGATAGGATATGTTTCCGGGAACGGGCAGGCTTTCTAACATCAATCAGGAAGTATCGTGCCATGTGGAGACTATAGTGTTGCTGCAAAACCGAAATATGCAATAATCCTTGATTTTTAAATAAATCCGATAAAAAAGAGATGCGAAAAACGCATCTCTTTTTATATATGCCGATACAGTTCTTATTTTGTGCGCGGATTTATACATTTAAAATGAAATGATTTTTGTGAAAGTCCAAAAGTTCGTCTTTTTTCATCTTCCCAAGTTCAAGCGAAAGACCGCTGCGCTCGACCGCAAGATAATCCGCGAGCTGCTGTCTTGAAAAAGGAATATCAAATTCGTATTTCCCGAGCCGCTGTGCCTCGGAGGATAAATAGGACATGAGCTTTGCGCGGGTGGTGCGCTGTCCCATATGTGTGAGCTTTTCATTAAAACGCAGATTTTTCTCTGCAAGCTCGCCGAGCAGATTTTGAAGAATACAGTTGTGGTGCGCACAGGCAGATGAGCACATATTCATAACACGCGCTACATTCAAAAATATTGCAGTAACGGGAGTTTCCGCAACTACACTCACATTCAGCACCGAACCGGGAACGCAGGCATAAGCGGCGGCGAAGGTCTGAGATGGGCCTGCCTTTGAAAGAATGTTGCGATTGCCCCAAACGTCCTCCTGTATGACCAGAACACTTCCCGACAGAACCAGTCCAATCGATTCCGCCGTATCACCAACGCGCATCAGAAATGTATCTTTAGGAAAACTCTCTTTTTTCGTATCGAGGCATGAGAGTATATCAGCGAGTTCTTCATCGGAAATACCAGAAAAAAGCTGAGAAGAACGAATAATTGGTAAAAATTTTTTCATAAAAATCCTCTTTTCGTTGAAAATTCAACAGACTTATTAAATTTATTATACTATAATGGAGTAGAAAAGTCAAGGAGGTACTGTTATGAAAAGAAAAATTATTGAAATTAATCAGGAAAAATGCAACGGATGCGGTGCTTGTGCCGCTGCCTGTCACGAAGGAGCAATTTCTATGGTAGACGGCAAGGCAAAGCTTATGAGGGATGATTATTGCGACGGTCTGGGTGACTGTTTGCCTGCTTGCCCCACCGGTGCTATTACCTTTGTTGAGCGTGAGGCGGCCGCTTATGATGAAAAAGCCGTTATGGAGAATAAAAAGAGAAAGATGCGGGAAAAAATAAAAAAAGAGGGAATGATATTGCCGTGCGGCTGCCCGGGAAGTCAATCAAAAAAGATTGAGCATACTGAATGTGCAGAGGAAGAGATTTTTCATACAAAGCCTGTCAGCCGACTGTCGCAGTGGCCTGTACAGATAAAGCTCGTTCCGGTGAATGCGCCGTATTTTGACGGTGCAAAGCTGCTGATTGCCGCCGACTGTACGGCTTATGCCTACGCTGCCTTTCATGAGGAGTTCATAAAAGGGCATATCACGCTTGTGGGCTGCCCGAAACTTGACAGTGTGGACTATTCGGAAAAGCTTGCGGAGATAATCCGTAATAACGATATTAAAAGCGTAACCGTTGTCCGTATGGAGGTTCCCTGCTGCGGCGGACTGGAGCAGGCAGCCAAAACCGCATTGCAGCAGAGCGGAAAGTTTATTCCGTGGCAGGTTGTGACTATTTCCACAGACGGAAAAATACGTGATTAAGAAAGCGAGGATTTTTAATATGGATAATAATATGTTTTGTTTTCAGTGCGAGCAGACAGCAGGCTGCAGCGGTTGTACCGGCAAGGCGGGAGTTTGCGGAAAGAGTGCCGATGTGGCGAAGCTCCAGGACGAACTGACAGGCGCTCTTATAGGACTTGCAAGGGCAGTTGAAAATGCTCCGAGGGTAAGTGCGGACACATGGCGGTTAATTATTGAAGGACTGTTCACCACAATTACCAATGTGAATTTTAACCCGAAAACCATTCGTGAGCTGATCGGCCGAGTGCATGAGGAAAAGGCAGGATTTTTGCCCGGATGTTCCGCTTGTGCTGCGGTATGCAGACAAAATGGTGATTACAATATGGAAAATGTATGGAATGCACAGGAGGATATCCGCAGTCTTAAATCACTCATTCTCTTTGGTGTGCGCGGTATGGCAGCTTATGCGCATCATGCAATGGTGCTGGGCTATACCGATGAGGAAGTAAACCGATTTTTTGCAAAGGCTCTTTCTGTTGTGGGCGAGGATCTCGGCATGAATGAGCTGCTGCCCGTAGTTATGGAAGTCGGTGAAAAAAATCTCAAATGCATGGAACTTCTTGACAGGGCGAACACAGAAAGCTACGGTACGCCAACGCCTGTTACCGTTCCTTTGAGCGTGGAGAAAGGACCGTTCATCGTTATTTCAGGTCACGATCTCCATGACCTCAAGCTGCTTTTGGAGCAGACCGAGGGCAAAGGCATCAATATCTACACACATGGCGAAATGCTTCCTGCGCACGGATATCCCGAACTGAAAAAGTATGCGCACCTTAAGGGGAATTTCGGTACGGCATGGCAGAATCAGCAAAAAGAATTTGCGGAGCTGCCCGCGCCTGTGCTTTTTACCACCAACTGCCTTATGCCGCCGAGGGCAAGCTATGCCGACCGTGTATTTACTACGGCGGTGGTATCATATCCCGAAATAACACACATCGGTGAGGACAAGGATTTTACTCCCGTTATCGAAAAGGCGTTGGAGCAGGGCGGCTATTCCGAGGATAAGGCGTTTACCGGCATCAACGGCGGCAGCACGGTTATGACAGGTTTTGCGCGCGGCACGGTGCTTGGTGTGGCAGATAAGGTAATTGAGTCGGTTAAGGCGGGAGCGATAAAGCATTTCTTCCTTGTCGCAGGCTGCGACGGAGCGCGCCCGGGACGTAATTACTACACGGAGTTTGTAAAACAGACTCCTGCCGACACGGTGGTGCTGACTCTTGCCTGCGGCAAATTCCGCTTTAATGATCTTGATCTCGGCACGGTCAACGGTTTGCCCCGCCTTATGGACGTGGGACAGTGCAACGATGCTTACAGCGCCATTCAAATCGCCGTTGCACTTGCCGATACATTCGGCTGCGGCGTGAACGATTTGCCGCTGTCTATGGTGCTGTCGTGGTATGAGCAGAAGGCAGTGTGCATTTTGCTGACCTTGCTGCATTTAGGTATCAAGAACATCAGGCTTGGACCTACACTGCCGGCGTTCATTTCGCCTAATGTGCTGAATTATCTGGTGGAAAACTTCGGCATTGCGCCCATTACCACTCCGGAGGAGGACTTAAAGCAGCTTTTGAAATCACCGCAATTGTGATATATGCTTTTTAAAAGAGCAAACGGAGTGTACCTGCATGGTACACTCCGTTTTTGTTCACTCTGTCAGTTAAACGGTTTTCATGGCAATACATAACTTGACGGACATATTGCTTATTTTTAAGTGGCATGTCATTTTATATATCCTAATAATTCATTCAAGCTAAAATTTCGGGTATAATATAATAAAAATCTTGAAAGGAAGTTTTGCAATGAAAACCATTACCAATGAAATTATAAAAAAATTTGAACTATATCTATATGAAGAAGAACGGAGCGGCAACACCATAGAAAAATATATGCGTGATATTCGCTTTTTCCGTGAATGGTTAAATGGCAGAAATATTGATAAATCGGTCGTTATCGAATATAAAAAAGAGCTGTGCGAAAGATATGCGGTAGTCGATTTTTACATCTAAATACTGACCTGCAGCAAGAGAGTACTTTTTGGCTTTAATTTCATCGTATGTAACAGCAACGGAGAAATCATTGACAGTTGTCTAACACTTTAAGGGCTGAATACCGATTTGGTATTCAGCCCTTAATTAATGCAAAGTATTAAGTTTCTTGAAAATAGCGGTGTGAGATTAACTTAAAATTGCAAGTACCGAATTTGCAAATCACAAAAACTATACATTAAGGTCGGCATGGCTTATATAAACCTGTCTGGGTTTTGAGCCGTTTGCAGGCCCTATAACGCCGCGTTCTTCCATTTGGTCAATAATTCTTCCGGCTCGTGAATATCCGACCTTAAGCTTTCTTTGAATCATAGCCGTTGAAATCTGACCAAGTTCCACGGCAAGCTCTATTGCCTGCGGTAAAAACTCGTCGCCGTCATCGTCCGTATCGGGGGTTACTCCGTTTTCACCCGATGAAACTCTTTCAATATGCTCCTCCAAATCCTCGCTGTAATGTGCGTCCTCATTCTGCGCCTTAAGGAAATCGAGTAATCTTTCAATCTCGTCATCTGATACAAACGCGCCCTGCACTCTTATAGGCGACCTTGACCCCTGCGGTGCGTAAAGCATATCGCCCTTACCGAGAAGCTTATCTGCTCCGCCGCGGTCAATAATCGTTCGGCTGTCAACCTGACTTGCAACGGCAAACGCTATTCTTGACGGAATATTAGCCTTGATAAGCCCCGTGATAACATCAACGGTAGGACGCTGAGTTGCAACAATCAAATGAATACCTGCAGCACGTGCAAGCTGTGCAAGACGGCATATATAGTCCTCAACCTCTTTTGCCGCAACCATCATAAGGTCCGCAAGCTCATCTATTATAATTACTATCTGCGGCAGCTTTTCAGTACCGTTTTTCTCCATAAGATGATTATATCCCTCGAGGTTTTTTACATAGTTTTTAGCAAATACATCATATCTGCGCATCATCTCAGAAACAGCCCAGTTAAGTGCGCCTGCCGCTTTTTTCGGGTCTGTAACGACAGGAATTAAAAGATGCGGTATTCCGTTATATACCCCAAGCTCAACAACCTTCGGGTCTACCATTATAAGCTTGACATCGTCGGGAGATGCTTTATAAAGAAGGCTTGTTATAATCGTATTTATACACACACTCTTACCCGAGCCTGTTGCACCGGCAATTAAAACGTGCGGCATTTTTGCAATATCACCGATTACGACTCTGCCGCCGATATCACGTCCGAGCGCAACGGTAAGCTTTGATTTTGACTTTTTAAATTCGTCCGACTCCAAAAGCTCACGTGCCGAAACGGGAGATGTTTCTTTGTTCGGAACCTCTATTCCGACAGCCGCCTTTCCCGGAACTGCCGCAACGAGAACGGTCGGTACCGCAAGATTAAGAGCCAAATCATCGGCAAGACCGACAATTTTGCTAAGTTTAACGCCAGAACTCGGCTGTATTTCGTATCGTGTAACGGCAGGGCCTTGCGTAACCTGCAAAAGCTTTGCCTTTACGTTAAAGTTTTCAAGTATGGAAATAAGCTTATTTGACGTTTCATACATCTGCTGTCTTGAATCGCCTCCCGAATTTCTCGGAGAATTTAAAAGGTCGCATGACGGGTAAACGTACTCTCTTTTTTCCTCTGCCATGGAGCTGTTAATTTCTTCGGCAACAGCCTCATTTTCCTCGGCAGTAAGATTTTTCTCACGCTTTTTAGCCTCGGTTGCCGTCTGCGGCGAGTCTTCATTTTCCGAATCGGTATCGTCCGAAGCCGTCTGCGTTTTCGGGGGATTTTGCGGAGCATTTTCCACAATATCGCTGAAAACCTCGTCAATTCCGTTGCCGGCAAAGTTTTCTGTAAACTCTGTATCCTCGGCGGACGGCTCTTTTTTTGCCTTAACAGCTTCGGATTTTTTACCCGTTTTTCCCTTTTTCACATCTTCGCTAAAGCTCCTTGCCTCCTCTAAAAGCTCGGATGCGTCCATGGAATAGCCTTGAGTTATCTTTTTCGTCTTTTCCTTTGAACGATTATATGCCTCCTCGTAATCACGTCTTGTATCAATCTCCTTTGCCGATTCACGGACAGCGCCGAAAATTCCGCTTGCTCCGCCTATAACGGCACTTAAAATGTTATGACCGAAGGTAAGGCTCAAAAGAAGTATTAAAAATGCAAAAATTATTATAAATGCGCCCACCTTGTGAAGAAGAAATCCGAGCGGATACGCAATCACTGCGCCGAAAAAGCCGCCGCCGACGCTGTTTGAAAACAAATACGACGACGCCGATGCATAGCTCTCGCCTATTTCTATTATACCGCCGCTCGTGAAAAGATGCGAAAGCGCACTTACACAGCATACCGAAAGGAACGCAAAAACAAGCTTTGCCCTTGCAAGCTTTTTTGATTTTGCCGAATATATACCCATTCCGATAAGCGAAATCGGGAAAAGAGGCGCTGTCTTTCCGAAAAGTCCGAGCAGAATCTCTCTTGAAAATCCGCCGAGCGGCGCTTTAGGGTCTGAAAAAAGAAGTACCGCAAACAAAAATCCGAGCACAATCCTTACAGCCGAAACAATATTCACATTATCGTAGAATTTAACCGGCTTTTTCGCTTTTCCTTTCTGTGTTTTTTTCTTTTTTTTGTTCTGTGCCATTATGCACATTCCTCCTCATATCAAATTAAACGCAATTTTTTCGGAAAATGATTTTTCAGCATACCGCCGCTGCCCTTTACCCAGCCGACAGTCAGTCCGTCGCAAATAACAGCTCCCCAGCCTGAAAAATCTCCCGAAATCACATCTCCGTGAAGATATTTCTTTATATTAATGTCATCACACTCAAACTCCGCAAAATTTTTAAAATCATCTTTGCGCAAATATCGTGCAAGCGCATGGGCAGGCTCAAATCTACCCTTTTTGCACACTCCGAGATGAAGTCCGACACGTGCTATTTTAAGCTTGTCCACGGGTAAATATTTCTTTTTTAGATATAAATTTTCACCAAACATCACAAAGTCGCCCGAAAGCGTGCAATTGAGCGCTTTTTTCTCAAATTCCCTGTATAGTTTTTCGCAATCGGCTGATGCCTTGCTTTGCTTATATACACTCCTTTGCACATTTACCTTATCACGCACATCTTTTAAAAGTACGGCATAATGCCCCTCTCCCCGTTCTCTGTGCGGATAAATCCGAGTGGACTTAACAACCGTCATGTACGGATATTTCTCCGTTATATACTCCGCATTTTCCTCGTTTTCCTCATGTGAAAAGGTGCAGGTCGAATACACTATTTCACCGCCCTGCGACAGCATTTTCATTGCGCTGTCAATTATCTTTTTTTGGCGCGCGCTGCACGATTTTACGTGTTCCGTACTCCAAGCCTCAACAGCGGCAGGCTCTTTTTTAAACATACCCTCGCCCGAGCATGGAGCATCAATTATAATTTTATCGAAAAATCCTCCGAAAATACTCTCAAGTCTCTCGGGAGATTCGTTTGTAACAAGAACGTTGTCATAACCCATGCGCTCTATATTCTCCGAAAGCACACTACAGCGTTTCGGTATAATTTCATTAGATACAAGCACTATATCCTCATCATCTGCAAGCTGTGTTGACTTTCCGCCCGGTGCTGCGCACAAATCAAGCACATAATCACCGCTTTGCATGTCAAAAAGCTCTGCGGCGCACATAGCCGACGGCTCCTGAAAATAAATCAGCCCCGACATATGATAAGGATGTGCTCCGCTGTATACGCTCTTATCGGCATAATATCCGTTTTCGCACCACGGCACACGCTCACCGAGCCTCATCTTTCCGCTAAAGCTCTTAAGTTTTCTTTTGTTTATCCTCATGCCGCTTTCGGGTGCTTTATCGTACGATAGCACAAACTCGTCAAAGTCGGGCAGATATTTCATTCTGTTTAAAAATTCCTCAGGTAGTACCATATCCATCTCCATCTACATTATAGGTGAGAAAAGTCTGAAAAGACCTTCGAGCATTTTTTGCATTATTCCTCGGTTTCTGTAATCGTATGCAGTTACCTCACGGCTGTTTTTAATATCGTTTTCAAAGATTTCATTCATGCGCTTTGTAATCGGAATATCGTAAATAAATGCATTGATTTCAAAATGCAGCTGAAAGCTTCTTATATCTATATTCGTTGTTCCGACAGTGCATACATCGTCATCTGCGCAAACGGTTTTAGCATGAAGAAATCCGTTGTATTTGTAAACCTTTATCCCCGCTTCGAGAAGCTCGCCTATATACGACTCGGTGGAGTAATAAACGTACCTTTTATCGGGTATTCCCGGTATCATAACTCTTACATCAACCCCCGACTGCGCCGCCGTTTTTATAGCGTTTAAAAAGCTTTGGTCGGGTACAAAATACGGTGTTTGCAAATATATGCGTTTTTTTGCGGAGTTAATCATTTTTATTATGCCGCACTTTATCTCCTCCTCCTTTGAGTCGGGACCTGAGCATACAATCTGCATACACTTATTTTCGCTTTGCCTTTCACAAGGCGGAAAGTTTTCGGCAATGCTTCGTGCCAAATCCTCACCCGTTGAAAACATCCAATCGAGAGAAAACGCTTTTTGAATATATCTTACGGCAGGACCCTTAACCTTTATATGCGTATCACGCCACGGTGAGAGCCGCTTTTTTCCAAAGTATTCATCACCTATATTAATTCCGCCGATATATCCGATTTTTCCGTCTATAACAACAATTTTTCTGTGATTTCTGTGGTTAATTTTCGAGTATGAACCGAGCTTCACCGGGAAAAATGCGGAAACCGCACCGCCTGCCGTCTTAAGCTCATCGAAAATATCACGTTTTGTAAGCAAAGAGCCTATATCATCATACAAAAATCTTACTTTAACTCCCTCTTTGGCTTTTTTAACAAGCGCATTTAAAACCTTATTTCCTATTTCATCATCTCTTATGATAAAGTAAAGCATATTGATTGATTTTTCGGCATGCTCGATATCCTTTAAAAGTTCTGTGAATTTATCGTCCGCACTTGTAAAAATTTCAACGCTGTTGCCGTCTGTTGGGACACTGCTGTTTATATTCAAAAGATATGTTATAAGCGAACCCTGCGGAAGATTTTTATATTCGTTTATAATTCTCTTTCCGTCCTCAACCGACATTCGCTCCGTTAAATCCATGTTCATTCTCCAGCGTTCGGCATATTTTTTTGCCGTTTTTCGCTTAAGACCCGTTCCGAACACAAGGAATATCAAAAATCCGACAACGGGTATTGCCGTAAAGCCCAAAAGCCACGCAAGGCTCACAACCGGGTCACGCCGCTGAAAGCATACTATAACTATAAGAACAAGAAAGTTGAGTATGTAAACCGTTAGCAAAAATCCGCTGCCCGTCATTCGTTCCACTCCTTAAATCGTTTTTCGTACGTTTTATTATACCATACCACCTTACATTATACATTATTTTGGCGCACTTGTCAATAACAAGGCGAATAATCTAATGTTACAATCTTGTTGCATAAAAAAAGATGCCGCATTTTTTCGGTTTTGCAGCATCTTTTATGTATTATCACTTTGCAATCTTCGCCTTACAAAGTCACGGATATGTCATATGTATAACACTTGACAGCGGTGTATTTTAAGACTTTTCACTCGTTATTATTACACGTCTTTCATTTTCATCCCAGCCGACATTGCAGCCGAACGCCTCCGAAACAGCACGCACCGGAACCATTGTTCTGCCGCCCATAATACGTGCGGAAACATCGAGTTGCTTGGGAACCCCGTTTACAAATATGCGGTTATCGCCTATAATCAGCAAAATATTTATATTGCCCTTGCTTGATGTAACCGTTTTTGTTTCGTCATTCCAATCAACGGCTGCGCCGAGCGCCTCAAAAATTGCTCTGAGCGGAACAAGTGTTCTACCCGACTCTATTACGGGCTCTTGGTCAAATACAACGTCATTTCCGTTTACGCTGACAAATATTCTGCTCGGATAAAACTGTGATATATCAAGTGTATCCACTCCCTCACATTCTCTGTCGTCACAAAAATTATACTTTATATTTAAAACATTCCCCACTATCTCCAAATCGCTTACCCAGCTGTACTCACCGCCGGGACTGCGATAAAGCTCTGTTCCGTTTTTGGAAAAAACAACGATATTCGGTCCGTAATATCCGCTAACGTAGATATTTCCGTAATCATCGAAAACAATCCTATTACCCGCACCGACATTTTCGCCCTTCCATTTTATATTTCCCGTTTCCTTTTCAAGTGCGTGTAACACCCTGTCAATCACAATATAAACCGTATCACCGTTTTCATACGCATCCGAAATTCCGTCAAGCTCCGTCATCACCACGCCCTCCGTTTTAAACTCCCAAAGAAGCGTACCTCTGTATGCTCTTAAAATTCCGTACTCAAAGTTATCCTCTCCCCAGATTTTTTCAAGTTCAAGCCTGTATTCATCACCTGAATTTTCTGCCTGATATGAAACATTTTCGTCATACGCATAAGCCGATATGCCACAAAAAAGCATTATGCAGGCAAGCACATATATTACTTTTCTCATGATAACCTCCTACTTAATCATTATCCCTGTATTTACAGCGTAATAATAGTCACCGCCATACAGTGATGACATGCATATTAAAGTATTCACCGTTTTGTCGCTGCCGATAAACCACTGTGAAGAATTGTTAAAGCATTTTTCGGCAGCTGCTCTTTGCTCTTTATAGAATTTTTCGGGTACTCCGCCATTATCCGGTTCAAGACCTATCTTCGACTTATCAAACATACTGTCAAAAGCTGAAACACATCTTAGATTTACCGTATTGATAAAATCATTTTCGGAAAGACCCGTCATTTCACATATTCTGTCAAATGAAAGTTTTTCTGAGTTTGTTATATCAATATTAAAGCAAAAATATAATTCTTCTTCCATCATAATCGAATACACAAGCGAAAGAACATTGTTATTAACCGAATATGTATATGACGTTTCGTATGCATATTGTTCATATTCATCATAAGCCGATTTAATTTCATCATTTATTTTTGCCGCCGATTTTAAATTAATATAAGGTGTTTTAAATTCTCCGCCATACGGAGCATCGTATACAATGGCTTTTCCCGAATCAAGAAAATATTCGCTGTATGTAGATACATCGGGTTTTTGAACCTTTGTTATCGTAATACTTCTGTTCTCGCCGTCCCAATCAACACTTGAGCCAAGTGTCTGTGAGATGACTCTTATCGGAACAAGTGTTCTTCCGTTTTCAATAAACGGTGCAGCATCTATTATTGTGCTGACTCCGTTAATTCGAGGTGTGGCATAACCGATATAAAGCGATATATTGCCGTCCGGTGAAGATATGTCTGCTCTTTTCTCGTCCGCAACCCAAGTAACCTCTGCCCCAAGCTTTTCGCATATGGTTCGTATAGGCACAAACGTACGGTCATTTTTAATTATCGGTGGCTGGTCAAATGTAATCGTTTCTCCGTTTATTATAACACTTATTTCCTTCTCAGACTGCACATTCACAGCCGGGGTAAGAATTGCATTTGACATTGTAAGCGGTCTTATATTATAAAACGACAATCCCTGAAAAATATCACTTCCCTCTGCCGTAACTCTTGTACCGTTCATTTCGGATGTGTAATTTTTTGCCATAAGCTGAACCTCATCCGTTGTCACATCAACCTTGTCACCATAATCATCATACACATTAAAGGTTTGCTTTTCATCAAGCTTAAGCACGAGGCATTGCACCTTATCCCCCATACCGTCAACAATATATACCTCGTTTACAACCCCGCTCAGCTTAATACCCCCGTTTGCGGACACATTCATGCATAAAGCAAAAAACATCAGAAACAACGATACAATTATGCTTTTCTTTTTCATACTTATAACCATTCCTTTCTCTCATTTATTCTTTATGACACACTCTGCTGTAAATTACAATTTTAATATATCATAACATTACATTTTTGTCAAGAAAAAAAGCCGATTTAAAATCGACTTTTTTATTTTAAATTCAATATTTTTAAATCTGCTCTTTTATTCTGCCGTCCTTATATGCGCTTAAAAGCTCGGAAAGTGCCGTTATTTTATCTCTGATCAGCACTCCGCGGTCGGTATCCTCAACAAGCACTCTTTTATTAAACCGCTCAACCTCGCACAGCTCCGGTATTACATATCCGTCATTTGTTTCATCGCTTGTATGCTTTGCAAATGCCATATATCTCGAGCTGTAAATAAACGTATAACCGCAGATTCCCGTTTTCGACCTGTACGCCTTTGATATTCCTCCGTCAATCATAAACAAAAGTCCGTCGCCCTTTACGGGGTTTTCGCCCTGCTTTACCGGAACGTGACCGTTTATAATATGCGAGTGTTCGCCGAGAGAAAAATCGGATAGAATTTTTTTGCATATATCAGCATTCTCGATAAGGCTGTAATAAGGGTTCATTCCCTCGGTATGCGCGTCCTTGTCATCAATAAAATACCGTTCAAAGGATGTCATTGCATTCTTTCCGAAAAGCGGTGATTTCTTTCCGCACCACAAATACCAGAAAAAGTCGCTTTCTTTCGAGTTGACGCTGCTCGGCATAAAAAATACCTCTCTTACCCTATTGTTTATGTAGTCAAGATACGCTTTGCCCAAATATGTTTCGCCGTCAAAGGTGACGGTTTCAAATTCACCGTTTTCACACATCGGTATACAGCCGTGATACAAAAGATTTCCGTTAAATACAGTATACATACTTCCCTTTTCATATAAGAATTTCATATGTTTATTCAGCTTATCACTATGCATAAACGAGCTTGCAAGGGTAAACATAAGCGACTTTTCACCCTCTGTCAGCTCAAGCGGATTGTCGGGATTGACGGTCGGGAAATTGGTATCCTTTAGCTTATACACCTTTTCACCGATTTTTACCGTATTGTTCTTTAAATCTATCCCCGACAAAACATCTCGGTTCTCCATACCGTATTCGCTGTGACGTTTATAAAGCTGTCCTTCAAGCTTAAACTGAATCACGGCAATTGCCTTATGCATTTTTGCCGCCAAATGCGCACTTACAACGTCATATTGGCTTTTATCGAGAATATGAGGCATAAAATCCGCACAGTCATCACCCGAATAAACCTCCGAGGCAAACATTGAAAGCGGACGAAGATTTATTCCGTATCCGTCCTCAAGACAGTCAAAATTATTATAGCTTATACCGATTCTGACAACGCTTGCAATACACGTAAGATTTCCCGAAAACGCTCCCATCCATGCAATATCGTGATTTCCCCACTGAATATCAATATCGTGAAAATTCATAAGCTCGTCAATTATAAGGTCCGCTCTCGGTCCACGGTCAAATATATCGCCGATAATATGAAGTCTGTCAACGGCAATATCGAGAATCATGGTACAAAGTCCGCACAGAAATTCCTCCTCGACATCAGCTGCCTCTATCGCACTTATCATGCGCTCAAAATGAAGCGACTTATTTGCACCGTCAAAATACAAAAGCTCGTCCAAAACACCCGAAAACTCCTTGGGCGCTTTTTTTCGCACCTTTTCGACCGTGCTTTTTGCCGCAAATTCACGGCACACCGTCAAAAGCCTTGAAACAGTTATCTTAACCCACTCGTGAAAATCGTCATCCTTCTTTTTTTCTTTTATTATCGTTTTCGGCTCGTATATGAGCGCTGACAAACCGACACGCTCACTTTGAGTCATGGAGTTAAAAAATATTTCGTCGATTTTCGTTTTTATAACTCCCGACGCACTCCTCAGCTGATGAATAAAAGCCTCATGCTCGCCGTGCAAGTCGCTGAAAAAGTATTCCGTACCCTTTGGAATAACCTCCTCCGTCATCAGCTTAATCATCTCTGACGACGCCTTGCCGACATTCGGATACCTCTCGGATAAAAGCTTTAAATACTCAAAATCATACATCGATAATCACCTCATTTATTATTTTGCATGAATGTTTATGTACTCCGCCTTAAGCTTTGAATAAACTATCTTCTGACCCGAATACAAGCTGTAATATCCCGAAAGCATAAAGCTTACGAATATTGCCGGGGCATATATCAAAAGTCCGTTTGTTCCGAAAATCTCTATTGCAAGAATAAGCGTTGCTATCGGACTGTTTACCACTCCGACAAAAAGCGACAAAAGACCGACAGCCGCCGAAAATGATGCAGGCAAGCCGAAAAGAGGTCCGACCGTACACCCGAACACCGCACCGATAAAAAATGTCGGCACAATTTCTCCGCCCTTAAATCCGAAGCTTATCGTAAAGGCGGTAAATACAATCTTAAGCAAAAACGCATACCAATGAGCATTTCCTCTCATTGCGTTTTCGATAATATCCATACCTGCTCCGTTATAATCACGCACACCCGTCAAAAGCGTAAGCAAAACGACAACCGCACCGCCTGTAAAAATTCTCAAATAGTCGTTTTTTATAAGCTTTTCCGAATATATATGGCTGTACTTCATTATACTGCAAAACGCTATCGAAAGAAGCGCACACACAGCACCGAGTGCCATTACGGCGACAATTGTTGCTGCCGTGGTTTCGGGTACGGCAAGCACCTCAAACCGCACCGGAGCGTTGCCGAAAAGCATTGATATGCTAAGCGCCGCATACGACGAGATAAGACACGGCACAAGCGCCGAATAATAAATCACACCGACGCTTATAACCTCCATTGCAAAAAACACGGCGGTAAGCGGAGTTCCGAAAAGAGCGGAAAATACCGCACTCATTCCGCACATAACTACAAGCGGCATATTTTTACTGTCAAGCTTAAATAGCTTACCGCTTGCAAAGCCTATGCTTCCGCCCAGCTGAAGAGCCGCTCCCTCTCTGCCTGCCGAGCCTCCGAAAAGATGCGTTAAGGCAGTGCTTATAAAAATCAGCGGCGCCATTGAAAGCGGAATTTCGTCCTCATCTCTTACCGACGATATTATTCTGTTCGTTCCCGGATCGGTTTTGAGCTTCAAAAGCCTGTACAAAAACACAATAAGCAATCCGCCGAGCGGCAAAAAATAAATCAGGTAATCGTTTGCCTGTCTGATTTTGCCCGCAAGCTCAACAACCTTATGAAATGCACCTCCGATAACTCCGCCGAGTATTCCCGTAAATCCCGCAATTACCGTAAACCGCAAAAATACCGTCACATAGTTTTTTGCGGACATAAGTTTTTTTAAAACTATATTCACCTTTATAACCGTTCCTTTCAGCAGTGTGTTCAGGCCTTAAAATCCTCCGCAATATACCCCCTCAGCTTTTCGGGAGCACGCTGCGGAGCGTCCTGTGCCTCGCCAAGCTCCATATCACGATTTCTGTAATCGAACTTGAGCGTAAATTTATGAACATCTCCGTTAATTCTCTCCAAACTGCGGATTTGCAAATCAAAAAGCTTTTCGCAAAAATCATACGGCGACTTCATCGACTTATACGCACCCTCTATCACTTTCGGGAAATGGCGCATACAAAATCCCTTTGACTCCAAAACACGCCTTTTAAATTCTTCATCGTTTTCCGCCATATAGAAAAACACATCAAAATATCTTTCCATTGTGGAATTTATCCTGTCGCAAATAACGCATTTGTCACTAAGCGACGCACACTCTGCGGCAAACTCATCCTCCGGCTTTGCTTTTGAAAACAAGCCGCTTTTTTTCTTCGGAAGCTTGCCCTTAAGCTTTTTAAGTTTGTCGGTAACATCCTTTATATGAGTATCGAGAACGAGCGCAAGACTGAGCTTATTCGGCGAATTTATCATCATTGTAAAATGACGTCTGCAATATCCCTTCTCATTTGAAACGACTCTGAAATCAGGCTCCATCATCGCCGCACCGAGCGCATAGTCAACAGACTCCCTCTCAAGTTTTTTTTCAAGATAACAAAACGGGCATTCGCTTTGCTGTTCTATGCTTTCCGTCACCGGAATTGTATAAATTTTTTCTTTCATATGTATTCACCCATATTAATTATAAGACATTTATCAAAAAAAGTCAAGCAGTAGGAAAAATTATAGCATATTTACTTGACAAAAACAATAAAATGCTTTATAATGTATACATATGAACAGTATCTTATTTTAGGGGTTCTGTGTTTTAACACGAAAGGAAGTTGTTTATGGGAACATTATTCGGAACGGATGGTATACGCGGAATTGCAAACGACACGTTGACGGCGGAGCTTGCATTTAAGATAGGAAGAAGCGGCGCATATGTGCTTACAAAATCGCTTAACAGACGTGCACGCATACTTATAGGAAAGGATACGAGAAAATCGGGAGATATGCTTGAAGCGGCGCTTACGGCAGGTCTTTGCTCTGTCGGTGCAAAGGTTATTCCGCTCGGCATTATACCAACTCCCGCTGTGGCATACCTCACACGCCTTTATAAAGCCGATGCAGGCGTTGTTATTTCGGCGTCGCATAATCCTTGCGAATATAACGGAATAAAGTTTTTCTCAAGCAAGGGCTACAAGCTAAGCGATGATATAGAAAACGAAATTGAGGACTATATCCTCGGTAACAAAGAAATAGACTCTCTCCCCACCCACGGCGGAGTAGGCTATGTAAGCGCAAATCACAATGCGGTTGAGGACTATGTAAGCTATGCCATTTCAACCGTTGATACACGGCTTGACGGCTTAAAGGTTGCAATAGACTGCGCAAACGGTGCAAGCTATCAAACGGCATTTAAGGCTCTTAACAAGCTCGGCGCAAATGTTGAGGCAATACACAACACGCCCGACGGAGTAAATATAAACAAAATGTGCGGCTCTACACATATGGAAAGCCTTTGCGCATACGTTACAAGCATAGGTGCAGATGTCGGAATTGCATTTGACGGCGATGCGGACAGAATGCTTGCCGTTGACGAAAAGGGAAACATAATAGACGGCGACCAGGTTATGGCAATGTGCGCACATCACATGAAACAGCTCGGCACGCTTAAGGGTGACACACTCGTTGCAACGGTTATGAGCAATCTCGGCTTAACTCTTTTCGGAAACGATAACGGAATTAACGTTGAGCAGACAAAGGTAGGCGACAGATATGTTCTTGAGCGTATGCTTGAGGGCGGCTTCAATCTCGGAGGCGAGCAATCGGGACACATTATTTTCCTCGACCACAATACAACGGGCGACGGTCTTGTAAGCGCACTTCAATTCCTGTCAATGCTTAAAAAGACAGGCATGAAAGCGTCAGAGGCGGCAAAGGTTATAGACGTGCTTCCGCAGGTGCTTATAAACGCTTCGGTTAAGGATGAAAACAAAGAAAAATTCAGAGATATTCCCGAAATTGCAAATGCGTGCAAAAAGCTTGAGGACGAATTTGACGGCAAGGGCAGAGTATTAATCCGCCCGTCCGGAACAGAGCCTTTAGTCCGTGTTATGATTGAGGGCGGCGACAAGGATTATATAAACAAAAAAGCACGTGAGCTTGCGGATATGATTGAAAAAATACTCGGCTGATTTAGGAGATAGATAACTTGGAAGAAATATTAAAAAACGGATTTGAAAAGCTTAACATAAGCCTCGGCGAAAGCCAAACCGAAAGCTTAAAAACATATGCAAAGCTTTTGAAAGAATGGAACGAGAAAATAAACCTCACCGGAATAACCGACGATGAGGGAATTGCGATAAAGCATTTTGTTGACAGTGCGTCACCGCTTTCTCTCGGCAAAGTCGGCAAAAAGGTAATTGATGTCGGAACGGGCGCAGGTTTTCCGGGACTCGTTATGAAAATAATTGCTCCGGAGCTTGACGTTACGCTCCTTGACTCGCTTAACAAGCGGCTCGTTTTTCTTGAGGATGTAATCAATCAGACAAAGCTTGAAAATGTTCATCTTATCCATTCACGTGCGGAGGACGGCGCACACAAGGCAGAGCTTCGTGAAAGCTTTGACACCGCCGTATCACGGGCAGTTGCGTCACTTCCGCTGTTGTGTGAGCTTTGTCTCGGATATGTAAAGCCCGGCGGATATTTCCTTGCGCTTAAAGGTCCGTCCGCAGAGGAGGAGGTTAAAAGTGCGGAGCGTGCGATAACAATCCTCGGCGGCGAGCTCGAAAGCATTGAAGATATTCCGATAGAAAACACGGCGCATAAAATAATAGTTATAAAAAAAGTGCGACATACACCGATGAAATTCCCGCGAAAACCCGCAATGATTTCAAAATGCGGCATAGAAAGCTGTTATAAAACGCCGAAAAGGCCCTCATTGTAAAAAATGAGGGTTTTTTTGTCGCTCGATTTATATTGATTTATTTACATATTATGGTATAATAGATATGTAAGACGTATTTAAAGGCATAAAAAACTCATGCCTTCCCCCACCTCTTACATTCCACAAGCCGATGGCGCTGTCTGTGCGATCGGGCAGCGCCTTGGGATAAACGCACGAATGTGCCGAAATTTATAGTTTGGTTTATAAATTACAAAAAGCACGTTTCGGATAAATGCATGAATGCGCCGAAACAAACAGCTGCTTTATGATAAAAAGAGAGGTTATGAAACATGAAAAGCTATGAAACGGAAGAATATTATACCGAAGTATACGACATACCCATTAATCTTATTTTGCCGAACCCGAACTCAACACGACGCAGAATAGACAACCTTAAAATGAACTCGCTTATTAAGACAATAGAGGAATACGGCGTAATTGTGCCTGTAACTGTACGTGAAAAGGGTGAATTTTTTGAGCTTATATCGGGTGAGCGCAGACTTCGCGGTGCGGCGGCGGCAGGCTTTGACGTAATACCTGCAATTATTGTTGACGCCGATGATAACCGTTCAGCAATAATGACGCTTCTTGAAAATCTGCAGCGTGAAGATTTGTGCTTTTTCGAGATTGCCGAGGGATACAAGGATTTAATTCGCAGGCAAGGAATAACACAGGAAGAACTTGCAAAAAAAATAGGAATAAGCCGCCAAACCGTTGCAAACAAAATACGGCTTTTACGTCTTTCGCCGAGGGTAAGGCGGTTAATTCGTGACTATTCACTGTCGGAGCGCCACGCACGTGCGATTCTTGCCCTGCCAGATG
>CAKSPW010000043.1 GCA_934486495.1 uncultured Clostridia bacterium
ATCTTCGATTTTTCGGCAAATGACGCTGTGTCTATGTACTCAATCTCAAGCTTCAAACCAAGCTCCGGCTCGATAATCTCGTTGATTTTCTCAAGCACCTCATCGTTTCTCGGCTGTGTTTCTCCGAGCTGTACCCATTTAAGCGTTTTTCCTCCTCCGCCGCAGCCGGAAAGACCGATAGCGCAGGCAGACAGCATTGCCGCCGCAAGTATGGTTGATGTAATTCTTTTCTTCATTTTCGTTACTCCCTTCTCCTGTTTACCTTTCAAATAAATCAGTAAGCTGATTTTTATACTTCGTTTTAAGTTCCAAATACCGCCTGTAATTATTTCTGTACTCACGTATAAACTTCGGCTTAACACCGTAATTTTTTTCAAACGTTGCATAGAAATAAGTTTTGTTTGTAAACCCATGTCTTAAAATAATATCGTTTACCGGCTCATCGGTATTCATTAAATCCTCAACAACATTATTGAGTCTTTTACAAATTAAAAGCTGTTTAAAGCTCATACCGCAATACTCCTTAAGCTTTTGAGAAAAATACTCAGGCTTATGATTAAACCTTTTCGCCACCTCCTCAAGACGAAGTGCATCGGCACTGTTTTCGGTTATGTATTTCATTGCTTCGAGCAAAACAACATCATCGCACACATTCCCCTGCGACTGCGTATTTGTAATCATACGGTTTATTATTTCATCAAGGTGACAGCGTGTCAGTTCAATATATCTGCATGATTTTCTCATACCGTCCTCAAGCATTTCAAAAAACAGTTCTTCAATCTTTTTTGCAAGCTCCTCCGTTTTAAAATCAACGCAAAAATAGCTTTTATCAACGTCAAATTTATAATAATCCTTCATAAGCTCGCCAAGACTTGAATTGCTTTTAAGCCTATCCGTAAGAAAGCTTGCATTGAACATAATGTTATAATACTTCATAGTTTCCCATGCACGTATTTCATGAACGCAATTATAATCCATAATTATCAGTGTTCCGCGCTTTGCACGGATTATATTATTATCTATTATATGATCTCCATGACCTGCCACAACGTAAACAAGCTCAATTGCATCATGCGTGTGTGCCGCAACATCACAGCCATATTCTATATACGAAACACCAAAATCGCTGCACTTTACCAATCTGTCCTCCAACGCATACCGCTGCATTAAATACACCTCGCAAAATTTAATATATAGTAATAATACCACAAAATGAGCTTACAGTCAATATGTTTCTTTATATATTTTTTACGATTTTACACGCTCTGTTTTCCATATATTCAGAATATGGTTAATATTAACCTTTTTATATTCGCAATTACTTTCATATTTTCTGTAATTTAGAAAATCACGGCAGTCTTTGCCTCTCCAGCGTGACAGCAAAGCTTTGTTTTCCGTATAGTATATATTGTTATTAACGGATATTTGTTCTTCGGCGCACTCCGATATTATCGAATAAACAGCGGCACCGTACGGCGCATTATAAAAAATATTTTTTGAAATTTCAAGTGAGCCGCCGACCGATTTTTCATTTATACGCCACAAAAATACATGATGTCCCATAGGCTGCGGCCAAATCTCCGACATTCTCGGCATAATCACTCCGTTTTTCGAAAAGCCCTCTCCCGCATCAACGCATATATTATTGCAAAATCTCGAATTAACCGGAAGCTTGTCACGCTGTTCGTATGCCGCCATTCCGCATTTGATGAACAGATTATCGTGAATATAAAAATTCTTTGCCGGTATACATTCCGCTCCTCCCTGATGGGTAACGGCAGAATCGTAAATATTATAAAATCGGCAATCCCTTACTTCAACATTTTCGCAAACATTCCAAAACTCAAGCGCATTTCCGTATCTTATCTTTTTGTTCGGGTCATACACCGCACCGCCGATATATTCAAAATCACAGTTTTCAATAAGGATATTTCTGCTTTCACCCTCACCGGCAATGGCATGAAGTCCGCAATAAACAAACCTCAACCCCTTTATTATCATATTCTCTCCGTTTGACGCAATGCTCCTGTCACGACATACCGCACATTCTATTGCCGTATAGTACTCGGCAGGATTTAATTCCGAATACAAATACAAAAAATGTTCTGTCATTCCCGATTTTACTTCGCTTAAAACTCCGAAACAGCTGTCGTAAAAATCACCCTGCTTTGAAAGCTCGTTTTTTGACCATTTCAAGCTTGCGCACAAATCGGAGTTATTAAATATCAGGTTTGCCGCTTCGCAAACTTCACTCGATAAGCACCGCCATATGTTTTTTTCTTCCTCAACCCACAATGATTTATCATGCAGATTGACAGAACCGCAAAATGTAGGTTTTTCACCCGTGCCGTATGAAGAATATGTAATAGGTTTATCCTCTGTTCCGCCGATATTGTTTAGTTTGCCGCGAATTACGCTCCCGCACTTAAAAAGCACGCAATCGCCCGGCAAAAGCGATAAATTTTCACTGCTGCAAAGCGGAAATTGTTCGCTGAGTCCGTCATTATTTTTTTCAGTACATGATATATCTATATAATATGTAGCCATGTTACACCTGTATCAGACTTAATGATACGCTCCGTTTCTATATGATTATACTATAATTTTAACAGAGAAAAACTCAATATTCAATATCAAAATCATTAATATTTTTACAGCGTAAATGCTATACAATCAAAAAAAAGTATCAGTTTATTAAAAAAAGCGTCAAACCACAGCAATTAAGCAGTGATTTGACACTTAAATTATAAATCGAACAAGCTGACCTGGTCACATTCGGGCAATCCGTCAAGGCAGTGATTTGCCTCAAGCAGTTCCATAACCGTTTTTGTAACACCCGTTCTTATTCTCAGCTCTTCCCTTGTTTTAAAGGGTGCTTTTTCACGTTCTGCCATAATACTTTTCGCCGCATTCTCTCCCATGCCGGGAAGTGCATTAAGCGGCGGAAGTATACCGTTTTCGGTTTGAATAAAATCGGTTGCGTGTGACTTGTAAAGGTTAACCGGCACAAAATTTATTCCTCTTGCGTACATTTCTATACATATTTCAAGTATAGGAATAAGATTTTCTTCTTTCGGAGTTATAGATCCGTCCTTTTTCTTATCAATAAGCTCCTGCATCGTGCGCTCGGCAACAGCCATTCCCTCCGCCATTATTGACGCATCAAAATCATCGGCACGAACCGAGAAATATGCAATATAAAATGCTTCGGGATAATGCACCTTACAGTATGCAATTCTAAACGCCATCGTAACATACGCAACGGCGTGCGCTTTCGGGAACATATACTTAATCTTCAGACACGAATCGAGATACCACTGCGGAACGCCTGCCGCCTTCATAGCGTCCATATCCTCAGGTTTCAATCCCTTTCCCTTTCGAACGCTCTCCATTATCTTAAACGAATGCCCGGGCTCTACACCCTGATTTATAAGATAAAGCATAATATCGTCACGACAACAGATTGCGTTTGAAAGCGTTGTAATTCCGCTTTCGATAAGAGTCTGCGCATTATTAAGCCACACGTCCGTACCGTGAGAAAGTC
Organism: uncultured Clostridia bacterium; assembly: GCA_934486495.1. Lineage (GTDB taxonomy): Bacteria > Bacillota > Clostridia > UBA1381 > UBA1381 > RGIG9115. The sequence goes on from CAKSPW010000043.1 coordinate 3,545, forward strand.
CTGAAATTCTTACAAGCTCCGAAAATCTTGTCGGCTTTGTATCAACAAGCATTTGCCGAACAAATTTCGTGCCGAACTCCGGTATTCCGTATGTTCCGACCGGCGTTCCTATATCCTTACTCAAATGAAGTGCGTCAGTGCTTGTAAACAGGCTCAGCGTTTCCTTATCGTCAAGACGTATTTTCTGCGGATCAATCCCGGTTAAGTCAGTCAGCATTCTTATAACGGTCGGGTCATCGTGACCGAGCTCGTCAAGCTTTAACAGGTTTTGGTCTATCGAGTGATAATCAAAATGCGTTGTTATAATATCCGAATTAACATCGTCGGCAGGGTGCTGTATAGGACAAAACTCGTGAATATCGTTTTTAAACGGCACAACAATAATTCCGCCGGGATGCTGACCCGATGTTCGCTTTACACCAACACAGCCTGCGGCAAGACGCTTCATTTCGGCATTTCTTATTTCAATGTTATGGTCATCTGCAAATTTTCTTACATAGCCGAACGCTGTTTTTTCGGCAACCGTTCCGATTGTACCGGCTCTGAAAACGTGTCCCTCTCCGAAAAATGTTTCGGTATATTTATGTATTACAGGCTGATAGTCACCCGAAAAGTTAAGGTCTATATCAGGCTCCTTATCGCCCTTAAATCCGAGAAATGTTTCAAACGGTATATTATGTCCGTCCTTATTATATGGAGTTCCGCAAACGGGGCAAACCTTATCCGGGAGGTCACAGCCGGAAATATCAACACCGAGTACAAATTCCGAGTTTTTGCATTTTGGGCACACATAATGCGGAGGAAGTGAATTAACCTCCGTTATATCCGACAAAAACGCAACAAACGACGAACCGACAGAACCTCTCGACCCGACAAGATAGCCGTCCGAAAGCGATTTTCTAACAAGCTCCTGCGCAATTTTGTACATAACCGAAAAGCCGTACGTTGTTATGGAATAAAGCTCCTTATCAAGCCGTTCACGGACAATATCCGGAAGCGGATCTCCGTAAATTTCTTTTGCCTTTCTGTGTGAATCGTTTACAATATCGTCCTGCGCACCCTCAATTTCGGGCGGACATTTATCGGGCGGTATAGGCCGCACATCTTCAATCATATCGGCGATAAGATTTGTATTTTTAACCACTACCTCGTATGCCTTTTCTTCCCCGAGATATTTAAACTCATCGAGCATTTCTTCCGTTGTCCTAAAATACAGCGGCGCCTGATTTACGGCATCTTTAAAGCCTTTGTAATGCATTAAAATCTTTCTGAAATCCGCACCCTCGGGATCGATAAAGTGGACGTCGCACGTTGCAACGACAGGCTTATTCATTTTTTCGCCGAGCGCAACAATTCGGCGGTTAAAGTTTTTCAGATGCTCAACCGTTGTTATTTCGGGGTGATCTTCGGAACGGATAAGGTACTCGTTATTTCCGAGCGGCTGAATTTCAAGGTAATCGTAGTACTTTGCAATTTCCTCAAGTTCTTCATCGTTTGCACCGTCAACCATAGCACTGAAAAGTTCGCCCGCTTCACACGCCGAACCGACTATAATACCTTCTCTTTTTTCACTCAGAAGACTTTTCGGTATTCTCGGTGTTCTGAAAAAATATTTAAGATGTGATGCGGAAACCATTTCATATATATTTCTCACACCACGGTGATTTTTTGCAAGCAAAATAACATGATGCGCCCTTGTTTTTTTTGAAGCGTTTCGGATATCGTAAAACGTGTTCAGATTTGGAATTTCAGCACCCTCGGTATTGTCAACCTCAACAAGCATTTTTAGGAAAACCTCTGCCGTTGCCTCAGCATCGTCTACCGCACGATGATGATTGTTGAGCATTACCCCATAGTTTTTTACAAGCGTATCAAGTTTATGATTCGGAAATTCGGGATGAATACATCTTGCAAGCACGAGTGTGTCCATATGCGGAAAATCATATGTAAGTGACAAACGCTTACAATTCTCCCTTATAAATCCCGTATCAAATGACGCATTATGAGCAACCAAAACGCTGTCCTTGCAAAATTCAAGAAATTTCGGCAAAACCGTATCTATCGTTTCCGCATCGTATACCATATCATCGGTTATGCTTGTAAGCTCGGTAATTCTCTCCGGTATATGACGGTTCGGATTTACAAACGCACTGAATCTGTCAATTATCTTTCCGTCCGAAATTTTAACGGCACCTATCTCGATTATGGCATCCTTGGTTTTACTGAATCCTGTTGTTTCTATATCAAACACAACAAACGTACTGCTTGAGTTTACATTATCACAGCCGTATGTTATCATTTTCGAGTCGTCTATGAGATAACCCTCTACACCGTATATTACCTTGATTTTCTTATTGTTATCCGACGCTTTCATACCGTCGGGGTACGACTGCACAACTCCGTGGTCGGTTATCGCAACTGCCTTATGTCCCCAGCTGATAGCTCTGTTTATAAGGTCTTTTGCCGACGTCACGGCATCCATTGCCGACATCTGCGTATGCATATGAAGCTCCACACGTTTTTCGGGGCTTTCATCGACGCGCTTTTCTCTGAAATCGGAGCAAAGGGCAACACCGTCCGCACTCACCATAACCTCATGTGCATAATTGTTGTACTCCGCCCTGCCTCTTATAATCAAAAAGCTGCCTTTTTTGACGTTGGACACAAAGTTTTCATATTGACTGTCATCTTCTTTTTTATTCATGAAAATCTGCACCGTTATCGAATCCGTATAATCTGTGACATCGAGCATAATTATGTGATATTCCTTACCGGTTTTTCTTGCGGTAATATCCTTTGCTTCCATTCCGAAAACATGACATTTAAATGTAACTCTGCCGGAATTTTCGTCTATTTCATGTATATTTGAAAGATAATCTCTTATGCCTCTGCCCAAAAGCGTTTCCGATACGACTACATACGGTCTGTCGCCGCTTTTTGCACTTTCCTCAAAATCGGCATTTTTCTTTTGTGCCGGACTCAGGTGATATTTAAGCTCGGGCTTTTCTATATCGTTTTTTTCCAAATTCATTACTTTAACGCCGTCGAGCTTATATATAGTTTTAATCATATTAATAAGGCGCTCAATTTGCTCATCGGGCACCTTATCGGCCAAAGTAATCCAAACTCTGCGACGCTGTTTTGAAATACTTAAATGCTCAACTCTTATTTCCGATAAAAACGGGTCGTCTATAAGCGGAAATATTACTTTAATTTTCGGTTTCAATTTTACACCGCCTCTTTTTATTCCTCAAACACTGCCTTGGCAAAATCAGACGGGGAAAACTCCTGCAAATCGTCAACACCCTCTCCGACTCCGACAAACTTAACCGGAATATTCTGCTCCTTTGAAATTGCGACAACTATTCCGCCCTTTGCGGTGCCGTCAAGCTTTGTAAGAATTATTCCCGTAATGTTTGCCGCCTCCGAAAACAGATGCGCCTGACTTACGGCGTTTTGACCTGTCGTGGCGTCAAGAACAAGTAAAACTTCCTTGCTTGCGCCCGGAAGCTCACGCTCGATAACACGATTTATTTTTTCAAGCTCCGCCATAAGATTTTTCTTATTGTGAAGTCTGCCCGCCGTATCGCATATAAGTATGTCGCAGCCGCGGTTTTTAGCCGCATTGCAGGCATCAAATATAACAGCCGCAGGGTCACTGTTTTCCTGCTGCTTGATAAGATCGACACCGGTGCGCTCCGCCCATATTGAAATCTGGTCAATTGCGGCTGCTCTGAAAGTATCGGCGGCGGCAAGCATAACCTTTTTACCGCTCGCCTTATAGTGTGCGGCAAGCTTTCCTATAGATGTTGTTTTCCCGACACCGTTCACACCGATAACAAGCACTACCGACGGCTTTGTTTCAAGGTGCATGGAGCTGTCGTTTTCCAAAAGTATTTCCGAAATAATTTTCTTAAGCTTATCCTTTACGTCATTGCCGTCGGTTATATGCTCCGACTTCACTCTGTCTCTTAGCTCCTCGATTATATACGTTGATGTTTCCACACCCATATCAGCCATAATAAGCGCTTCTTCAAGGTTTTCGAACAATTCCTCGTCAACCTTTACAAATACCTTAAAAACATTATTTACCTGATTTGATATCGCCTCTCTCGTTTTGCCGAGACCGCTTTTTAATTTATCAAAAAAACCCATAATTCAACCCTTTCAATTTGCCATGCTTTCGTCAACATCGTCAATATGCAATGAAAGAAGCTTGGATACTCCCTTTTCCTGCATTGTAACTCCGTACATTATATTTGCCGCCTCCATAGTTCCTCGTCTGTGAGTTATGACGATAAACTGTGACTGCTCGATATAGTTTTTAAGATATGTCGCAAATCTTGCAACATTTACATCGTCGAGCGCTGCGTCTATCTCATCTAAAATACAAAACGGAGTCGGCTTTACTCTAAGTATCGCAAACAGCAATGCAATTGCAATAAACGACTTTTCTCCGCCGGAGTAGAGGTTTATATTTTGAAGTCCCTTTCCCGGCAGCTGAACATCTATCTCTATTCCGCTTTCCAAAACATTGTCGGGATCATGAAGATAAAGCTTACCCTTACCGCCGCCGAACAATTCCTTAAACACAAAGCTAAAGCTCTCCGTTATCTCATTAAACTGCTCCGTAAAATGCTTTTCCATAAGCTCAACCATTGAAACAATAATTTTTTCAAGATTGTCCTTCGACTCCTCAAGGTCTTTTTTCTGCTTTGACATAAACTCAAATCTCTCCGACACCGCCTTGTATTCTTCAATAGAATCCATGTTGACATTACCGAGATTTTTAAGCTTGCCCTTAAGTTCCGCAAGTCTTGCCGTATCTTCTTTTTCGTTTTCCGGCTCTGAAAAACGCTCCTCTGCATCGGAATATGTAAGCTCATAGTCATCCCAAAGTCTACTTATAATATTATCCTTCTCCATTGTAAGCTTTGTTTGCTTTGCGGCAACTCGTGAAAGCTCCTGCTGCAAAAGAATTAATCTGTCTGTCAGCTCCTTGCTTGAGCCTTGAATTTGCTTAAGCATTTCCGTTATTTTGCTTTTTCTCTCCGACAAGCTGTCTATCTCGGAGGACAGTCTTTCCTCCTCCTTTGAAAGCTCATCTATCTGATTTTGCTTTTCCGACTTTGTATAGTCGAGCGCACCCTTTGAATTCTTTATCGTATCGGCATCGCCAAGCTTGTTTTTCATTTCTTCATTCGACGATAACGCCTCGGAAAGAAGCTGATTTCTGCGACTTTGCGCACTGTCGATATCATGACGTATTTCAGTCAATTTAAGAGTCAGCTGCATAGCGTTTTCGGCGCATTCGCTCTTTTGATTTTTCTCATTATCGAGCTTTTCTCCGAGCGCTTCGATTTGCTCGTTTTCCTCTTTTTCGCTCGCCTCAAGTCTGCGGACATTTGAAAGTGACTGCGCAATTTTCTCGCCCGTTTCCGACAGCTTTTCCTCAATCCTTTTAAGCTCGTCTTCATAGCCGCTTTGCGTACTGTTTCCGCCTGATAAAAACTCACTTATATGCTTTAGCGCCTCACTGCATTTTAATATTTCGTTTTCGTATTCACGCTGCATGGGAATATATGACTCAAGACGTGTTTTTATACTTTGCATTTCGGATTTTAAGGTATTAACAGCCTCGGTATTTTCCCTTATCTTATCCTCAAGCGCAATTCGCTCCGACTTAAGTCTTTTTATTTCTGCCGCTCTTGATAAAAATCCGCCGGTACGGCTGTTGCTTCCTCCCGACATTGAACCGCCTGCATTCAGCACATCACCGCTTAGTGTTACAACCCTGAATCTATACGAAAAATGTCTGCTCATAGCTATACCGCTGTCGATATTATCAACCACGACAACTCTGCCGAGTAAGCTTTTCATTATCCCGTCATATTTTTTATTATATGATATTAAGCTGCTTGCAATGCCGAGAAATCCCTTTTGTGCGCTGATTTCCTTAACATTGTCAAGTTCACGCCCGCGAACAGACGAAATAGGCAAAAACGTTGCACGTCCCGAATTTGTTCTGCGCAAAAATGCGATTGCCGCCTTTGCGTCCTCCTCCGTTTCTACAACGATGTTTTGACTTGCACCGCCGAGTGCCGTTTCTATCGCAAGCGCAAATTTCTCGTCCGTTTCCATAAGTCCGGCAACCGTTCCGTAAAGCGACAGCTTTTTAGTTTCGTCCGAGCGCATTATAACCTTAACGCTCTTTGAATATCCGTCGTAATCGTTTTCCATATCCTCCAAAATATGAAGTTTTGACGATTTTGAGCGATAATCAATCTGAATCGTATTGTTTTCGTCGCTCATTTTCATAAGCTGCTCGCTTTTTTCTTTAAGCGTAATATTCTGTTTATTTATGAGGTCTGTAAGCTTTCTGTGCTTTTCTTCCGTTTCCGCTTTTTTGCTTTCAATCTCCTTTTGCTCCGAAAGCCTGTTTTCCATATCGGCTCTGCTGTTTTTTATTTCATCATCGAGCGCACTTCTTCTTGAAAGAAAATTTTCTCTCAGCGTTTCGATACCGCTTATTTTCGCCTTTTCTGATGAGATTTGGCTCAAAATATCAATAACCTTTGTTTTGTGCGCCGATATTTCCGCTTCCGTAGCCGATATTTTTCCGGATATTTCAGCGTCCTCTTTTTGAACTTGCGACAGCTCCTCCGCTACCGATGTAAGATTTTGCTTTTTATCCTCTGTTTCTTCAGCAAGCCTTTGTGCCTCCTGATTTTTGCTTTCAATCCTTTTTTTAAGCTCCTCCGCCTCGTTTTCAAGACGGATTATCATGGATTCGTTGTTTTTAGCCGTGTTTTCGGCAAGTGAAATCTCATTTTTGCACTCCATAATTTTGGAGCGGTTTTCCACAAGCTGTCTGTTTTTTTCAGCCTGCTCGCTGTCGAGTGCATTGCTTTCCTCGTACATCGACGAGATTTTCTTCTCCGTTTCGCTCTCACGGCTTCTTATATCTTCAATTTCACTGTTTACAAGCTCCGCTTTTTCATTTACCTCTATGGTATTTGCTTCATTTTTTTTGAGTGTAAGCATTGATATATTTATATCGAGTGCTTTAAATTCATCATATATCGCAAGATATTTTCTCGCCTTTTCCGACTGATGCTTAAGCGGTACGATTTGGCTTTCAAGCTCGGAGGCTATATCGCCTATTCTTACGAGGTTTTCGTCAACCTGCGCAAGCTTTCGCTGTGCCTCCTCCTTTTTATATTTATACTTTGATATTCCTGCCGCTTCTTCAAAAATATTTCTTCTGTCCTCAGCCTTAGACGATAAAATCTGCGCAACGTTTCCCTGACCGATAATCGAATAACCGTCACGTCCCAAACCGGTATCCATAAAAAGCTCATGAATATCCTTTAATCTGCAATTTGACCTGTTTATTTGATATGCCGTTTCGCCCGAACGAAAAACACGGCGTGTTACGATAACCTCATCATAATCGAGATTAAAAACTCTGTCGCTGTTGTCGAGAACAAGGCTTACCTCCGCATAGTTAAGCGGTTTTCTTTTCTCTGTGCCGGCAAATATAACGTCCTGCATATTCGCACCTCGCAGAGATTTTGCACTCATTTCACCCATAACCCAGCGGATAGCGTCGGAGATGTTGCTCTTTCCGCTGCCGTTCGGTCCGACAACAGATGTTACACCGCTGCCGAAATCAAGCACCGTTTTATCCGCAAACGATTTGAAGCCCTGAAGCTCAAGTCTTTTTAAAAACAAATTTATTTCACCTCAATAATTCTTAATTCACCGCTTTTTGTATGCTCATCGCCTGCCGCAAAAAGCCTTATTCCGTACTTTTCAAGAAAATATATAGCGTTTCTCCGCTTATGTCCCACTACCTTTGATACATCGCTTTTCGCACATCCGACCGTAACGGTCTTATTGCTTATTCCGACAAGCAGTTTTTCGAGCTTTATTTTATATATTTCACTCTCTGCCATCTCGCCTATTGCGGCATGATACGGTCCTGCGACAACAGATGCATTCGGTGATATTTCCTCCGTTGTTTGAAGTCCCATACGTATTACTGTTATATTTTTCAAATCGAAAAGCTGTTTTATATCTGCAAGCAGCTTAACCGTTTCCTCAAGCGTAAACGGTGTGTACTCCCCGCTTTTGAGCATGTCCGCAAGAGCGGTATCCTTTATAACAAGAGTCGGATAAATGCGCACAAAATCGGGCGCCATATCGGCTATTTTAACCGCCGTATCATATGATTTTTCCGGAGTATCTCCCGGTAGTCCCGTCATCATCTGAAGTCCGAGAGAAAAGCCGTATTCCTTTATAAGACGTGCCGACTCCGCCACACACTCGCTGCCGTGACCTCGCATCGAACGGCAAAGAACCTCGTCATTAAGCGACTGAACGCCAAGCTCTATCGTTGTTACGCCGAAACGCTTTAAGTTTTCGAGTATTTCCTTGTTTATATAATCCGGTCTTGTCGAAAGCCTTATTCCGTTTACCGAACCGCTCTTTACATAGCCGCTTGCAAGCGATAAAAGCTCGTTTTGATTTTCAATAGGTATCCCCGTGAAGCTGCCGCCGAAAAATGCTATTTCAACAAAGCCGTCGGGTCTGACATTTTCCAAATAATCATCTATTATTTTTCTTGCTCCTGCCGCATTTACAGGCTCTGTGCGCCCCGTTATGCGCTTTTGATTACAAAACACACAATCGTGCGGACAGCCCGAATGCGGAACGAATACAGGTATGTTGTAATGCTTCATTTTGTCAACACTTCAACAGCTTTTTGAGCGGCATTTTGCTCAGCCTCTTTTTTGCTGAAGCCTTCTCCGACTCCCATTTCCTTACCGTTTACATCAGCTGCTATAACAAACACCTTAATGTGCTCCTCGCCTTTTTCCTCAATAAGTCTGTAGCTTACCCTTGCATGATTTCTTTTTTGCACCATTTCCTGAAGCTGAGTTTTAAAATCACCGAAAACCTTTTTCTGCTCCGCTTCGGCTATTTCGTTTTTCATAAGCTTCAGTATCCACTTTGTTACGCTTCTTATTCCGCTGTCAAGATATATTGCGGCAATAAGCGCTTCAAACGCATCGGAAACAATGGACGCTCTGTCTCTGCCGCCCATTTTTTCTTCGCCTTTTCCCAATCTTATTATATTTCCCAAATCAATTTTCTTTGCAATTTGCGCAAGCGACTGTTCGCACACAAGACTTGCCCTTATTTTTGAAAGTCTGCCCTCGTTTACATGACCGTATTTTTTGAAAAGACAATCGCTTACAACAAGGCTAAGTATCGAGTCGCCCAAAAATTCCAGACGCTCGTTATTGTCGCACTGATTTTCGTTTGCGTATGAGCTGTGGGTTATCGCACTTTCAAGCAACGATTGATTTTTAAAGGTATAACCTATTTTCTCCTGTATCTGTTCAAGATTTTCCATTACAAGCACCTCTTATTTTATATTTTCGCTGCTCGTTTTTTGAATTTGTTTTCTTAGAAATCCCGACAAAGCAAATTCAAAACATGAGAAGCTTTTCTAAATTTGCGGCAGATTTTAAAATCTGCCGCAAGCATTATACTGTTTCTTTTATATAATCAACGGCATCACCAACCGTTACAAACCGCTCCGCCGCCTCATCGGGTATTTCAATATCGAACTCTGTTTCAATACCCATAATAAGCTCGGCGACGTCAAGAGAATCCGCACCCAAATCATCTATAAAGGATGTATCCGAACGCACTGTATTTTTATCTATTCCCAATTGCTCGGCCAAAACCTTTTTTACTCTTTCAAGTTCATTCATTGTAAAACTCCTCCGGAATTATTTTATCTGTCAAATGTTATTTAATTCTTTTCCGCGGCCGATAAAATTTCGGAATTAACGTTTCTGTCAACCCATTTTTCCGCCTGATGTATGCACGCCTTAAAGCTCTTAACGGTTGAAGAGCCATGTGCTTTCAAAACCGGCTTTTTTATCCCCAAAAGCGGCGCACCGCCGTATTCTTTATAATCGAACTTCTTTTTGAATTTGTCCAAATCCTTTTTAACAAGCAATGCCGAAAAAAGCGACAATGCATTCTTTTTAAACAAGCCCTTTATCTCTTTTGCAAGCACCGAAGCGGTACCCTCTATCGTTTTAAGGGCAATATTTCCGCCGAAACCGTCGCAGACAATAACGTCCGCCGCTCCGGTCATAATATCTCTGCCCTCGACATTGCCGATAAAATTAATATCTGCTTCTTTTAAAAGCTCATGTGCTGCCTTTACCGTTTCATCGCCTTTTTCCTCTTCCTGACCGTTTGACAAAAGCGCAACGGACGGATTTTCCTTATCCATAAGCTTTTTCATGTAAATGCTTCCCATTACGGCAAAATTTTTAAGGTCCTCAGGTTTACAGCCTACGTTTGCTCCGCAGTCAAGAAGCAGAACGCCTCCGTTTTCACTCGGCAAAACAGCCGCAAGAGCAGGTCGTCTGATTCCCTTTATTCTACCCACACCCATGAGTCCTGCCGCAAGAAGCGCTCCGGTATTTCCGGCAGAAACAAACGCATCGCCCGCACCTTCTCTCAAAAGCGCTGCGCCGACAACGACGGATGAATTTCTTTTTTCTCTCACAGCGGCAGCCGGCGGCTCGTTATTCGTAATAATTTCAGGCGCATTATGTACCGTAATTTTTCCCTTTGCATTCGGATATTTTAAAAGAAGCTTGTTTATAATATCCTCTTTACCGACAAGAATTATCTCTGTATCGGAATTTTCGGCAACCTCCGCTGCCGCCGCAACGGGTACCTCCGGCGCATTATCTCCGCCGAAAGCGTCAACTATTATTTTCAAATAAAACCCCTCATTTCGCCAAAGTATTTGCTTATTGCCGCCTAAAATAAAGCACGGCAATAAGCACACGGGAAATTACTGTGCATCTTCTCCCTGTCTGCACTTTTTACAGCAGAAATCACAGCCTTTTTTCTCGACCTCCATACCCTGACGCTTTTTGTAATCCTCAATCGCACTTCTTATTGCTTCCTCTGCCAAAACAGAGCAGTGAATCTTTTCGGGCGGGAGTCCGTCAAGCGCCTCCATAACTGCCTTATTTGTAAGTGCCAAAGCTTCGTCAACCGTTTTGCCCTTAACCATTTCCGTTGCCATTGAGCTCGTTGCAATAGCCGCACCGCAGCCGAATGTTTTAAACTTTACATCCTTTATAATATTATCCTCAATGTCCATATAAATTTTCATTATATCTCCGCATTTGGGATTTCCAACCTGACCTACCGCATTTGCATCTTCTATTTCTCCGACATTTCTCGGATTTGCAAAATGGTCCATTACCTTTTCGCTGTACATAACAAATCATTCTCCTCTCGCAAAAATAACTATACGATTAATTCTCGTTTTTTACCTCTTCATAAAGCGGTGACATATCACGCAGTCTTTGAATTATGGGCGGTAAAACCTCAAGAAGATAATCAATATCATCATCAGTCGTTTCACTTCCGACGCTAAGTCTTAATGAGCCGTGAGCAATTTCATGCGGCAGACCTATCGCAAGCAAAACGTGTGACGGATCAAGAGAGCCGGATGCGCACGCACTTCCGCTCGACGCCGCTATACCCTTCATATCAAGAAGCATAAGTATCGATTCGCCCTCAATGTATTTAAATGAGAAATTAACATTGCTGCACGCTCTGTTTTCTCTCGGACCGTTCAAACGGCAATACGGGATTTTGCTTTCAATCCCGTCAATAATGCGCTTTTGAAGTCTTTGGCAATGTTCGATATTTTTATCCATATCACGAACAGCCGCCTCAAGCGCCGCTGCAAGTCCGACTATCCCGGCAAGGTTTTCCGTTGCGGCTCTTTTGCCGCGTTCCTGACCGCCGCCGTGAATAAGATTATCTATCTTTACTCCGTTTCTTATATACAGCGCACCGACGCCCTTCGGTCCGTGAAATTTATGTGCCGAAAGCGAAAGCATATCAACACCCAAATCCTTCACGTCAATTTTCATATGCCCGACAGCTTGTACCGCATCGGTATGAAAAAGAATTTTGTGTGATTTTGCAATATCGCTTATCTTCTTAATCGGCTCAATTGTTCCGATTTCGTTATTAACCGTCATGATACTTATAAGTATTGTATTTTCTGTTATTGCCGCCTCAACGCTTTCCGGTGATACGACACCGTCCTTGTCAACCGGCAGATACGTAATCTCAAAGCCCTGCTTTTCAAGCCATGCACAAGTATTGAGTATTGCGTGATGCTCTATCGATGACGTTATTATATGATTTCCTTTGCCCTTGTTTGCAAATGCTATTCCCTTAAGTGCCCAGTTGTCCGCCTCACAGCCCGAGCCGGTAAAATATATTTCCGTCGGCTTTGCGCCAAGCAAGTCTGCAACCTTTTCTCGAGCCTCGTATAAAGCCGTCTCCGCCTGTCTGCCGACCTCATAAAACTTTGATGACGCATTTCCGTACACGTCGGTTAAATAAGGTGTCATCTTTTCAAAGACTTCCCTGCTAAGCTTAGTAGTCGCATTATTATCAAGGTATACACTACGCTCCATTATGTTTCCTTCCTTCCGGTATCCATTTTCCTCCACGATACCACTTTATATTATACTTTTTTTTTCGGCAAATGTCAATACTATTTTAAAAAGACAAAAATATTATTTCATTTTTCAAAAAAAGCTATACATTCGGGGTGATTTATTGTGTAATATAATAGGTAATCAATCCGGATAGCGCAAAAAGAGGATTAAGTACAATAAAAATATCGGCCGAAAGCATTTTTAAAAAGTTTTCGGCCGACAGCGGTGTATTTTATTTTTTTGAGACATATTTGCCCCTGCAAGCGCATTATTTCAAAATAACTTTAACCTCTTCCGGTGCGGTATATTGCGTTTTTATCTTTCCGTTTTCCTTTATATGCTTAATATGAACAGCGCCGTACATTGTCGGGAAATCACCCTCCGCCCAATCAAGGTCACAGAGCTGAGGTTTAATTACAATTTCACTTCCGCCGGGTTTTGTAATGCTTGCGCCCAGAACATATCTTGTCAAAACGGCAGTCGGTCCGCTCGCCCAGCCGTGACACAAGCTGTGACGAAAGCCTTTGTAGCAATACTTTCCGTAATCGCCGTGAATATCAATCTTGCCCTCGGGTACAACATCATCTATCGGAGCTGCGCCTTTAAGCCACTCTATATCAAAATCCTCCCAAAACGTTGTAGCGCCGACGCTGAGCATACCTCCCCAAAACTTCTTTATAATATCATAGCATTCGCCGTACTGACCGAGCATACATTTTGCAAGAAGTACGTAAAATCCGAAAAAGCACGACATATTTTCCGCCGAATTACCGGAAACCGACGATATATCCTCATCGGAATTTCTGCCTGCGAGTATATTAATTGCGGCTATTCTTCTGTTGACCGATACGGCACATTTATCATTTTCTGCTTTTTCCGCATAATCTGCGCACTTTTCGGAATAATCGGAAATACCCAAAAAGTCAAAAATGGTTTTCGCCTTTTTAAGTCCTATACAAATAACTGATTTTGCGCCCTCTATCTCACTTTCGGTATCTCTGCTGCTCCAATCGACAAAGCTTTCAATTTTACCGAACGAATATCCGCCGTCTATTTTTTCAAACAATCTGTCGCATATATCCTTTATGTAGTCAGTCTGTTTCTTTAAGTATTCCAAATCTCCGGTATACATAAACAAATCATGCTGAACTATCATCCACCACACCGAATATGTGGTAAAGCCGTTTATCCACTCGCCTTGCTTTGTGCTTTTAACGGCAAGATTTAAGCTGTTTTTTATAGCGTCGTCATAACCGAATGCCGCAAAAAAGGTTGACACCTCGGGATGCATATCGCCTGCCCAAACAAGTCTGTCACGCTTTACACCGTCCCAAATAAAATCGTGAGTATTAAGCTGAACGGTATATGCGCCGGTATCCCATATTTTATTGAGCAATTCATCGCTGCACTTAAAAGAGCCGACATAATCGAGCGGACGAATATCAGGCGTTGCGGCAATACTTTTAACCTTTATCCAGCCACTTACAGCCTCTATCTTTACAAATCTGAAGCCTGTGTTTGCATAATGCCCCGTGCTGAGCTTATACACATCTTCCTCAAAGTCCCGCACCGTATGATTATTTGTCGCATTTTTGCAGCCTATCGTACTCATTGCCTCCGACACACTCTCACCGAAAACAATTCTGATTTTAGTAGCCTCCGGGTCATGCTCCGCCGCTTCAACGGCAATTGATATACCTCCGACAATCTCTCGTCCGAAATCAAGCAATACAAAGCCGCCCTTATCTATCCTGCAGCTGTTATCATAGTCAAAATCGGGTTGAATCGGCTCACCCTTCAGTATCTGCTTAGCATCGGAAACTTTTTCCGACAATACAATCCTCTCAGGTTTTAAATAATCCATTTATTTTCCCCTCTCAAAATAATTTATATTTGCCGAACAAAATTACAGTTTTTCAGCTTAATAGATTATATCAGCAAAAGCACGAATTGTCAACATCTATGTCAATTTTGTTAAATTTTTTTTGAATTTTACGGAAAAACACTTGAATTGCCTCCTTTTATATGATATAATTAAGAATAACATCATAATCGGAGGTTAGAACGCATGGCTAAAAAAGACGATAAAACAAATTCGGGCAACAGAGTTGTTGACGAAAGCGGAAACGTGATAGAATTCGGAGATGAAAAAGCGCCGAAATTTCCTTTTCTTTTAAGACGTATTGCGGAAATACTTATAATTTCAGTGCTCAGCTCCCTGCCGTTTGCAATACTTTATGCTTTGGGCTTTTCAAACTCGGAGTCGTGGGCATTCAGATTTATGGGGGCATCGCTTGCAATATTTACAATTGCAAACATATACTTTTTCAGAGTATTCTATTACAGTATGGGTAACAGAAGAATTTATTACAACGTAAACGTTACCGCATACCTTATATTTGCGGCAATCAATGTGTTGTTTCTTATTTTCATCGGGGATAAAACGCTGCCGAGTGCATATTCGTTTATGTTTATGCCGATGAAGCTTGCAAACCTGTTTTTAAACAGAATTTACATAACCGGCAATCATGCCGAAGAATTTCAGCTTATCTCAGCCGTGCTTACTCACCTTATGATGTTCGTTATAATATTCCTTGCGCCGGCTGAAATGTATACGTTTGATAAGCCGAAAGCACCGAGAAACAGATAAAAGGCAGGTAAATAAAATGAACAAACCAACACTTAAGGATAAGTACACAATTGAGGATTTAA
>CAKSPW010000044.1 GCA_934486495.1 uncultured Clostridia bacterium
AGCCTGCGATGCCCGGCACATTTTCCGTACCCGGACGAACTTTCATCTGCTGTTCACCACCGAAAAGCAGCGGAAGCACTCTGCCTTTATTTATGCAAAGCGCACCAACGCCTTTAGGTCCGTGAATTTTATGACTGCTTACGCTTACCATATCGGCACCGAGTTCTCTGAGCCGGCAATCGGTCTTGCAAAACGCCTGAACGCAGTCGGAATGAACAACGGCAACAGGGCTGACGTCATGCACAATATTGCTTATCTGCTTTATAGGCTGAATGACACCCGTTTCGTTATTAACCGCCATAACACTCACAAGTACCGTTTCTTTTGAAAGCGCATTTTCAAGCTCATTCAAATTTACTCTGCCGCTTTTGTCCGCCGACAAATATGTAACCGAAAAACCTCTTTTTTCAAGCTCCGAAAATGCTTCAAGTACAGACGGGTGTTCAATACTTGACGTTATCACGTGCTTACCGCGTTTTTCAAGCGCACGTGCCGCCCCGAAAATTGCCGTATTGTTTGCCTCCGTACCGCCCGAGGTGAAAAATACGGTTTTCTTTGCCGCTCCGAGCCGATTTGCAACTGCTTCTCTCGCTTTTTCAACAACCTTTTCAGCATCCATACCGAGTCTGTGCAGTGATGACGGATTTCCGAATTGCTCCATAGCGTCCAAAACAGCCGCTTTTGCATTTTGTGACGGCTTTGTCGTTGACGCATTATCCAAATATATCATACAATTAAACCTTTCTGTTTAACATTTTAAAACCATCTAATATTATAACCCAAAATAACGCTTTAGTCAAGTACGTTCGGTCAAATATAGTAAATTTAACTCAAAAAAACGGCAATATATCAAAACCCCCGAACAGTTCGCTCGGAGGCTTGACCGAACTCGTACGGTTTTCAGAAAAAGAATGTCGGCAATACCGGGTTAAAATACTTATAATGCTGTTGTATTATCAAGCACTTTAACTCATCAAAAGCGTGTATTCACCTCTGAAAACCGAAGTTCGGGCTGTTTTTTCGGCTATCCCTTAACCGCACCTGCGACTACACCCTCAATGATATATCGCTGCGAAAACAGATAGAATATCACAATCGGTATAACGGCGAGCACCAAAAGCGCCATCATTGCGCCCATATCTATCGAGCCATAGCCGCCCTTCAGGTACTGAACAGCTATCGGAATTGTTTTGTAGTCGCTGCCTATGAGTAAAAGCGGCAGAAGATAATCGTTCCATATCCACATGGCATTGAGTATTGCAACCGTTATTGCGATAGGCTTTAAAATCGGCAGAATTATTTTAAAAAACGTTGTCGGAGGATTACAGCCGTCAACCATAGCCGCCTCCTCAATCTCAAGAGGAATTGATTTTACAAATCCGCAGTACATAAAAACCGAAAGACCGCTGCCAAGTCCGAGATATACGGCAATTATACCGACAGGATTGTCAAGCGCAAAGAGGTTTGCAAGCTTTACAAGCGTAAACATTATCATCTGAAACGGTATAACCATAGATAAAACAAACGCAAAGTACAAAAATCTCGAAAGCGTATCGTTAACCCTTACAATATACCAAGCCGTCATTGACGGGAAAAAGACAATAACAGCAACCGAAAACACAGTAATAAAAAGCGAATAGGCAAACGCTTTTTCAAATCCGGTTTTTTCAATTCCCCGCACATAGTTTTCAAATCCCGTAAACGTATCGGCGTTCGGCAGTTTAAACGGCATATCTGCGATATAAAACTGTCCTTTAAACGAATTTATAAACACGATAATTATCGGCATCAGAAACAAAACGGCAAGCACGGACAGAAAAACGGTCAGTGCAATATTCTTTTTATCCACTACTGTTCAATCTCCCTTCTCCCCGTTAAGCGAAGCTGCCAAAATCCGACTGCCGCAAGGATAACCGAAAACACCGCCGCTTTTGCCTGCCCCACTCCCTCATAGCCGACGGAACCGTAAAATGTGTTGTAAATATCAAGCGCCAGCATTTGCGTCTGTTTAGACGGAGCGCCGGCTGTAAGCGCAAGATTTTGGTCGAACATTTTAAACGAATTCGACAGCGTAAGAAAAAGACAAATCGTAACAGACGGCATTACAAGCGGTACCGTCACGTTTTTCAGAATTTGAAGCGGTTTTGCACCGTCGATTTTTGCTGCCTCGTTAAGCTCGGGCGGAATATTTTGCAGTCCGGCAATATAAATCACCATCATATATCCTATCATTTGCCAATTAGACAATATCACAAGTCCCCAAAATCCGTAAGATGCCTTATACGTTATGGTAACTCCCGCACGGTGCAGAATACCGTTTATAATAAGCTGCCATATATAACCGAGAACTATTCCGCCTATAAGATTCGGCATAAAAAACACCGTTCTGAAAAGATTTTGTCCGAAAATCCTTTTAGTCAAAAGCATTGCAAGAAAAAACGCAAATACGTTTATTGTTATAATATCGGTGCAGGCAACCTTAACTGTAAACCAAAGCGCATTTAAAAAATCCCTGTTTGAGAACGCACGGATATAATTTTGTATTCCGTTAAAGCGTGCGTCCGTAACGGTTGTAAAATCCGAAAAAGAAAGGCAAATTCCAAGTAAAAACGGCAGAATGAACGATACCGCAAACGCAATGAAGGTCGGCAAAACAAAAAGCGGAAAATATTTTTTTATTGTCTTTCCCATCATATCACCCTTCTTATTTGTTTCTCTCGCTTTCCCACTTCTCGATAACGGTTTTCTTTACATTTTCCCAATCGGAATTTCCCTGAGCGTATTCAAGGAGCGCATTTCCGAAATAGTTTTTAAACTCATCGGAGGGAAATGATAAAAACGTCCATTCGATGTTGTTTTTTCCCGATTCCGCCCATTCGATAACCTGTCTTCCGAGAGGGTCGCCCGGACGTTCGCTTTCGGAAAATGACGAAAACGGTGCATTAAATCCAAGCTTGCCCGACACGTATTTTTTCCCGGTATCACTCGTAAAAAGCCATTCCAAAAACGCTACCGACTCAGCTTTTGATTTTTCATCCGCCTTATTGTTTACCGCAATATAGTTTTCCGTTCCGATACAAAGTCCCTGCTTTTCCTCGTCCTTAAATCCCATATAAATCGGCATAATTTTAACATCGCTTTCGGAAACGGTGTTTCCGCCGACATTACTTATCTGCGCCCACGACCAATCGCCGTTTTGAACCATTGCGCATTTGCCGAGAGCAAACTCCGCCATCGCATCCGACGTCGATTTTCCGCCTAAGAGCTTTTTATCGGTAACGGAATTGTCAAGATACAAATCAAATATTTTTTTGTAGTTGTCGCTGTATTTAAATTCCGGCTTTTTTGTTTCGACTCCGGAAATGATAGTGCTTTGTCCCGGATTTTTTTCGATAAATTCATGATAAAAAGGAATGCTTGCAAGATGAGACTGCCATCTCCATTGGTCGCCGGAGCCGAGAGATGTTGACGCAAAAACTCCGTCTATTCCGAGCTTGTCCTTTTTCGACTGCATATCGCTTACAACCTCGGAGAGTTTTTCAAAAGAATTTATCTGCTGCGCCGATGTAAGCTTAGTTTTTTTATCGGGCAGGGAAAAGTACTTTTTCATTATTGCGTCGTTGTAAATAATTCCGTAACCCTCAACCGCATACGCAATTGCATACACACCGTTACCCGATTTTATAGCCATATCCTTGTCGGAAAGAATATCATATAGCTTTGTACCCGACAAATCCATGCAATAGTCCTTCCATGCCGAATAACCGACAGGACCGTTTACCTGAAAAATTGTCGGCGGATTGGCTTTGGCAATTTCCGACTTAAGCGTCTGCTCATACGTACCGCTTGCCGCCGTTACAACCTTAACGGTTTTTCCGGTTTCCTTTTTGTATTCCTCCGCCACTTCTTTATAAATATCGGCAATTTCAGGTTTAAAATTAAGAAAATAAACCTGACCGTTTTCTTCCTTTTTTCCGCACCCTGCCAATTGCAGCATTACTGCCGCGCACAGCACGGATGATATAAATTTCTTTATCATGATTCTTCTCCATTCCGCCGCCCTGCAACGGCTTTAAATGATTTTTACAGCAGGTATTCTGAAAATATTATGTGCAGGTAAATCAAAATTATTAAAAATACAAATAATTATTTCAAAAATTTCACCTTAATTTTGAATTGCTTATATATATAACTATTAATCCCAAAATAAGCCGAAAGTATTTACAAATATAAAACATTGTGATATAATACTAATAAAGGAATTTACAATTTGTCAGAAAGGAAGGTTAATTATGAATATAGCAATATGCGATGACGATGCGGAATTTTTAAACGAAACTTACAAAAGAATTGAGAACATTATAAAAGCGTACAATCATACCTTTACCATAGTTCAACTACACAGCGATAAAGAACTTATCGAGTACTGCCGCAACAACTATGTTGATATTATCGTTACGGATATTGATATGCCGGACTCATCAAAAAAGCTGAAATTCAGCGCATACGAAATGGAAGGCTTCGAAGCTGCCAAAGAGTTGCAGGCAATGCATTCAAATCTTGAAATAATCTTTCTGACGGCTCACGAAGAATTGGCGTATCAATCGTACAGGTACAAACCGTTTTCCTTTGTAAGCAAAAGGGATATGCAAATGCTTGATGAGGATTTGACTGAGCTTATTGAAAAACTTGAACAAAAGCGGCTTGAAAACCTTGCCATACCTCTTACTATTGATAAAAAAACATATATGATTGATAAAAAATCGGTAATATATTTTAAAAGTGACAGACACTATATAAGCGCATATACAAAAGAGGGAAAAGAAAAGACATATCGTCTGAACATAAACGAAGCATATAAACAGCTGTCGGATGACTTTTTCATATACGTTCACAGAAGCTACCTTATAAACTGCCGATTCATAGATTTTTTTGACACAAAAAACATATTGCTTTCAAACGGGGAGAAAATCTCGGTAACGAGGAATGAGGAAAAGCTTAAAAATGCGCAAATTATATTCAGCGATTATAAAAGGAGTTTGAGATGATAAGCTTATTTGAAATCGGAGTTAATGTACTCGAAATGTTTATAGTCCTTATGTTCCTTACGCTTTATTTTGGGAGCAAATATAAAAGGATAAAAGCTGTTGCAGGTTTTATATTAAGCCTTATTGTAACAGTTGCAATAATTACATATTTGAACACGCTGTATATTTACGAAGCATTTTTAGGATTGATATTTGCGGCGATGTATTTTATATATTGTGTTTTGTTTTTAAAGGGCGATACAGATGTAAAATTGTTCATGTCCGGATTTATAAACTGTATTGTTTATTCGCTTGCGCTGTTTTCCATTCTTTGCGCCAGCTTACTTCCGGACGGAAATATAAACAGTATTTTCGGCTTTACGCCAACACGTTTTTACCTGATAGCCTTAAGCAAAACGCTTTTGATAATCATATGCATTATACTTTTGAAATTCCGTTTTAATTATATTGCAAAGAAAAGCAATATGCTTCTTTTCATAATAATGCCGATTATAACGGAAATATCAACCGTCGGAATAATGCAGATTTATTTAAAGCACAACGAATTAAACACAGAATTATTTCTTGTTGCAATAGGAATTATGCTGACTAATTTTTTAATATATTATCTTTTTATAAAAATAAACCGAGATCTTGAAAAAACCTCTCAGCTTGCACTTCTGCGGCAAAAGGTCGAAATTGATAAAAAGAATGCACAGGATATAGAAAATCTGTATATTAAAACCTGCGGCATACATCATGATCTTGTAATACATTTTTCAACGTTGTCAAAGCTTTTGGAACAAAGCAAAGAAAAAGCGCTTGAATACATAAACAATGTAATAAATAATCAGCTTGAAACAATAAAAACACTTATAAAAACCGGCAACGACTGTTTTGACGCTATTGCAAACACAAAAATTGCACTTTGCGAAAAACACGGTATAAGATGTGTTGTAAGAGTTATGGAAAATTCTCTTGAGAGCCTCAACGATGACGAAATAGTAGTTTTATTCGGTAATTTATTCGATAATGCCATTGAGGCCTCCAAAGATTCCAAACGAAAAACAATAAAGCTTGATGTCCAAATACAAGACGGTTTTTTGTCCGTTTTTATAAAAAATTCCATTGATAAATCAGTACTTGATAAAAACAAAAACCTTCAAACCACAAAAATCAGCAAAAAATATCACGGTTTCGGAATAAAAAACATTAAAAGAATAATTCAAAAATATGACGGTATAATAAGATATTACGAAAAAGACAACTACTTTATATGTGATATTTTGATTCCGAGATGATTTTGGTGATAATTTTTTAAAAAAATTTAAAATTTATGCATTTCGTGCCTATATATTGTAGTTCGTGCCAGCGGGCATCTTGCAAAATTGGAAATAATGTGCTATAATATAACTACAAAAACGGTGAGGGAATAAATGGATAAACTATTATCTTTACTAATTAATAAATTATTGGACGAGAAAATAATAGATGCAGAAAAAACAGAAATCTATCGTACCGGATTTATGCTGATGTTTTCAGATATAATAAATATTGCACTTATTATATTTGCCGGACTCGTTACAAAGACTTTTGTCTGGAGCGTTATCTATTTGTCATTAATGTGGACGATACGCAGATTCAGCGGCGGCTTTCATGCAAAAACATATTGGCTCTGCCGCACAGTTACGGTAGGAACATACATTATTATAATGGCAATCGGAAAAATCATATATGATAATTACATATTGTTTTCCTCCATAGGTTGTCTTTTCTGCCTTATAACAATGTTAGCTTTTTCACCCGTTCGCCATCCGAATAAGGAGCTTTCGGCAACAGAAGAAAAAGCAAATAAACTTTTCTCTTTGATAACAACCTTTTTATGCTCTATACTGTCAATTATATTGTCAGCATATAAGCTAAAAATCGGGTTGATTATATCATTAACCTTGTTAGCAATAGCTATTTTAATGTATGTAGGATTGCTGACAAACAGAAAGGAGGGGCAACATGCAAAAGAAGATAACAAATAAGCTGCTTAGCTGTATGGCGTCAACGGCTGAAGATTTGTTTTGGGAAGCTCTCGGTCTTGCTTCATGCGGCGGAGCATATGAGCCAAAGCTGTCTGATAAAGCTTCCAAAATCAAAGCCGCGCACACGTCAAAAATCGAAGCGCTTTACAACAAACTCACAAAATAATTATTTCTATTGTTTCTAATTTGAATAATAAAAATAATTAATGCAAAGCATTACAATGACTTATTTAAATGCGCGGCATAAACGCTGAACCTTGCAGGGTTACTGCTGATACATATAAAAAGATTTAAATGCGTTTTGTCCGCTTATGAATAATCAATGTAATATTGCAAAAAACACACTGACATTTATATAAAAAAAGAGTTTCGATAAACCCACCTTAACACACTCAACAAGTTAAAAACGGTTTAACCAAAACTCCCATACTTTAATTTTATAATATATATTACTGTATGTCAAGAGTTTCTCTAAATTTAATTAAATTCTGTATAAATGTCATAAAAAGAAACATTATTAAACTAAACAAGGAGAAATTATAATGAAAAAATTTAAAAAATTAATAACAATAAGCTGCATCGCTATTATGGCTGTTTCAACTCTAAATCTAAGTGCTTTTGCAAGCTTGGCAGACAGAGAGGCTGCTGCTGCGAAAGCAAGAGAAGAAGGCTATACCGTACTTGATAATATGATTGATTATTCTATATATGATGATGATATGATTTATATCAAGGAGCAGGCTGACGCAGTTGAAGAGTATAATAAAAGTTTAAAAAACTCCAACAGAGCAGCCAGGTTATCCTCGTATTCAGCATGGAATATGAATAACATATACTCAATGACAACAAAAAGCTCCAGCAGTCTGGAAATTCCCTATTATTTTGTTCCAACTGCTAATTATATGTATTTTAACACGATTATAAGAAATGTAAACAAACAGCCGTATATGACTGTAAATAAATTAACAAATACATCAACCGGCACATTACAGTATGTGGGAGCTTATAATGTTGACGAAAAACCCGGTACAGCTAATACATATGAATGGAATAATTACAAAAGAGCATTGGATAAAGGGTCTAAATATGTTTTTGCAATGTGGGCTTTAACAAACTGGTCTTCTATGGAAATTGATATTTACAAATCAGCTATGTAAAATCATATAAGGAGGTAAAAAATGTTTAAAAAATCTTTTATTATATTGTTTAGTTGCATTACATTAATGAATACACTGACAGTCTTTGCATACAATACTGACTATGAATATATCAGAAAAAAACAACGTGAATTTGCCTCGCAGTATGACTATCATGAGGGAGATTGGGAAAGGTCATTTGATGAATATCCCGGAGTAGACTACACCTCAGGTGAGGAAAGACGTGCTGACGGAAGTATTTATGAATGCCCGGCAATATACATTGATTATCAGGCTATATATTATAACAGCTTTACAAAAGAAGAAACCAATGTAACGTTTAAAATCAACGGCACGGCAAATCCGGAATACAGTAAATGCGTTCTCATTAATTCAAGACTTCTTGTTCCGGCTGAATCCTTTAAAGACGTTGGCTGCGACGTAGACTTTAACGATGATACATACGTTTTGACTGTTTCAAAGGACGGTGTTATTCTCGAAATTCTACCCAACCTCATAGGTATGAGAAAGGGTCAGGCAAACGGATTTTACGTTCCGCTTTCTCCGTGCGCAAGATTTATAGACGACAAAATGTATGTTCCGGTGCGCGCCGTAGCACAGGAATTTGACCTTAAAATTTCATGGAACGAAGAAACAAGAACGGTTGATTTGGATAATTAACCGTAACAAGGCATTCTCCTCTTTTTGAGGGGAATGCCGCCACATACGAAAGGATTGTATGCTATATGAAAAAATTAACCTCAATTCTATTATTAACGCTGCTTACAAGCTCTTTTGCTTTAGCAGACGACAGCTACAAATGGGATATATCCGATGACGGTATTCTTACCGTAAGCGGCAGAGAAATAATCGGAGAGCGAACAATACTCGATATAGACCCCGAATATATTTATTATACATTCCCTTGGTCAGACAAGGAAATAAGCGAAAATATAAAAACTGTAAAGGTATCGGACGGCGCCGAAATACTGGGGGATTTTATATTTCATGCCACAGGCGCAGAGAGCATTTATCTTCCCGAAAGCGTAAAGGAAATAAAGTCAAACGCATTTTCGGGCTGCAACAATCTAAAAAACATAACGCTTCCGAGCCAAATTGAAGCAATTTCAGAAAACTGCTTCCGCGCGGATTTATCACTTAAAACAATTACTGTTCCGCAAAACGTAAAGGAAATACAGCCTTATGCATTTCGTGGCTGCACGGCTCTTGAAAGCATTACACTTTCGGATAATATTGAAAAGCTGGGAGATGGCGCTTTTTATGACTGCACATCACTTAAAAGTATAAAGCTACCCGAAAAAATAACCGAAATTCCAAGCAGCGCATTTTTATTTAGTGAAAATATGCAATTTGTCATTTTCCCGAAAAATCTTAAAAAAATAAATCAAGACGCATTTGCAGGGTGCAAATCGTTTGAAGAAATATATTTGCCGGACGGGCTTGAGGTAATAGAAAACAGCGCATTTTCATCATGTGTAAATCTAAAAAAAGCATATGTTCCGAAAAGCGTAAATTTCATGGGCGACTATGCATTCGGCTCTGAAAACAATCTTACTATCTACGAATATAAAGACTCTTATGCAGAAAAATACGCAAATGAAAGAAAAATAAAATTTGAATATGTAACAAGCAGTCTGTATGATGAATACATGAAGCAGAAGCATGAAGTAAAAGAAGTTTCAAAAAAAGTTCTGAAAGCTGAAAAAACAAGCGACGGAATAAAGCTTTACGCAAACGATAAGGAAATATTGCTCGGAGATAAAAAACCGCTTGAAAAGGACGGCTTTATAGCTGTTCCGCTTAACGCAACGGCAAAAGCTCTCGGATTTGATACCGTCTTTAACGATACCGATCAAACACTGACGCTGACAAACGGCACAAACACAATAATCGTATCATCAGGCAGCTTTTCGCTTAACAAGGATAATGTTGTAACAAGAATGAAAAAAAGCGCAGAACTCTACCAAGGCGAAATATACGTTTCTCTTGAGGACGCGGCGGATATATTTTTATTTAACCTTGCAGAATTCACAGACGATACCATAGCGGACTTTATTGACGTCTCTCCTGACCACTGGGCATATGACGATATTATGACGCTTGCAAAAAACAACGTGATTTTAGGCTACGGCAACAATTATTTCGGAGTAAACGACAGCGTTACAAACGAGCAGCTTGCCCTTCTTTTAAAGCGGCAGTTTGATTATGACGAAAAAAACACAAGCACGTCAGCTGCAAAAAGAGAAAATATTATTATTTCGCTTATAAAAGCCTTAAACCCCGATCTTTCAAAGGTTGACACTGCTGTTATAGCCGCCGATTTTTCGGACGGAAATAAAATAAGCGATAGCGACAAACCATATATTGCATACGCTGTAGAAAATAAAATTGTTCTCGGCGACAACGGCAAGCTCAATCTTGAAAATAACGTAACAAGAGCCGAAACAGCCGCACTGATAAATCGTGCATTAAAAATAAAAAAATAATTCTTAAAAGAGCCTAACGGCTCTTTTTAAGTTTTCATACGCAATTTTTCCCGCAAGGCTGTCATCAATACCCATACAAGATAATTTTATGAATATTTTTTCAACGTCACGAACGGAAAATATATCACGCATAACGCAGTCCATACCGTCAAAATCACACCCAAGACCTATATTATCCTCACCGCCCAAAGACAAAAAATGATAGGCATGACGTAAAAAATCATCAATTTCGGCAACTTTTCCTCCGTTTAAAAACGGCGGATACAAATTAAGCCCTATAAATCCGCCTCGTCTTATAATCTCCTTTGCCTGCCAATCTGCCAAATTTCTCCCTGCCCCGAAAACAGCTCTCGAATTTGAATGTGACGCAAATATCGGCTTATCGGACAAGCTGCATACGTCATAAAATACCGCATCGCTCATATGCGACACATCGGTTACAATCCCCACATCGTTCATTTTTGAAACTACTCTTTTTCCGAATTCCGTAAGCCCCAGCCTGTTGCCTATTCTGTTTTCCGTATTCCACATAGGCGCAATTAATCGTATACCGAGAGAGTACATATAATCAATATCGCTTTCCTCCTCTATACATTCTCCGCCCTCAACAGACAAAAAGCACGATACCCTACCCAAACTCTCAGCCTTCAAAATATCCGAGTAGCTTCTGCAATGCGTCATGCTTTTTTCATTATCGTGTATCATTGTAAAATAATTGTTTTTAAGAGCTTGAAAACGCTGCTTTGCGTTATCATAATATTTCGGCGAAATAAAACAAGCGAAAAACTGTATAAAACTATCGAAATACATCATATCCGAAAGCGACATACAGCTGCCATCAAATCCGCCGACAGACAAAAGATCGCAGTGTGCATCGGCAATTTTCATAATACCTCCGTGTCAAAAAGCGTCCTCAATATGAGTTATCTCCGTAACCGCACCGCCCGTATGATATACCTCAACTACATCAAAACGCATATCGGCATTATCATCTTTTATAAAATAAAGTGCCGCACGGCGCAGTTTTTCTTGCTTTCTGAAATCAACAAATTCACTTGCACGGCCAAATTTATCGCTTTTGCGAGTCTTGACCTCAACAAAAACCGTACAGCCGTCCTTAGTACATATTATGTCAATCTCGCCGCTTTTACACCTGAAATTTCTTTGAATAATCAAATAATCCTTGTTTTTTAAATACTCGCAGGCGGCGTCCTCGCCAAAATTTCCTATAAGCTGTGTTTCCATTTCAAATTACCCCAATATCTTCTTTAAAAAGCTTTTTCTGTGAATTTCACACGGGCCGAGCTTTTTTAACACCTCTATATGCTCCTTCGTTCCGTATCCCTTATGCTTTGCAAAATTGTATTCGGGATATTTATCCGAAATCTCCTTTATATATCTGTCACGTGATACCTTTGCAAGTATTGAAGCGGCGGCAATATTAATACTCTTTGAATCGCCCTTTACAACCGTTTCGCACGGGAACTTCATATCCTTTATCCTGTTTCCGTCAACAAGAACGTAATCGGGCGGCGGATTTAAACTCTGCACCGCTTTGTTCATGGCGATAAATACCGCATTTAAAATATTTACCTCATCTATTACCGTTTCACAAACGCTTTGCACACTGTACGATACGGCTTTGTCGATTATTATATCATACAGCTTCTCACGGTTTTTTTCCGAAAGCTTTTTTGAATCGTTAAGTCCCTCGATAACACATCCGCTCGGCAATATAACAGCCGCAGCGTAAACAGGCCCCGCAAGCGGACCTCTCCCGGCCTCATCAACACCTGCTATAAAATTATATCCGTTTTCCCTCAAGCCACGCTCAATGGCTTCCATTTCATAAAGCCTTTGTAATTCCTCTTCATGTGTAAGCTTCATACTGTTTTTTCCCTTCCGTTAATAAAATAATCTTATTTAGCTATTGATTTTTTTCTTATTATGTGATAGAATATTACAAGAAGTATTTCGGGAGGTGCAAAAATGTTATACAGCAACGAGATAGATGATAATGCAAAAATTCAGCTTATTATTCTCTTTACACTAAAATCTGCTCAAAGACCCGTAAGATATGACGACTTAATCAATCTTATATTTGAAAACTGCAACGTAAACTACGCCGAATTTCAAATCGCACTCTCTCACCTTGCCGAGATAAAGTATATCGACAAATCAACGGATAAAACGGGCTGTGATGTGTTTTTTCTTCTCCCTGACGGCGTTGCTTCATCGGAATACCTTGAGGACTCAATCCCCGTATATATTAAAAATCCGATAAAAAAATATATAAAGCCTTACTTTAAAGAAGAAGACACAAAGCAAAAAATAAAAGCCGAAGCCGTGGAGGTTCGCGAGGGCGAATATGCCGCACATCTCACAATTCTTGACGATGATGAGATTGCTCTGATTGATCTTAGCTTTTACACCGGTTCAAGAGAAGAAGCGCTTGATATTGTGCGCCGCTTCAAAGAAAACCCCGAAAATATGTACAGAAAAATTCTAAACGACCTTTTAGCAACCGAAAATTAATCGTCCTCAAGCGGAATATCCTCGCTTGGCGACGGTTCTGCGGTTGCAGGCGACGTATTCAGTTTTCCGTTAAGCTCCTCAATCATCAGCTCTTTTTCCGCAAGCTCCTTTTTCAGCTCCGTATTTTCGCTCACAATTGCATTTGTTTCATCAAATCCGCCGTCATAAAAAAACAGTCCGTAAACAAGCACCGCCAATATACACGCAAGCAATAATATTATTATTTTTGCAAGCAAGCCGCCGTGCTTTTTTTTATTTTGCGGCGGCACTGTCAAATAATCCATTTACTCTTTCTCCTTTTCAAAGCACCTTGTAATGAGGAATAATATCCTCGTATTCGCCGTTTTTGTTTCTAAATCCGCCGGGAATTGTACCGAGTCTTGTAAAGCCGAGCTTTTTATAAAGCTTCAGTGCAGCCACATTTGATGAAACAACGGCATTAAACTGCAAAATTCCAAATCCGATCTGTGCGGCTTTTTTGATACAGTCGCAAACAAGCGACTCGCCTATATGCTTTCCTCTCAGCTCCGCCTTAACCGCATAGCTTGCATTGCAAATATGACCGCATCTGCCGACATTGTTCGGGTGCAAAATATAAATCCCCAAAACGCTTTCATTTTCATCTACGGCAAGACCTGTATACGATTGCTCCGAAAAAAACTTGTCCGCATCCTTTTCCGTGAGCTCATTTTCCTGCGGGAACGCTTTCCCATCACGTACTACCTCATTCCAAACTGCCGCCGCATCTTTTGCATATTTATTTTCATACTCGATTATTTTCATCTTTTCAATTCCCCACCGCAATTTTACATACTTGCTTTAATATCCGATTGTTTTCATCATTTTGGCTTTTCGCCGCAACTTTACATATTTTCATCAATTCCTATCAGCCAAAACCAAAAGCCGCCGCATTCGTGCAACTGTGTTTTACGTATTCACACAATCACTCCGAAATGCCGCGGCTGATATAATCAATTATTCGGCAGCTGCTTCAGATGCGCTTTCCGTTTCTGTTTCCTCGGATGCGCTCTCACTTGCCCCTTCACTTGCCCCTTCGCTTGCTTCCTCGCTTGCTTTGTTCTTGGCATTTTCAGCCTCTTGAGCTTCACGCATAAGCTTTGTAACCTCACCCCAACGAGTTTCCTCTGTTATAAGTGCTGTCTGCTCATCGCTTAATTTAAGCGCTTTTTTAAGGCTTTCCATATCCATTCCGTAGTTGTCTGCCATCTTCTTTGCAGGGATATAGAACTGTGCAATGTCGAGAATTGTGTCGGGCTTCATATCCGAAGGAAGTGAAAGCTCCTCCATAACCTCTTCAATCGACTTATCACTCATTTTTGCATATGTTTCAAGAGTGTCCGAATATCCGTCGGGATTTGTATTGTAACGGTTAAAGCCTGTGAAGTAGAATACCAAAATTGCAACCGCAACAACGGCAAGAGTTACAACAACGCTTATTGCACAAGCTGCCTGTTTTGAAATCTCCTTTTTCGGCGGAACGGGAATACTCACAACATCCGCACCCATATTCTCGTCAATACTGTCTTCAAATGTTTCGTTTTCTTCTGCCGCGTCCTCGGGAATCTCAGTTGTTTCCTCTGCTGTTTCAGCTACTTCTTCAGCTACTTCTTCAGCTGCTGCTTCATCTGCGGCAGCATTTATATTTTCTTCCTCGTTTGACTCGTCAAACATATTTTTCTCATCATTCATTTATATATTCCTCCGAACAAATTATTTAGCTTCTTCGCTTGCTGTTTCCGACGCAGCCTCACTTGCCTGCTCGCTTGCACCCTCTGATGCGCTCTCACTGCTTTGAGCCGCCTGCTGTGCCTGCAAATACTCCGTGTACTTCTGTTGAATAACAGGCTCTGCCTCACCGCTCGGCGTATCGGCGGTTATAGAATCGTCAAGTCCTATCAAGGTCTTTATCTGCTCAAACTGGTCGTTTCCGCCCATAGTAATTCCTATCGGAATAAGCTTTCTCGCTTCAGTCCACGGTGTGTCCTCCGTAACGCTGTCGGGGAGCTTGTTCTCCTCTGCAAAATCAGCAAAATCTTTATCGCTGTACTTTGCATAATTACCGGTTGTCATCTTCTCCATAGCGTCGCTCATTGAATCCTCGGCTTTTGCACCGTCAAGACCGTACTGCGCAATAAATTCGTCAACCGACAAACCCTTTTCTTCTGCCGCCTTTTCAACCGTTAAGGGCTGATTTTCAGTCTGCTGCGCATCACCGTTTGCTGCGGACGATTTCTTGTCCTTTACCTTACCTGCAATGCTGTAAACCGACAAACCGAGTACAACAACAATGACAATCGTTAAAATTGCCGTAACCGCACTTTCCGTACCGTTTTTTCTCGGCTTATACTTTTTTTCTTTAGCCATAAAAATCCTCCATTCCGCCGCCAAAGACGGCTTAAATATAACATAAAAAAGCACTATTTACTGTTCCACTCAGCCCGCCCGGAAGCAAACACGAGTGGCATAATCCGCCGCTTTCCTATGCATAAAAAAATTCCTTGGCGGGTCATATATATAAATATACCACTAATTAACGAAAAAATCAACATCTTTTTTTAAATTTATTATTAATTTTTTATTACATTGTATATTATGTACTCCTATCTGCCACAATATATTGTTACGTCATTTGAATTATTTTCTCATATCCACATCTTTCGGACTGCTCTGCCAACAAAAAAATATATAGTCAATATGCCGATTTCGCATTAAAAGTATTTACTAATCAATAAAAATACGATACAATTAAATTGAACAAATAAACTGCGTACGAAAACCGAACACGAAAGGGATACTGCCATGAACAGCGACACACTGTACGAAAACTATCTTGCGGGGGACTCGAACGCTCTTGAAATGCTTATGGAAATGTACGGCGACAAGCTTACACTGTACATAAACGGATATGTTAAAAATCTTCACGATTCGGAGGATTTACTCATAGATGTATTTGCGTATATCATTGACAGGCGGCCGAAAATCAAAAAAAGCTTTGATTGTTACATATATAAAGCGGCACGAAACCACGCACTTATGTTTTTGAGAAAAAGCAAGCGGCACGTGTTTATTTCAAACGCCGATTCGGATTTCCGCATAGAGAATACGTTTGAGGACGAGATATGGCTTGCGGAGCGAAACAAACAACTCTACAAGTGCATGGAAAGTCTGCCGCCTGCGCAAAAGGAAGCTCTCTATCTTGTATATATTGAGGGAATGAGCTACAAAGATGCCGCTTCGATTTTAAAAAAGACGGTAAAGCAGGTCGATAAGCTTTTGCAGCTCGGAAAAAAAAAATTAAAACCGATTCTCGAAACGGAGGGAATAAAAAGTGCGTTCAACGGCTGAAAGAACAGAACTGTCAAAAAAACGTGCGGATGAGATGAAAAACAAGCGCCGCAAAAAAAGATTTATAATTGTCTCAACATTATGCTATTCGGTTTGTATCGTTTTAATAGTGGCAATATCATACATTGTCTGCAATCTGGACTTCGTCGGCTTTGATAAAATTCCGCTTTCCAACACCGCAAGCATATTTACAAACAAGGCATTCATCGGATATGCGATTGTGGGAATTTTGGCGTTTTTGCTCGGAATTTCCGTAACCGTTATGTGCGATATTCTCCACAAAAGGAAGAAAGAGAGGGACAAGGAAAATGACAGAGCTGACAGATAATCTTTTGCAGCTTATCTGCGTTTTTATCTGCGGATGCCAATCCTGCATTTATGCGGTAATCAAAAAAAGCTATAATCAGCTTTTAATATCTCTTTTCTACCTAAGCTTCGGAATGGGACTTGCTTATTGGGTTATGTATCTCGTTTTGTTCGGCACATCACCGCTTGTTTTTTGTGTTTCGGAGCTAAGCTGGACAGCCTCGTATATTTTCCTCGCCATGCGCCTTGCATCGGGTATACCTAAAGAGGAGAAAAAAAACAATTTCAAAATCGTATTTTGGATTTTGCCGGTATTCTCTCTTATTATGGGTATTTTCTTCTTCGTAAGGGGCAGCTATTTTGAAAACATCTTAATGGGCTCGTCGATGGCGGTGCTCGGATTTTACGCCGTAAAGGGCATATATCTCAGTACGCACACAAACAACAGACGAATTTTCCTGGCGGCGCTGTTTTTTTACGCTGCAGAATATCTTTTGTGGATTTCTTCATATTTTATTGTAAAAGACAGCTTTATAAATCCGTATTATCTTACCGACACCTTTATAATGAACCCTGCGCTTATTTTAATAGCCGTTGCGCAGTGCAAGGAGGACAGGTCATGCCCTACAATATAGAAAACATATTTATTTGTCTGTCGGCGCCGTTTTTAATCGCCGCACTCGGCACAGGCAACAGCGGCAGAAAAAACTATCTGCTTATCGTTTTGGGATTTTTATGCTGTATTATATCCGCATATCTCAACACCTTTTTTTCATCACTGTACGATGCGCATGATACGGCAGCCGTGCTGGAAATCACCCCTGTTATAGAAGAAACGGTAAAACTTCTTCCGCTTCTGTTCGGTTTGGTTGTTTTTGAACTTCAGCCGAAAGAGGGCGACGATATAATTTTCAATATAGCGATAGGCTTTGCCACTTTTGAAAACATATGCTACCTTTTGGAAAATGGCACAGGCAACTTATTCTATTTATTCGTACGCGGCTTCTCAACAGGCGCAATGCATATTACGTGCGCTTTCATAATCGGATACGGGATCAGAGTACTGCACCGCTCGGACGCATTAAAGGCTGTCGGTGTTTTCGGACTTTTATGTATTGCAATCACATTTCATGCAATGTTTAATATGCTTATGAAAACGGACGGTATTTTAAAACAGCTCGGCTATGCCGTTCCGATTATATTGTGCTTTATTATGCTAATTGCAAGAACGCATCTGAAAAAAATATCGTTTTTTAAAGACCGATGAAAAAAATCGGTCTTTTTTTATTTTTTCGGGGGGAGATTTTTATTTTCGTACACCTTAATTACAGAGAAACAAAAAAAGAGGGGGTGTTCAAATTGAAAAGCAATGCGGAAAGAATGTACTTACTTTTTTTGCGGTCAACCGAAATAAAGCACCGCAAGGAAGAAAAAAAACTGAATTTCTGCAAGGCGTCAACCGTCGTGCTGTCATTTCTCTTAATCTGCTGTGCGGCAGCAATGCCGACATCGTACAAAAGCGCTGCGGTATCGGAGGAGTACGGAACTATCATGCTTATTGACGGAATGGGCGGCTATGTGCTTACGGCAGTTGTAACATTTACCGTTGCGACGGCAATTACCGTTATCTGCATAAAAACTAAAAATAGGAGGAACAGAAAATGAGCAAAAAAATATTATCGGTGATATTATCACTTTGCATTATCGTTTGTGTGCTGCCGATGAATATTCTTGCGGCGCCCGAGCAAAGCGAAACGCTTACATTTGAAGCAAACGGTCTAAAAACGCTTCTTCTGCAAAACGATTACATAAGCTTTTATTTCTACGATTTTCGGTATCAAACCTATACGGCAAC
>CAKSPW010000045.1 GCA_934486495.1 uncultured Clostridia bacterium
GTGAGCTTTGGAAATTCGTCCCACACCTCGTCAATAACCGTTTTTGAATCATCAAGATTTTCCTGTGTTTGGTCGTAATAACCTATATGAATATCCGCACCGATTTTTGCCGTACCGCCTCTTTGCGAAAGCTCGCCGAGAACGATTTTCAAAAGCGTTGTTTTTCCGCAGCCGTTAGGACCGAGCAAAAACAGCTTTTCGCCTTTTTTTACGTCAAAATCGACGTTTGAAAATATCTTCTTATCACCGAATGCCATTTCAAGTCCGCGAACGGTAAGAACATCATTGCCTCCGCCCTCATATGCTTTAAAGTTAAACTCAATTGATTTTTCCTCGGCTTCGGGGATTTCAAGTCCGTCCTTCAGCTTGTCAACAACCTTTTGCTTACTCTCCGCCGTTTTGATATTTTTCTCTCTGTTCCACTGCCTTTGCTGCTTGATTACAGCTTCAAGGCGTGTTATTTCGCTCATTTTATTTTCATACTCACGCTTTTTCGTAAGCTCCGTTATTTCCTTATCTGCGGCATACTTTGTATAGTTTCCGTTAAACGATGTGAAATGACAGCCGGAAATTTCAAAAGTCTTTTCCGTTACTCTGTCGAGAAAATATCTGTCATGCGAAATAACAACGTATGCGCCCTTGTATGCACGCAAAAATTCCTCAAGCCACTCAACGCTTTCTATATCGAGATGGTTTGTTGGCTCGTCAAGCAACAGAAGATTGCTGTCCGACAGCAGAATTTTTGCAAGCTCAACTCTCGTTTTCTGTCCTCCCGACAAGCTTGGAACGCTTTGCGAAAGCTGATTTTCAGAAAATCCGAGACCGATGAGCGTACTTTTTATTTTGTTTTTATAAAAATATCCGTCACGTGATGCAAACAATTCGTTCAGATAAGTCTGTCTTGCAATGAGTGCGTCAAGGTCGCCGTCGTTTGCTTCTATACTGAATCTCAAATCCTCAAGCTCGTTTTCGATATTCTGTACGTCCGAGTAAACCTCAAGCACCTCGTCAAACACGGTTTTGTCCGAACCTGCGCACGAATACTGCTCCAAATACCCTGTTTTCAGCTGCTTTGATATAAACAAATCGCCGCTGTCATAAGGCATATCGCCGATGAGGATTTTAAAAAAAGTTGATTTTCCGACACCGTTTGAGCCGATAAATCCTATTTTGTCGTTATTATCTATGCTGAAAGACGCATTATCAAAAAGCACTCGCTCGGAGAACGATTTTTTTAGTCCTGCTGCGCTGATAAGCATTAGTAAAATTCACCCTTTATTTTAGTATGTTTTCCGAAAAAGCATTTTCCGCAATAAAGCTGTATAAATGTTCGGTAGAGTCAGGCTTGCCTATATGTGCGACAGCCTCCTCCATTATTTTTCTGCGCCACGGGCATTCAAAAAACTGATACAGCGCATTTTCAAGCGGGAACGTTTTGCTTACCGCCATTGCCGCACCTGCATTTACAAGGAACTCCATGTTTCGCTCCTCCTGCCCGGGAATGGGATTCGTAAGAATAAGCGGTAATTTTTTTGCCATTGCCTCGGAGGTTGTAAGTCCGCCCGGCTTCGTTATTATTATCTCCGCCGCATCCATGTATTCGTCAACATTGTTCGTAAACCCAAGACATCTTACAGGCTTTTTCCAATAGCTCTCAAGTATTGACCTTTCAGCCTTTTCGTTATTGCCGCATATGACAACCGTCTGATAATCTCCGTCATAACCGTCAACGGATTTTAAAACGTCCGTCATGTTTCCAAACCCCATAGAACCCATCATGATAAGCACAACCGGCTTATCCGAAAGACCAAGAGCTGCCTTTGCCTCAGACTTTTCTCTTTTTCTTGAAAAGCACTCTCTTATAGGTATACCGTACGGCAAAAGCTTATTCGGCATTATCCCCTTTTTCACTGCCGACGCAGTTAAAATTCCATCGGGAATTACATAGTAGTCAAGCAAGGTAGACTCCCAAAACGGATGTATCGTATAATCGGTAACAACACCGAACATAGGACATGACAGCACGCCGTGCTTTTTGAGAACAGTCATAAGCCATGCGGCATACGAATGTGTTCCGATAACAAACGACGGGTTATAGTCCTTCATAAACTTTTCAAGCTTTCGTGACAAAAACTTTGCAATCATCGCCTCGGGAGAATAGCTCCTGTACGGAGAATCTTTTTTATCAAGCGAATCGTAAACTCTGCCGTAGGCTTCTTTTAAATACTTTGTTGCGATGAGATAGCCGTCCTGGACTCCCTCACCCAAAAACTTATTTATGTATTCGAGTGTATCAAGCATTTCACAATCAATGCCGTGTCTTTTTAAACAGTTCATCATTGCAATTCCCGTTGAATGATGACCGTAGCCTGCTTTAACGGATAATATTAATGCTTTCATAATTACCTTCCTTTTATTTGTCATTATAATATTATTATACTATAAAACAGAGATAAAAACAATAGCATTAATGAAAATTTAATATTATTTTTAAAGCTGTGCCGCCTTAACCGTGTTTTTCATAAGCATTGCGATAGTCATAGGACCTACACCGCCCGGTACGGGTGTTATTGCCCCGGCAACCTTTTCGGCGCTTTCAAAATCAACGTCGCCTGCAAGTTTTTTGTTTTCGAGTCTGTTCATTCCGACATCAATTACAACCGCACCCGGCTTTATCATATCGCCTGTTATGAAATTAGCCTTTCCGACAGCGACAACAAGAATATCGGCTTTCTTTGTTTTTTCGCAAAGATTGGTTGTTTTTGAGTGGCATATCGAAACAGTTCCGTTTTTATGAAGAAGAAGCATTGCCATAGGCTTTCCTACAATATTGCTTCTGCCGACAACAACGCATTCCTTGCCGCACGGATCTATTCCCGACTCCTTTATAAGCTCCATAACTCCGGCAGGTGTACAAGGTACAAAATCAAAATCGCCAACCATTATTTTACCCACGTTTATCGGATGAAATGCGTCAACATCTTTTTTCGGGTCGATAGCGTCGATAACCTTTTTCTCGTCTATACCCTTAGGCAGAGGAAGCTGAACAAGAATACCCGATATTTTGTCAGACTTATTTAAAACACCTATAAGCTCAAGCAAATCAGCCTCGCTCGTCTGACCCGGGAGAGCGTATTCCTCGGAATAAATTCCGCATTCCTCACACGCCTTTTTCTTGTTGTTTACGTATATACGGCTTGCCGGGTCGTCACCGACGATTATAACCGCAAGACCCGGATTAATTCCTTTTGCCTTTAGAGCCGTTACTTCTTCTCTGAGCTCGTCCTTTATTCTTTTTGCTACTTCCTTTCCCATTAAAAGCTTTGCCATTGTTATTCCTCCCTGTATTATTTTTCGGTTTTATAAGACAGCGCGGTGAATTTCCTATCAAATCCTCCCTATGTGCAAGACAAAGAGCCTCATAGACAAGATTGTAATTTTCGGGATTTCTAAACTGCAAAAGCGCACGCTGCATTGCCTTTTCCTTTCCGCTTTTGGCAACGTATACCTTCTCCATAGTAAACGGATTTAACCCCGTATAGTACATACACGTTGATATAGTGCCGGGTGTCGGATAAAAATCCTGAACCTGCTGCGGATTTATTCTATGCGCATTTAAATATTCGGCAAGCCTTACGGCATCGCCTATTTTACTTCCGGGATGACTCGACATAAGATACGGCACAAGATATTGTTTTTTGCCTATTTTTTCGTTTATATCATAAAATCTGTCGGAAAACTCATTATAAACACTGTTTTGCGGTTTCCCCATAACACGAAGAACGTTATCCGATATATGCTCCGGTGCAACCTTCAGCTGACCGCTCACATGATACATACAAAGCTCCTTTAAAAAGCTGTCATCCTTGTCGGCAAGAAGATAATCAAATCGTATTCCCGAACGGATAAATACTTTTTTCACACCGTCAAGAGCACGAAGCTGCCGCAGCATATCAATGTATTTTTTATGACTTACCTTAAGATTTTTGCAAACCGTCGGGAACATACACTGTTTATTTTTGCACGCGCCGTATTTTTTTTGATTTTCACACTCGGAGCCTGTGAAGTTTGCCGTAGGTCCTCCGACATCGTGAATATATCCTTTAAATTCGGGGTCCGCAATGAGTTTTTCAGCCTCCGAAACGACAGACTCCGTACTGCGTGAGGTAACAATTCTTCCCTGATGAAATGCTATTGCGCAAAAACTGCACCCGCCGTAGCATCCACGATTAGCCGTAATGCTGAACTTTACCTCTTTTATCGCCTCGATACCTCCGCACTTTTCATATATGGGATGATAATTCCTCATATACGGAAGCTCGTAAACAGCGTCAAGCTCCTCTGTCGTAAGCGGCTTTTGCGGTATGTTCTGAACAAGATACCTATCGCCGTGCTTTTGCGCAAGAGTTTTACCGATATATGGATTATGTTCATAATACTGCTGTCTGCACGATTCGGCATACGCTCTCTTACTCTGCGTACATTCTTCAAAGCTCGGAAGAATAAGACTGTCTGTCGGAGCGTCCTGCGATATATAACATGTGCCGGGTACGGAGCGTATCTTATGAACGGGTATTCCGCGCTCTAACATATCGGCAATTTCCACTATCTGCCGCTCGCCCATGCCGTAAATAAGCAAGTCCGCCTTTGAGTCAAACAAAATCGAGCGTCTTACCTTATCGTCCCAATAATCGTAATGGGCAAATCTTCTCAGACTCGCTTCAACTCCGCCTATGATTACCGGTACGCCCGGGAAAGCCTCTCTTGCCCTGTTACAGTAACAAATTGTCGCTCTGTCGGGTCGTTTTCCGGAAACATTGCCCGGAGCGTATACGTCCTCGGAACGTCTTTTTTTGCTTACGGTATAGTGATTTACCATGCTGTCTATATTCCCGGCAGTAACGAGAACACCGAGCCGGGGCTTGCCGAGCTTCAGAAAATCGTCCTTAGAGTGCCAGTCGGGCATAGGGATAATTCCGACTGTGTAGCCGTGTGATTCAAGCACACGAGAAATAATGGCATGACCGAAGCTTGGATGGTCAACATACGCATCACCCGTTATATATACAAAATCAACACTGCCGATTCCTCGCCTTTCCATATCCGCACGGCTTATCGGCAAAAAATCATTTTCCACTTTTTCTTCCTTTCGTCAACAGATTATGAATTACGCAAAACAGGCACGGCATAAAAGCCGCACCTGAAAATCACTGTTCCTCGTCCGGGGCATCAAAATTGTGATATACCTCTTGAACATCATCATTATCTTCAAGAGCGTCGAGCATTTTACTCATCATTTGAATTTGCGTTTCATCGGTAAGCTCCGTCATAGTTTGAGGAACCATTGTAATTTCAGCCGACGCAAGCGCATACTTTCCTTCAAGAGCCTCACGAACCGCCGAAAAGTTTTCCGGAGCCGTTGTTATCTCAAAAAATTCCTCGCCCGAATCCAAATCGTCAGCGCCCGCCTCAAGAGCGTCCATTGTAAGCTCCTCCTCATCGGTTTCGCCGTCGTTTTCAATAACAATTACGCCTTTTCTGTCAAACATAAAGCTTACACAGCCTGTTTGTCCGAGATTGCCTCCGAATTTATCAAATGCATGGCGCACATCGGCAGCCGTTCTGTTTCTGTTATCGGTAAGCGCCTCAACAATAACGGCAACTCCGCCCGGGCCGTAGCCTTCGTATGTGATGCTGTCGTAATTATCTGTATCACCGCTGCCTGCCGCTTTTTTGATTGTACGCGAAATATTGTCGTTAGGCATATTGTTGGCTCTTGCCTTTGCGATAACATCCTTAAGTCTTGAGTTATTATCGGGGTCAGGTCCTCCGGATTTAACCGCAACAATTATTTCACGTGCGATTTTTGTAAATATTTTCGCACGCTGTGCATCGTTTGCACCTTTTTTTCTTTTGATAGTACTCCATTTCGAGTGTCCTGACATTATAATTTCCTCCTCAATAAAATTAAACTTATTTAATAACGAATCCGGTAGCCGTAACAAAAGCCACTTTGCTGCCAAGCTCGTCTTTTACAGTTGTTTCGTAAACGCAAACCGAATTGCCGTCTTTAACGCATTTCGACTCTGTAATAAGGCGCTTCCCTTTCGGCGCACCCAAAAAATTTATATTGCTCGAAAGCGAAACGGTTTTTTTATTCATAGCGAATGACAAAACGGCGGCTGAAAAATCGGCAAGCGTAAAAACAGCTCCGCCCATTACTCTGGCCACTCCGTTTAAGTGATGCGGAAGAATGTCCATGCTGCATACCACACGTTCACTCTCCGCCTCGTCAATTACCGCACCCAAACGACAGCTTGCGAATTTATCCTTTTTAAATTCTTCTCTGAGTTCATTTAAATCCATTTTATGTATACCTTTATTTGTCAAACGGGAACATATCCCCTATCATACCCTTGATTTTATCAGTTACTCCGTTCTTTTTTGATGATGAACGTCTTTTTTTAACGTCTGTCGGGCGTCTTCTCGGTGCGTCCGTAACAGGTCTGTTTACACGTCTAACCTGCGGCTCGTCACTTGCTGCCGACTCCTTTGTCTTGTTTATTTGAGTTTCCCATTTACGATATATTTCTTCACTTTTTTCATCGTTTTGCTCGTCATATTCTGCCTTTATCGGCTTGTCGGGCGACGCATAGCTCGGATTTGAATTGCTCATTTGAACATCGTATTCGGAAAATCCGCCTACGGTAGAAAGCATTTTGCTGTCAATATCACGTTTCAGCGCCCTGAGCTCCGACATAACATGATTGTCACGTCTTGACATTTTATAAAATCTGTACGATACGGCAAAGCTTATTACCGCACCGATTATAAGTCCGAAAATAAACCAGAAAGCAAATGCGCCTTTTGTAAGATACTTGCTGTTTTCAAGCTGAGCACCGCCGTTTTGAACGCTGAGCGACGGTTCGGGAGTTGTTGATACAACAAGAACATCCTCGCTTGATTTGCTCGGGTCAAGAACAATCTTATCGTTATCCTCAGACGGTGACTCCGACGATTTTGAGCTTGACGACGTTTTTTCCGTTGCCTTTGAAGTTGATTTTGCGGTAGCTTTCTCGCTTGCCTTAGCCGTTGCCTTTGAAGCAGCCTTTGCTGTAGCTTTCTCACTTGCCTTTTCAGTCTGCTTCGTTTCGGTTACGGTAACCGAGTCGGGATCGTTTTTTTGAGGTACGGGAGCGGCAAATGCAGCATTTGCACTGCAAACCATTGTCAGCAAACCGATTGCAAAGAGCTTATTTATTCTGTTCATAACAAAAATCCTTTCATAATTCAAATTTATTTCATAAGTTTATTAAGCTTTGTAAATACCGGCAACGACTTTATATACGGTCTGCTTGCCTCAAAAACTCGCTCGTAATTTATTCTTATAACCTCATCGGATATACTTCTTCTGAAGCCGATTGCAAACCAATTCCAAAAGCCTTCGTCCATAGTATCCGCATTAATCATAATCTCGTGACCCATGCCGCTGCTGTCGAGAATTTCAAGCGCAAGCTTCGGGAAAACGTATTTGTAAACCGAAATCTCATTTTCCTTAAGCTCCATTATAAGCTCGTACACGCCCTCAGCGCACTTTTCAGCCTCTTTCGCCCTGTCGGCAACGCTTTGCCATGTAAACACAGCATTTAAAAGCCTTACAAGCAAAAGCGGATTTTCGTTTTCCGCCATATCGTTGAGCACCTCAAACTTAAGTTCCTTGTACGTTGCTCTCTGATAAGGCGCATATCCGACCGTTGAAAGCATTTTTCTTACACGCTGAAGGTCATAATCGGCATCTGCCTTTGACTTTTTCTTTTTAGAAAGCCGTATTCCGTATTTCTGCCAAGCCTCGTTTTTATGACCGAGAACATATTTAAAGCAAGCCTTGCGAATTTCCTCATCCTCGGTTGAAGCATCTATAAACGCTATCGCCTCGGCAGTTTCGCTCTCCGACCACAGCGCCGGCGGAGTAAACACAATCGGCAGCGAATCGCTTATCATTACCATAGCCGCAAGATTTGTAAAGCATACGAGATATTCCTCTTTATCCTTGAAAAATTCACGCCATGTATCCTTTTCAACACCACGTCTTATAAATGAGAAAATTCTGAGCAAAAGCGTTGCGCTCTTATCGTCGGGGCTGTTTGACAAAACGATTTTCATAACATCGTCAATGCTGTCATACATCTTACCCAGCTTGTCCTCGGGCAGGGATTTAAATATGTTTTCCATATTTTTCGGCTCACCCATGCATATTCTTCCTACGCCCTCAATCAAAATCGACTTTATAATATCGTCCTCAATATCGCCGAAAAGGTCTATATGCGCAGCCATAGCCTCCAATATTTCATACTTAACCTGCTTCATATCGGAGCGTGACAGCATGGAATAAAGATTTTGAGCACGCTGTTTAAACAGATTTTCACCTACCGAATCATAAAGCTCGCCGAGGCGCTCTCCGACTCCCTGCTCATTTAGTCTTTCATATGAGTTAAGCCACATCATAAGCTGTTTTCCGTTCTCTATCGAAAACTCCTCATAGCTTTTGTAAAGCTCCTCCATCGACATTTCAAAAAGCTTCATCGGCTTTACACCGTCTGTTTCTATTCGTTGAACGTCAATGTATACACAGCTCGGTCTGCTATCTATATTCTCGTCAGTAATATTGTTTTTACCCGTAACCGTACCGTTAATAATGATTTTATCCTGACTCGGAGACGGCAAAAACACATTATTTGTCGAAATTCCGCAGCTGTCGGCTATTCCGTGAGGAAGTATTCTCTTAAGACCGAGAACATACATCGCACTTTCATCTGCCGTTTTTGCGCTTATACAAATATGCGTCTTATCACTGCCCGTAAAAACAGGTATCGCCTGCTCCAAAACAGCGGACATCTGTATGCGGTGATTTTGTACAAAGCTGTCGACCTTGCCCAAAAACTCATCATCGATTTCCGCATCGTCAAGAACAGGAAGATAACGCACAAGCGGAATTTCCGTTTCATCAGCGGTCAGATAGCTTCTGAAGGCTTTTGACGTGTAGAGGCTTTCGGGATAAAATCCGTCCGGCACATCATCACAAATCAGCGCATGAGCAAAGAAATTCCCTTCCTCACCGTCAAAATCACACCCCGAATAGCACACTCTTATCGCAACATACTTGCCGCTTTGAGTTTTAAATGTGCGAAACATCTTCGGGTACAAATTCGGCACAGACGGGTCAAACGGAGTTTTGGAATGATTAAGCTCCGTACCCTTTGGAAGTCTGTATCCGCAAAAACGCATTACATCGTTTATATCATCTTTTGTCAGTCCCTGGCTGCATGAATATACACCATATCCCGCACGGTTTGTAAGACCGAGCGTATCATCGGTAAGACTGTACTTAGCCGACGTATAAATCAGTTGGTAAATCTTCATATTAACCCCCGTTAATCAAGCTCCTTAAGTCCGGTATAAAGCTCGTAATATCTGCCCTTCGTATCAAGAAGCTCCTCGTGTTTTCCTCTTTCGATTATTTTTCCGTTTTCAAGCACCAAAATCATATCCGAATTCTTAATAGTGGATAGTCTGTGCGCAATAACAAAAGTTGTTCTCTCTTCCATCAGGTTTTCAAGGCCGCGATTAATTGCCTGTTCCGTTCTTGTA
The DNA here is from genome assembly GCA_934486495.1 of uncultured Clostridia bacterium. Taxonomy (GTDB): domain Bacteria; phylum Bacillota; class Clostridia; order UBA1381; family UBA1381; genus RGIG9115. Next base: position 9,649 of record CAKSPW010000045.1, read on the forward strand.
TCAACGCTGCTTGTAGCCTCATCGAGTATAAGAACGGGCGCTTTTGAAAGTGCGGCACGTGCAATATTTAAAAGCTGGCGCTGACCCTGAGAAAGATTTGAACCGTCGCCCGAAAGCACGGTATCGTAGCCGTTCGGAAGATGCTTTATAAATCTGTGAGCATCAGCTGTTTTTGCGGCATTGATTACTTCCTCATCGGTTGCGTCAAGCCTTCCGTAGCGGATATTTTCCATTACGGTACCGCTGAAAAGATGCGTATCCTGGAGAACCATCGCAATACTGCTCCTAAGTGCATCCTTTTTGTAATCGTTAATATTAATGCCGTCAAACATGATTTCTCCGCTGTCAACATCGTAAAATCTCGTAAGAAGATTAATAATTGTTGTTTTCCCCGCTCCGGTCGAGCCGACAAACGCAATTTTATCTCCCTTTTTCGCCTTAAGCGATATATCGTGAAGAATAACCTTATCGCTTGTGTATGAAAAAGTAACGTTTTTGAGTTCTACATTTTCGCTGACCTGCGGTGCATCGGATATTTGTCCGTTATCAGCCTCGGGAGATTCGTCCATGAGCGAGAACACTCTCTCCGCACCGGCAAGCGCCGACATAAGCGTTGTAACCTGCATAGAAAGCTCATTTATAGGCCGTGAAAAATGTCTTGAAAAGTTTACAAAAATCGTAAGACCGCCTATATCGAATTTCCCCGCAATGCAAAGCACGGCACCGACAGCCGCCGTAAGAGAATAATTAACCTGGCTTAAGTTTCCCATAACAGGTCCCATTATTCCGCCTAAAAACTGTGCCTTTAGCTGATTTTCACGCAAATCGTTATTATACTTGTCAAAATCCTCAACCGACCGCTTTTCACGGCAAAATACCTTTACAACCTTCTGACCCGTAACCGTTTCTTCTATAAAACCGTTAAGATCACCGAGTGCCGACTGCTGTTTTCTGAAATATCCGCTTGATTTTTCGGCAATCTTTCCCGCCGTTTTTGCAAACAACGGTATCATAACAACAGTTATAAGCGTGAGATAGATGTTTGTATAAATCATTACCGCAAGCGTTCCGACAATTGTTATAATGCCCGAAATAAGCCGGATTACGGTGTTGTTTAAAAGCTCACCGACAGTGTCGACATCGTTTGTGTAGCGGCTCATAAGCTCACCGCGCGTATGTCTGTCAAAGAACGAAATGGGCAGACTCTGCATTTTTGAAAAAAGCTCGCCGCGAATTTTAAATATCGCTCTTTGAGAAACGCTGACCATTATTTTACTTTGGAAATACATCGCAAGTATACCCACAACGTACACGGCGGCAATGCACACCAAGCCGATAAAAAGCTGCTTTGCATTTGCGCCCTCCGAAATACAGTTGTTTATAATAGGTCTTAACATATACGACCCTGCAATACTCGCCACTGAATCCAAAATTACGCATATCAGCGCAACGGCTATAAGCCCGATATCCGATTTAATATAAGTCAGCAGGCGCATAACAACACCAAATGTGTTTTTAGGTTTACCTTTTGAACCGTGCGTACCTTTTCTGCCGCCCGGCCCCATCATAGGAGGTGTCATTTTTCACTCGCCTCCTTATCCATTTGAGAATAATATATTTCTCTGTACGTGTCATTTGACGACATAAGCGACTCATGAGTTCCGTCACCGACTATTTTTCCGTCCGACAAAACTATAATCTTATCTGCGTCAATTACAGACTGTATTCTCTGTGCAATAATAATTTTTGTAGACTCGCCGAGAAAAGTTTTGAAGCTTTCCCTTATTTTAGCCTCCGTTGCGCTGTCTACCGCACTCGTTGAGTCGTCAAGAATAAGTATTTTCGGCTTTTTGATAAGCGCACGTGCTATACAAACCCTCTGCTTTTGACCGCCCGACAGATTACTTCCCCCTTGTTCGAGATAAGTATTATAGCCGTCCGGCAAGCTTCCGACAAAGGATGAAACCTGCGCCGCATTGCTTACATCATAAATTTCTTCATCTGATGCGTCTTCCTTGCCCCAGCAAATGTTTTCTCTTAACGTCCCCGAAAAGAGAACATTGTTTTGAAGCACCATCGCAACACCTTCACGCAAATTTTCAATATTGTAATCGCGCACGTCCGTACCGTCAACAAAAACGCTGCCCTCCGTTACGTCGTACAATCTCGGAATAAGCTGAACAAGCGTTGTTTTTCCGCTGCCGGTCATTCCGATTATTCCGACAACGCTTCCCGATTTTACGGAAATATTTATATCCGACAAAACATTTTCTGCGTTTTCCGAATATCTGAACGAAACATTTTTAAATTCAATATCACCCGATGTAACCTTTTTATCTTTACAACGTGCATTTTCATCGGACAAATCTATTTTCTCGTCCGCAACCTCATTTATTCTTTTAAGCGACGCCTTTGCACGTGATGCCTGAAGGAAAATCATCGAAAGCATCATAAGCGACGACAAAATCTGCACGATATACGTTGTAAATGCGGTAAGGTCGCCGACATTCATTTTTCCGCCTATAACGAAATTTCCTCCGACCCATACAACAGCTATTGTTGTGGCATACATGGCAATAGTTGCGATAGGCATAATCGTTATAACGACATTCATAGCCGAAAGCGTTGCACTGCGAAGGTCGGTATTTGCGGCAGAAAATCTTTTAATCTCAAAATCACGTCTTATAAACGACTTAATAACCCGCATATTCGTTATATTTTCCTGAATTGTCGAGTTTACCTTGTCGAGTTTTTTCTGCATCGTATCGAAGAGCGGAAACGCCGTTTTCAAAACAAAGTAAATCGCAAGTCCGAGAAGCGGAATTACGGCGGCGATAACAAGCGCAAGCTGATAGTTTATCGTGCACGCCATAATAAGTGCGCCTATAAACATTCCCGGTGAGCGAAGCAGCATTATAAGTCCCATTCTGATAATATTTTGTACCTGCGTTATATCGTTTGTAAGTCTTGTAACAAGCGAGCCTGTACTGTACTTATCGATATTTTTAAATGAAAAACGCTGAAGCCTTGTGAAAACATCGTTTCTTAAATCGGCGGCGAAATTAACGGATGCCTGCGTTGCACAATAGCCGCCCAGCACACCGCCGCACATCATGATAAGCGCAAGGAAAAACATTTTTATTCCCATTAGGATTACATAATTTGTGTTGCCGTCCGCAATTCCGATATTTATCATGTTCGACACCATTTTCGGAAGAAAAATTTCCCCGACAACCTCTGTAAGCATAAAAATCGGCGTCAAGATAAAAAACTTTAAATACGGATAAATATATTTTTTATACCTTTTCGTAAATATCAGCCTCCCTTGCCTTAATATTCCCTTTAATTCTTTTTATTCATTCTCTCCGCTGCGGCTCTTATGAAGTCACCGAAAAGCGGATGCACCCTGTTCGGACGCGACTTAAATTCCGGATGGAACTGAACGCCGATAAACCACGGATGGTTCGGATTTTCTACCATTTCCACAAGCTTTCCGACGGGCGACTTTCCGCTTAGGACAAGACCGTTTTGTGAAATTCGGTCACGGTATTCGTTATTAAATTCATATCTGTGTCTGTGACGCTCGAAAATATGCGGACAGCCGTAAATTTCAAATGCGCGCGTGCCCTTCTCTATTGCGCACGGATACGCACCGAGTCGCATTGTGCCGCCGAGATTTTCTATATTAACCTGATCGAGCATAAGGTCGATTACAGGACTTTTCGTATGAGGATTAAGCTCTGTGCTGTTTGCATCATCGAGTCCGAGCACATGACGTGAAAACTCTATAACGGCAATTTGCATACCAAGACAGATACCGAAATACGGAATAGCGTTTTCCCTTGCGTATTTTGCGGCTAAAATCATGCCCTCAATACCTCTTTTACCAAAACCACCGGGAACGAGTATTCCGTCAGCCTCGGAAAGATAGCTGTCTATGTTATCCTCTGTTAAAAGTTCCGAGTCAATCCAGCTTATATCAACGTTTACATTGTTATGTATACCGCCGTGTTTGAGTGACTCGACAACACTTATGTATGCGTCATGGAGTCCGACGTATTTGCCGACGAGTGCAATCTTAACACGAGGTCCCTCATCCGTCATAAGAGATTTTACCGTGTCAACCATTTTTGTCCACGACTTTAAATCGGGTGTTTTATCCTTAAGTCCGAGTCTTCTGCAAACAATTTTCGCCAAGCCCTCCTTTTCAAGCTCAAGAGGAACCTCATAAAGCGTGTCAAGGTCAAGGTTTTGAATTACGCAGTCGCTCGGTATATTACAGAAAAGTCCGATTTTTTCGGCAATTCCGTCCTCAAGCGGTTTTTCTGTTCTGCACACAATTATATCGGGCTGAATACCGAGCTGCAAAAGCTCTTTGACAGAATGCTGTGTAGGCTTTGTTTTCTGTTCTCCCGATGTTGAAATATAAGGCACGAGTGTAAGGTGAATGTAAAGGCAGTTTTCCCTTCCAACCTCATTTGATACCTGTCTTATGGCTTCTAAAAACGGAGTGCTTTCAATATCTCCGACAGTACCGCCGATTTCCGTTATAACAATATCCGCCTTATCTGCACCGACGGAGTAAACCTTGCTTTTTATCTCATTCGTTATATGCGGAATAACCTGTACCGTTCTTCCGCCGTAATCGCCGCGGCGCTCCTTTGAGATAACCGACCAATAAATTTTTCCTGTTGTAACGTTTGAATTGATGCTTAGATTTTCATCAATAAATCTTTCGTAATGACCCAAATCAAGGTCTGTTTCGGCTCCGTCATCTGTTACAAAAACCTCTCCGTGCTGATACGGACTCATTGTTCCGGGGTCCATGTTGATATACGGGTCAAACTTCTGCATTGTTACGCGATAACCTCTCGCCTTTAAAAGACGTCCAAGTGATGCCGCCGTAATTCCTTTGCCTAAACCGGATACAACCCCTCCGGTTACAAAAATGTACTTTACCGCCATAATTTTAACCATGCCTTTCTGCCCTATGTATATATAACCGAAAAAGTCTCGGCGTTTCTGTCCGCAGGGCAAAACAGAAGCTGCTTTTATGCTCTGTGCCTTTTCACAAATCGTTCTATACGTTTCAAGGCTTCATCGATTTCTTCAACCGAATATGCATATGAGCATCTTATAAAGCCCTCTCCGCATTTTCCGAACGCTCCTCCCGGCACAACAGCTACGTGTTCTTCTTCAAGAAGTCTGTTACAAAACTCGTCGCTTGACATTCCCAGGCTTTTAACGCACGGGAATACATAAAACGCGCCTAAAGGCTCAAAACATTCAAGTCCCATTTTTCTAAATCCATCGGTAATAAATCTACGTCTGTAGTTGTATTCACATTTCATTTCTTCAACATCGTTGTCGCAATTTCTCAAAGCTTCTATTGCGGCATACTGACTTGTTGTCGGTGCACTCATGATTCCGAACTGATGCACCTTTATCATCATCTTGATAACGGGTGCCGGACCGAGTGCATAGCCGAGTCGCCAGCCGGTCATTGCAAACGTTTTTGAAAATCCGTTTATAACAACCGTTCTCTCTCTCATACCCTTTATTGCTGAAAACGGCGTATGTTTTTCACCCGAATAGTTAAGCTCACCGTAAATCTCGTCCGAAAGCACCATAATATTCGTATCTTTCAGCACCTCGGCAATAGCCTCAAGGTCCTTTTTCGACATTACCGCACCCGTGGGATTGTTTGGATACGGAAGAACAAGCACCTTTGTTTTATCCGTTATTTTTGCTCTTAATTCATCGGGCATTAATCTGAAATCGTTTTTTTCCTTTGTTTCAATAACAACCGGAACACCGCCCGACAGAAGCGTACACGGCTTATAGCATACAAAGCTCGGTTCGGGGATAAGCACCTCATCACCCGGTTCTATAAAAGTTCTGAGCATTAGGTCGATAGCCTCACTGCCGCCGACGGTTATGGCAATTTCTGTTTTCGGATCGTACTTAACGCCGTACTTTCTGTCCATATAATTTGCACATTCCGTTCTCAGCTCCAAAAGTCCCGAATTTGCGGTATAATGCGTTCTGCCCTTTTCAAGCGAATATATTCCCGCCTCACGCACCGTCCACGGCGTTACAAAATCGGGTTCGCCGACGCCGAGCGATATAACATCGTCCATTTGTGCGGCAAGGTCGAAAAACTTTCTTATTCCCGACGGTGCAATGTTTTGAACGGTTTTGTTCATCAGTTTTCCATAATCTATCATAACGTAATAACCTGCCTTGTATCTTTTTCATCATCCTCGAAAACAATGCCCTCTTGCTTGTACTTTTTAAGCACAAACGACGTGGACGTGCTTATAACCGACTCCATCGGCGCAAGCTTCTCCGCTACAAACATTGCAACCTCTTTCATGCTTTTACCCTCGATAATTACGGCAATATCGTGCGTTCCGCTCATAAGATACACCGTTTTAACCTGAGGATACTTATAAATCCTCTCCGCAACCTTATCAAAACCCTCGCCACGCTGAGGCGTAACCTTAAGCTCAATAAATGCGTCTACAACCTCTCTGTCAGTCTTATCCCAATTAATAAGCGTTTTATATCCCGCTATTATATTCTTTTCTTCAAGCTCCGCTATACGTGAGGCGGCCTCTTCTTCGGTTATACCGAGCATTCTCGCAATATTCTTATTGCTGCGAGTTGTGTCCTTTTCCAAAATACGTAATATATCCTCCACGCATATCACAATCCTTTCATGTGTTTTCGGCGCTTTGAAATCATATGCGCCTTAAAATAATAAATAAAAATCCATTATATTTTATTATACAACATCAGGCGTAAAATTTCCATAGCATTTTTGAATTTTTTAAACTTTTTTCAAAATTATCGTTTATTAAATCCATTTTTAAAGCAATATACATAAAACGCAAGCCACACGTTAAAAAGCAAACAGGAGACGCAACGCAAAATGCACGGTAAAATATGCATTTCGGCTGCCTCCCCGTTTTTTTATTTAATATCCTTCAAGTCGAATATGCTGTACATAACAGGCACGTAATTATCAAAATAATCGAATATTTCATCAACACTGTTGCACAGCTTATAAAGGTCAAAGCACTCTTTCTTTAAAAAGCCCTGGTCGATGGCGTTTTGGATAAATGCCTGCATGGAATCATAATAGCCGTTTAAGTTAAACACGGCAATCGGCTTCTCATGCCTTGACAGCTGTTTCAGCGTAAGTATTTCAAAAAATTCCTCAAACGTACCGATTCCGCCGGGCGCAATTACAAAAGCATCGGCTCTGTCTTCCATAATCTGCTTGCGCTCTCTCATGGTATCGGGTCTTATAAGCTCGTTACAATGCGAGTATATAATACCATCGACGTTAAAAAACTTCGGAACAACACCGACAATATCCGCTCCGCCTTCATGACACCCTCGTGCAACCGCACCCATAACTCCGTTTGCGCCTGCTCCGTATACAAGGTCATGACCGTGTTTTGCAATTTCTCTTCCAAGCTTTTCCGTTTCGCTTATATATATATCGTCAATTGAATTACTCGCCGCACCGTATACACAAATTCTCATAACTATCACACTCCGTTTTTATATTTATAAGATATATTATATACCAATCCGCATCAAATGTCAACACAATCGGAATATTGTTCTTTATTTTTTAACATATTTTCCATACTTAAAAAATATAATAACTCTGAAAGGAATGCTTGTTATGAAAAATGCGTTAAAAATTACGTTTGCATACCTTGCCGCCGTGATAGGTGCAGGGTTTGCATCCGGCAGTGAAGCGGTATATTATTTTGTAAGATTCGGGAAAATAAGCTTTATCGGAATAGTCGGAGCGGCTTTGGGCTTCGGACTGCTTGCGTTTTTGACTGTCGAAATATGCAGAAAAAACAACATACATGACTTTTACGCTTTGACCGATAACATTATGCCGCACCGCTTCGGCACGCTTATAAGAATTGTATCTGATATTTTCATGCTGATAATTCTCGGCGCCATGATTTGCGCATTTGCTCAAATGTCGGTTCTTTTGTTCGGTATACCGACTCGGTTTTGCGCTGCCGCATTTTCGCTTTTGTGTCTTGCCGTTCTCTATTCTCCCGAAAAGGCAATTATAAATCTGTCGGGTTCGCTCGGAATTTATATCGTCATGTTTTTATGCGTTATGTGTATTTACATGATTAACCACCGCTGTACGGATGTTTTTTCACAGTCGGCAAAAAGTATTTTTTCATCAGCGTCATATACATCATACAATTTTGTATCGGCGTGTCCTCTGCTTTGCACCGCATCATCGGGCATAAAATCAAAAAGACAATCGGTTTTAATCGGTATAATGTCATGCGCATTTTCGTTTCTTGCGCTTTTTCTTATATGGACGATTATATCCGTATATTACGGGAAAATACCGCTCGGCGAGCTTCCGATGCTGACTTTGGCATCACGTCAGGGATATTTCTTTTGTCTGCTCTATGCCTCCGTAATGGCTATGTCGATACTTACAACGGCAATTGCAAGCGCATTCGGTGCGTCAAAATCATCAACGCTGAGCTTCCTGCCAAAATCCGCACGTCCTGCCATAACGGTAGCGGCAGGATTTATCATATCATCTGTCGGATTTTCCTCAATAGTGAGCCGTCTTTACAATCTCGCAGGCATATGTACAATAGTACTGCCCGTGTCATTACTTATAAAATTTGCGATAAATGCCGATAAATAGCGTATTTTAAAGATAATAAGCGTATATTAAATGTATTTGCGCCATATCGTCATATAAGAGATTTGAAAAAAAATACTGAATATGTTATTATATATAAGTCGCATGGCTGTGACACGAGCCGACGGGATGTAGCGCAGTTTGGTAGCGCATCTGGTTTGGGACCAGAGGGCCGCAGGTTCGAATCCTGTCATCCCGACCA
>CAKSPW010000046.1 GCA_934486495.1 uncultured Clostridia bacterium
TAAATATTTTTATCATCAGTCATTGTAATTTCAAATCCCGTATCGTATTTTTTCGGATAACCGTCCGACGCCATTACAACGCAGCAAGCCGCTCCTTTGCTGAAGCGTATATCGGCGTCAGACAGCGTTTCATCGGCAACATGAATAAATATATCCAAAAGGTCACTCTCCAAAAGCGGAAGAACAACCTGCGTTTCCGGGTCACCGAACCGACAGTTATACTCTATAACCTTAGGTCCGTTTTCAGTCAGCATAAGACCGAAATAAAGGCAACCCTTAAACGTTCTGCCCTCACTGTTCATAGCGTTTATTGTGGGAATAAAAATCTTTTCCATGCACTCTTTTGCAATCTTGTCTGTATAATACGGATTTGGTGCAACAGTGCCCATACCGCCGGTATTAAGCCCATTATCACCGTCAAGCGCACGCTTATGATCCATTGACGAAACCATTGGTACAACTGTTTTCCCGTCCGTAAACGAAAGAACCGAAACCTCCGGACCTGTCAGAAATTCTTCAATAACGATTCTCGAGCCGCTTTCGCCGAAAACCTTATCCTCCATCATCGAATGAACGGCGTCAAAAGCCTCCTCGCGGGTCATTGCGATTATAACGCCCTTGCCGAGCGCAAGTCCGTCAGCCTTTATAACGGTAGGAATGGGTGCGCTTTCAAGATACTCAAGTGCAGGCTCTGCCTCTGTAAACACCTCATAACGTGCCGTCGGGATATTGTATTTTTTCATAAGGTCTTTTGAGAAAACCTTGCTCCCTTCGATTACTGCCGCATTTTTTTTCGGCCCGAAGCATTTGATTCCTGCCGCTTCAAGCGCATCGACAGCGCCCAAAACAAGCGGGTCATCGGGTGCGACAACGGCAAAATCAATGCTGTTGTTTCTTGCAAACTCAACAATTTTATCAATATCCTTTGCACCTATATCCACACACTCCGCATCTGCCGCAATTCCGCCGTTACCCGGCAATGCGTAAATCTTATCAGCCTTTGGGCTTTCCTTTATTTTTTTGATAATGGCGTGCTCTCGTCCGCCACCGCCTACTACCATAATATTCATAAGCTGTACCTCCGTAAAATTCGCTTAATTAAGTATATAACAAATATTGCGTATTGTCAACACAAAAGTGTCAAATTCGTCATTATTCGCATATAATATATTGCGGATAACAATCCGTAATATGCTTCTTATCCGATAAATGCCCCCCGGATTGTCGGGCGTTCGCCTTGTGTGTACGCCCGGCATAAAGCTTTGCTCACTAAAAGGACTGCTGCAAAGAATAAATGCAACAGCCCGTATTTTTTAGTGGTGGAAAAGACGAATGTGATTAAACGCCATAACCATATTATATTTATTGCAAGCGTCTATAACGTTATCGTCACGAATAGAACCGCCCGGCTGTGCAACGTATGAAACACCGCTCTTTGCCGCACGTTCGATATTATCGCCGAACGGGAAAAATGCGTCACTGCCAAGACTTACGCCGGTAATTTTTGATAAATAGTCCTTTTTTTCTTCTCTTGTAAGCTTTTCGGGACGTGTTTTGAAAAGCTTCTGCCATTCGCCGTCAGCCAAAAGCTCATCACAATCATCCGAAATATATATATCAATCGCATTATCTCTGTCGGGACGCTTTACGGTATCCAAAAACGGAAGCGATAAAACCTTATCATGCTGTCTTAAATGCCATATATCGGCCTTGTTTCCTGCAAGACGTGTGCAGTGAATACGTGACTGCTGACCTGCGCCGACGCCGATAGCCTGTCCGTCCTTTGCATAGCATACGGAGTTTGACTGCGTATATTTAAGAGTGATAAGCGCAATAATCAAATCTCTTTTTGCTTCGGGAGTAAGATTTTTGTTTTCCGTTACAATCTCCGAAAGAGCCGACTCGTCGATAACAACATTGTTTCTTCCCTGCTCAAACGTGATTCCGTAAACCTGTTTTTTCTCTATCGGTTCGGGAACGTAATCGGGGTCGATTTTAATAACGTTGTAGCTGCCCTTTCTCTTGTTTTTAAGAATTTCAAGAGCTTCGTCATCATAGTCGGGTGCAATTACTCCGTCAGACACTTCACGTGCAATAAGACGTGCCGTAACAACGTCACACTTATCGGAAAGAGCAATAAAATCGCCGAATGACGACATTCTGTCAGTACCTCTCGCACGTGCATATGCGCACGCAAGCGGTGATGAGTCAAGACCCTCAACATCATCTACAAAGCAAGCCTTTTTAAGCTTATCGTCAAGCTTGTTTCCGACAGCCGCCGAGGTAGGGCTTACGTGCTTGAATGATGCGGCGCACATCATACCCGTTGCCGCCTTAAGCTCCTTTACAAGCTGATAGCTGTTGAGCGCATCGAGAAAATTTATATATCCCGGTCTGCCGTTTAAAATTTCAAGCGGGAGAGAGCCGTTTTCCATATAAATTTTTGCCGGCACCTGATTCGGATTACAGCCGTATTTGAGTTCAAATTCTTTCATTTTCGTCCTCCATTTATGCGTTTGTGTTTACCATTCTGTTTTCTGTCTTTCCGCTTTGAAGATCCGTATATCTTACATAAAGCGAAATTCTGTTGTTTTTATCGAGATTATCCCAAATTTCATTGAAAAACTCATCAATATCGTTCGGAATACTTACTCTTTCAGGCTCGCCGAGGAATGTTGGTATCGGATTTCCGTCCGTAACATACGTATGAATAAAGCTGCCTGTTCCGCAAAGGGCGGGATAATCGAAAGTGTATCTTGAGCAAGCCGAGCCGTTTTCGTCAGCACTTTTTAAAATGCTCATTTTATATGTAAAATCACCGTCCGAAAAATCAAGCATTCCGCTTATTCTCGGTGTAAAGTTCGGCTTGTCGGGTTCAAACTCACGAGTTTTTAGTGCATCCTCAAAGCTTTTTCCGTCCTTTACAAAATCGTAAATCGTGTCTGTTTGGTCACCGTTTGTTACAATGAGCTTGCTGCCGAGCTTTCTTATGGGAGAGTAAATTATAAGTGACGGGTCTTCAACCTTTGATGCGTCAAACGGATGAATAACAACCTCATCGCCGTTTTCAATAAAAACTCTGTTTCTCGAATTTTCGCTTCTGCCCATTATAAAATAGGCGCAAACAGCCGATTTTCCGTCCTGCGACTTGCCTATCACAATTCCTCTGCCGACATACGGATTTCCCGAAATTGCCTCTTTCATGGTTTTTGTTTCGTATACGTTCATTGGTTTTGTTCCTTTCCGTCAATAATTTCTCCCGACACCTGCTCCGCCGCACGAGGAAGTAAAATCCACTCGGCATTTTCCATAACTCTTTTCTGTAAACTCTCCGCCGTATCTCCGGCTTCTATCTCTACCGCTTTTTGAAGAATTATCTCACCGCCGTCGGGGATTTCGTTTACAAAATGAACCGTAGCGCCCGTAACCTTTACACCGCGCTCAAGTGCTGCCTCATGGACGTGAAGTCCGTAAAAGCCTTTCCCGCAAAACGACGGAATAAGCGACGGATGTACATTTATTATTCTTCTCGGATATCTTGAGGTAAAATTCTCGCTCAAAATGCACATAAAGCCGGCAAGAATTATAAAGTCAATATTGTTTTTGTCAAGAACGCTTACGAGTTTTTCTTCAAATTCCTCCTGAGATACGCCTTTTTTTATGACAACCTCGGATTTTATACCTGCCTTTTCCGCACGTTTTAACGCATATGCGTCAGCGTTATTCGAAACAACAAGCACAATTTCTCCGCTTTTGAGTTCATCAGAGTCAATAAGCGCCTGAAGATTTGTTCCGCCGCCCGATACAAAAACGGCAATTCGTGCCTTTAGCATATAATCACTCCGTCCTCGCTCTTTGCGATTTCGCCGATTATGTATGCGTCCTCGCCGTTTGCTCTGAGTATTTCAAGCGATTTGTTCGCATCCTCCTTTGCAACAACAACGCTCATGCCGACACCCATGTTGTAGGTGTTGAACATATCACGCTCGGGTATGTTGCCCTCTTTTGCGATAAGGTCGAATACGGGAAGAATTTTAATTGCGCTTTTTTCGATTTTTGCAGAATATCCCTTAGGAATACTTCTGGGAATATTCTCGTAAAAACCGCCGCCTGTTATATGCGAAACCGCCTTTACGGTTACCTTATCAAACAGCGCAAGCATGGATTTTACATATATCTTTGTCGGTGTTAAAAGCGTTTCGCCTATTGTAGAGCCGTTAAACTCACTGAATATTCTGTCGCTCTTTCCTATTTCAAACACCTTTCTGACAAGCGAAAATCCGTTTGAATGAACACCGCTCGACGCAAGTGCAATTATAACATCGCCCTCTTTAACAGCTGAATTGTCAAGCACCTTGCTTTTATCGACAACACCTACCGAAAAACCTGCGAGGTCATACTCGTCCTCGGGATAGAATCCGGGCATTTCAGCCGTTTCGCCGCCTATGAGCGAACAGCCTGACTGAACACAGCCCTCGGCAATACCCGAAACTATATCCGCTATCTTTTCGGGATAGTTCTTTCCGCAAGCAATATAGTCAAGGAAGAAAAGCGGCTTTGCTCCGCAGCAGATTATATCGTTTACGCACATAGCAACGCAGTCAATTCCGACAGTATTGTGCTTGTCGAGAAGAAATGCCATTTTAAGCTTTGTTCCCACTCCGTCCGTTCCGCTTACCAAAACAGGCTTTGTAATACCTGTCATATCAAGCTCAAAAAGTCCGCCGAAGCCGCCTATTACAGACGCAGCTCCCGTTCTTTTTATATGTTCCTTCATAAGCTCAACCGCCTTGTAGCCGGCTGTTATGTCAACACCTGCTGCTGCATAGCTGTCCGATTTTGAAGATGTATTCATATTTATAACAATTCCTTTCCGCAATCTTTTAAACCCGTCTTATTCCTTGCCGTTCCAGCAATATGTACAAAGCTTGCACGGCTCAATTCCTATCGCTTCGATAAGTCCCTCAAGCGACTGAAATTCAAGTGAGTCAAAATGCATATCCTCACATATTTTCTTTCTTAAATTCTTGCCGCGCTCTGTTTGAGAGTCGGAATATTCATCTATATACTTAAAGCCTTCTTCTCCCTCAAGCTCCATTATAACACGTCTTGCGATAAGCTCCATATCGTTTGTCGCACGAGAGAAGTTAAGATATTTACAGCCGTACATAATCGGCGGGCACGCTGAGCGCATATGAACCGCCTTTGCGCCGTTTTCGTAAAGAAAATCAACCGTTTCCTTAAGCTGTGTTCCTCGTACAATTGAATCGTCAACAAACAAAAGCGACTTGTTCTGTATAAGCTCATGAACGGGAATTTGCTTCATTTTTGCTATCTTGTTTCTGTCCGTTTGATGCGAGGGCATAAAGCTTCTCGGCCATGTCGGCGTGTATTTTATAAACGGTCTTGCAAACGGAAGCTTGCTTTCATTCGCATAGCCTATCGCATGAGGCGTTCCCGAATCCGGCACACCGCAAACATAGTCTATATCCTCCGCATTATTTGCCGCTATATCGTTTTTAGCCATTATTCTGCCGTTCTTACAGCGCATTACCTCAACGTTTACTCCCTCGTAGTTTGACGTCGGATAGCCGTAATACGACCAAAGGAATGAGCAGATACGCATTTTTTCACCCGGCTTTGCCAAAACCTCAAGCTTGTCCGCCGTAATAGAAACAATTTCTCCCGGACCAAGCTCCGTCTCGTCATCATAGCCAAGCTTTTTATATGCGAACGATTCAAACGAAACGCAGTATCCGTCCTCATTTTTTCCTATCAGAACCGGGAGTCTGCCGAGTCCGTCACGTGCGGCTATAAGAGTTCCGTCGTCCTTTAAAATAAGGATTGACGCAGAGCCCTCTATAACGCTTTGCGCAAATTTTATACCCGACACAAAATCGCTTTTCTGGTCTATCAGTGCGGAAATAAGCTCAACCGAATTGATTTTTCCGCCCGTACCCGTCAGAAAATGACCCGTTCCGTAATTAAGATAATCCTCGATAAGCTTATCCGAATTATTAACCGCTCCGACAATTGCAATTGCATAAACGCCGAGATTTGAACGGATTAAAAGCGGCTGCGGATCGGTATCGCTTATACAGCCTATTGCCGATGTACCCTTCATTTCATCGAATATCTTTTCAAATTTCGTACGAAACGGTGAGTTTTCTATATTATGAATATCTCTCTGCAAGCCGCATTCGCTGTCATACGCCGCCATACCGCCGCGCCTTGTACCCAAATGCGAGTGGTAGTCCGTTCCGAAAAATACGTCTGAAATTACGTCATGCTTGCTTACTGCTCCGAAAAATCCTCCCATGATGAGCCTGTCCCCTTTCAATTATATGCATTTCGGAATAATTCTTCTTATTCACCCAAAAGTCTTCTAAGTATTTCGTTATATGCGTCCTCTACGCCGCCGAGATCACGTCTGAATCTGTCCTTGTCGAGCTTTTCATGTGTTGTAATATCCCAAAATCTGCACGTATCGGGTGATATTTCGTCCGCCAAAACGATTTGTCCGTCAGCTGTTTTACCAAATTCAAGCTTGAAGTCGATAAGCTCGATATTTGCATCCTTTAAGTAGTTTGTAAGTATTTCGTTTATCTTAAGAGAATAGCTTGAGATAAGGTCAAGTTCTTCCTTTGTGCAATAGTTCATTGCAAGAATGTGATACTCGTTTACCATCGGGTCGCCGAGAGCATCATCCTTGTAGCAAAATTCAAGAACAGTCTTAGACATCTTTGTTCCCTCGGGAAGACCGAGTCTTTTTGCGAGTGAGCCTGCCGCAATGTTACGAACGATAACCTCAAGCGGTACTATCGAAACTCTCTTAACAAGTGTTTCACGGTCGTTTAATTCCTCTACAAGATGAGTGGGAATACCGTTTTTCTCAAGAAGCTTCATCAAATGGTTTGTAACACGGTTGTTGATAACACCCTTACCCATGATTGTGCCCTTTTTCTCGCCGTTAAATGCTGTTGCATCGTCCTTATACGATACTATGCAAAGATTTTTATCGTCTGTTGCATAAACCTTTTTAGCCTTACCCTCGTACATTTGTTCTTTCTTTTCCATGATATATTCCTCCTGTTTTTATTTACTGTATTTATTTGTTATTTCCTCGTCCGCTTTTAAAACTGCGGCTTTGGCTTCATTTCTTTTCTCACTGAGCAGCACTGCCAATTCTTTATCCTCAATTGCAAGCATTTGAACGGCAAGAATAGCCGCATTTTTTGCTCCGTCAATCGCAACTGTCGCAACAGGTATTCCCGGCGGCATCTGAACGGTTGACAAAAGTGCGTCCATTCCGTCAAGTACGGAAGCCTTAACAGGTATTCCGATAACCGGAAGCGTTGTGTTTGCCGCAATGGCACCTGCAAGATGAGCCGCTTTTCCGGCAGCCGCAATTATAACTCCGAATCCGTTTTCACGGGCATTTGAAGAAAACGCCTTTGCCTCCTCGGGTGTTCTGTGTGCGGAATATACGTGAACCTCAAACGGTACACCGTACTCCTCCAGCACATCAAACGCTTTTTCCACAACGGGCAAATCAGAATTACTGCCCATTATTATCGCTACTTTTTTCATAAGAGCCACTCCTTTTTAAAACAAATATCCGCCGTACAAAAAGGGCAGAGCTATCCCGAAATTATATTCAAAGAACAGCGCTGCCCAGACGGTCGACATTTCAAAGCTTTTTACTCCACGCGGTTATCCGCTTATCCGTCAGTTGCAAAAAGCATAAAGTTTATTTAATCCTACAATTTAATTATACCAAACAAGAAAAGGACTGTCAACAGTGATTATGACAAATTTTTATTAAAAAACACAAGTTATTTTATTCAATCTGTATTTTTCGTTATTTTCCGAAATGATTTATCATAATTTCACACAGGCTTTTGTTATCCTTTGTATTTTTAAAGTACTCAAAAAGCGTTTTTGTAACATCTGCCGAATTGCTTTTCGATACTTCCCTTCTCATAATTCTCGAAGTTTTTATTTCCTCCTCCGAAAGCAAATCTTCCTCACGGCGAGTTCCGGACTTTAATATATCAATCGCCGGGAAAATGCGTCTTTCCTGAAGAACTCTGTCAAGCTTAAGCTCCATATTGCCCGTACCCTTAAATTCTTCAAAAATAACATCGTCCATTCGGCTGCCGGTTTCAACGAGTGCGGTTGCGAGTATTGTAAGGCTTCCGCCCTCCTCTATGTTTCTTGCCGCACCGAAAAACTTCTTCGGTTTTATAAGTGCGTCCGGGTCAAGACCTCCCGAAAGTGTTCTTCCCGTCGGTGTCACGGTTAAATTATACGCTCTTGCAAGCCTTGTTATGGAGTCGAGCAGTACGACAACATCTTTTTTCTGTTCAACAAGCCGGCTTGCCCTCTCCAAAACCATTTCGGCTATTCTGCAATGATTTTCGGGAGTTTGGTCAAAGGTTGAGTATATAACGTCGCCGTCAACGGAGCGTTTAATATCGGTAACCTCCTCGGGACGTTCGTCAATCAGCAAAACAATAAGCTTAATATCGGGATAGTTCTCCGAAATTGATTTTGCAACCTGCTTTATTATTGTTGTTTTACCTGCTTTCGGCGGTGCAACAATCATACCTCTTTGACCCTTGCCCACAGGCGCTATTATATCTATAACTCTTGACGCAAGACGATTTTTTTCGCCCGTATCAAGGCAGAGCTTTTCTGTCGGATAAATCGGAGTCAGCTTTTCAAACGGGCGTCTTTTAAACACAGCGTCGATTCCGTCGCCGTTTATTGTCTTTATAAAAAGCAACGGAGAATATTTATCCTCATCGTTTGACGGACGTGCGTCACCGATTATCTCATCACCCGTTTTAAGGTTAAATCTCCTTATTTGAGTCGGCGATACGTAAATATCCTGCGCACTCGGGCTGTAGTTTTCAAATCTCAAAAATCCGAAGCCGTCGCTCATCACATCAAGCACACCGCAAACCTCGACAACATCGCTCGGACGTTCTCTTTTTTTAGGCTTATCTTCTTCATCACTGCGTTTTTGCGCATCGGCACGGGCTTTTTCGATTTTTTCTATTATTTCATTTTTCTTCAGAGCCGAAATTTTATCTATTCCGAGTCCGAGTGCAATTTGCTTTAATTCTTCCTTTGTCTTTCTTTCAAGTGATATTTCCTCTTGCATAAAAATCTCCATTAATATTTATTTTGTTATATGCCTGAATTCATATATCGGTTTTATATTCCCCATATTTTCAAAGGCATATGCTTTAATTTCGGGCCGTTTTTTCATATCCGAAACCGTCACCCTTATCGGTTTTGTTTCAATTAATTCTTTTGGAGCGTCCGACTTTGCACTCTCCAAAGCTACAAGCGAACCGCCAACGTACTTTGCGATTATAACGGTTGCCGATTTTTTGCCGTTCGGCACTGAAAGTCTCGCTTTATAGTATCCTACCTTTATTGTTTTATCGGCAGGCGAGCCGTTTTCGTATGTGATTTCAAACAAATCCTCACTGCTGACAGGCTCTCCGTAATAATATGTGACTGTAAGTCCGTTTGAGCCTACAGTATTTCCAAGATTTTCAGCACGCACAAGCGTATAGCCGTTAATCTCGCCGAGAGGTTCGTAATTTACTTTTGTACCTACCGGAGCCGGAATCACCGTCGGTATTGTGTTCGGAACGTTTTCTCCGCTCTCTAACTTATATTCAATGGTAACATCCGCATATGACTTATTTTCCGTATTGTCATCGGCAAGCGTTTCTCCCGCTTCGTCAACCACAGAAAAAGCGACCGTATCTCCGTATTTCAAAACCGCATTATCCGGTATTTTGTAAACAAGCGAACAATTTACAAGTCCCGAATCAAAATCACTGCCGTAATAATCCAAAGCTTTTTTCGGCCAGAATTTAGGCTTCTCGCTCCAAACGGGAACGGTGAATTTTTTCTCGGCAGAAATTTCTTTGCCGTCTGCCGTTTTTGCTTTCGTTCCGTCCGAATGCTTAACCCAAAGGCGCAGCGTAACGCTTTTCTCCTTTTTATCGGACAAATTTTGAACTATTGTTCTCAGTTCAATCTCCCTGCCTTTCATATCGGGCGAAAATCTGCTTTTGGCATTTCCGCTTAAAAGGCGATTGTTTCTGTCGCTTTCAAAATTTGAATAACCGCTGCTGTTTGCATTTCCAAAAGCGGAAGAATTATCCGAAGGATTTTTGAATACTCCCGTATACTCCTTAACCTCGGGAACGGCAACATACAAATCATCGGGATTTTCAATCAGCTGACTCATGCGCTTTGTACCCTGAAGCTTGCACACCTCACACAGCTCATTTCTCGTGTTCTCGCGCATAAGACACATACGGCTTGAGTTAAACGAATACGAACCGTCATAATGCGGACACGTGAAAGTATAACGAAATCCGAGCATTTTTTTCCAATTCACCAAACTCGGATTTGCCGTATACGACATATTAAGCGAAGAACGATAAGCATCCTCCGATATAGGCACATAGCTTGTCGAATACTCGTCGCCCAAATGCATAATCCCGTGGCCGAGCTCATGCCTTAAGATAAACTGAGAATAAGAACTGTCGGACGGTGCAACGATATAGTGTATGCCGCTTTTAATACTATCATGAGAACCGCCGAAATAATCTCCGCTGTTTGCAAGCACAACAAATTGATTTATATGCTCGTAAACATAATAATACGGAGCGTATTCGTTATCCCAGCTGAACACATTCGGGTCAGTTGTTTCGGGAATGTGCGCATCATGGATTTTATCAATAAAAGCAGGACCTATGCACCGTTCAAACAAATGATTTTTCAAGCCGCCGTTAATATTTGTTGACACACGTGAATCAACAACGCTGAAAAATGTGCTGTTTCCGCCGTAATTGTCAATAGATGCCGTACAAATCGCATATACGTTAAATCGGTCTGCCATACTGCGGTAAGGCTCGCTCAGCAGTACATTGTTCCAAAGCCGCTGAACATCACGCACAAACTTTGCCTGCTCATCTTTTTTATAACCCTCGGCACAAAACAGAATAACCATATTTTCCGTATCCCTGCGCGGCTTTTGAATTACATACACAGGTACTGTCGGATTTGCGTACTTACCGTCTGCAGAGTAGTTAGCTCCGAGCGTAAGCTGAATATTCAAATCCGTATCAATATCCCAATTTCCGTCACCCGTTTCTCTCTCGCCGCCCGATATGCTTAAATTGTCACCCGGTTTGTCCGGTGCGGATCCTATATACGGATTTTGCGATGTACCGCTGCCCGATGAAGCAACAAAATACTTTGCATCAAGATAAAATGCGGGGCGGACGCCGTAATAGTCAACATGCGGAGCATCACGCATAATTTTTCCGTCCGTGCCGACATAACGCATATCATGATTACAGTCGGTAACCGGGGTTCTCAGCCAGTAATTCCACCTAAATCCGTTTTTGTTCGTTGCAATATAGTAGCTGCCCAAATTTTTATAAACGGTATTCAGCTGTTTGACATCGAGCAAAAATACCTTATCGGTAATATTTTCATAATATGCGTTGTCAAATCCGTCGGCAACGGACTGAATATCGGTATTATACGGCAAATCCTTTCCCGGAGCGTCGATATATCCTGCGCTGTACTCCGGATGAGATACAACCGACCGCTGCGTTACCGTTTTGATTGCGGAAATTTCATCCTTTTTAAAACCGCTTAAAAAGCCTGCCTTATCGGCGTACGAGTTTGTGCCGACTATATAATCTGCCTTTGGCGGATTTTTGCAAAGCCAATTAACCGTCTTTCCGTCAGAGTTGAGCCATGAACGCATATTACTGTCACGCCAGTGGTTTGAGCCGTATTTGCTCCTGTAAGTGTTGCGTCTGTGAGAGCCTGTTGCCGAGTTTTCGCTTGTCCGTGCGTCATACGGAAGATACTCGCAAAGTACTTTATCCGAAAGCATCAAAGGTCCGTTATCGTCAACGGCAACACACCGCCATAAAACTGATTCGCCCTCGTACGTACCCATGCGGATATAATCTCCGATATTAATTTTAAACTCCGCACCCGCAGATGTCGGCAACAGGCTAAATATCATTACAGCAAAAAGCATTAAAGACATTATTCTCTTGTTTGTTATTTTCATCATTAAAATTCCCCTTTAGTTATCGAAGGTATATAAATAGCTTTGGGCACAAATTCCCAAAGAGCTGCCGACCGTTGCCATCTTGTCCGGATGAACATAATCCTTGAAAACATTGTCGAGTATGTGCGCCGCTTTCATTTCATATATGCAATCCCTTGCCCAATGATCCGTTTCGGGAGGATAGTCGATGAAGTAGTCCAAGGATGAAAAATCTTTGTCAAATTTATATCCCATTGTTTCAAGAGTTCTTTTGAACAAATAAATCATTTCCGCATTTGTCACAAAGCCGTCGGGACGCACCGAGCCATCTTCAAATCCACACATAATTCCTATCTGATTTGCCTTTGCAAACACCTCGTCACGAGTATCGTAAAACGGATATTCTTCTTCGGGAATTATCTCCCCGTTGATTGACTCATAAAGATTAACAATAAGTGACGCCACCTGAAGACGTGTAATATTATCATAAAACAGTGAGGTGTCAAAATGCTCATCGGCAAGCTCATAAAACAGCGCTTTTTGTGTGGCATACGCATCATCGTCATATACAGCAGTATCTTGCATATTGCTGCCCGACTTCACCGAAAAGCAAAGCAGCTGTGCCACTTCGGTTATGGGTATGCAAAGTCTTTCGGAGCGCATTACGGGTGCATACTCCATTTGTATCTGTTTGTCATTATTGACAATTGCTGTTTTGTTTTCCGCCTTTATTCTGACGGATATAGAGTCATGCAAAAGCTGAAACTCATTTTTTGAATCATCATATAATACCGTCAATCCAAGAATTTCCGCAGCATCACGAACAAACATATACGGCTCGCCGTCTATGAATTCAAGATATTCGGCATCAAATCTCTTACCTCCGCTATAAACGGTTTTATCGCTTTTTTGAATATACATCGTTGCAATATTCTTTTCGGTCATTTTCGTGTGATTAACCTTTTTTATAAAGTACGGTTTGGCAACCGGCTTAAAATCCGACACGGTAAAAAGCTTAATTTCTCTTGCCTCGTTGTAATGCTCCTCGGATAAAGCAATCATATTTGTTTCATTACCGCCTGCGGCTATATTAATCGGTCTTTCGCTTTGGTAAACATATAAAAGCTTTCCCGATTCATCATACAAAGCTATGTAATTAACAACATTTTCAACATCGAAATCACCTTCCGCACTCATCATTATATTCCATGAATAATTATTTTTTTCGACATTAAGCCGTATCGGAAGCAACGGTCTGTACCCGTCATAGTTAAAGGAAATATTCTCTAAATCATCTAAAGCCGTTACAGTGTGTGCATCACTTTTCATCACTGCCGCACTCGGCGTGGCATAGTATAACGTTTTATTCAAGTCAGAGTCGCAAAGCATTAAAATATACTCCTCAAACTCCTCGGGAACGGACAGACTGTATTTCCCGTCCGAATCAACATCAGTACGAAAATGCGGTACGGTTTCACTGCCGTTGTCATCACAATCGAGCGCAATTGCACCGACAAAGCAGTTATTGAGCGAAAATATCGGCACATTTACATTACCCGATATTAAATGACGTTTCATAAGAGAAATATTTATCTCATCACCGACCGAAACAGAAGACGCTTTCTCAGCAAGCGTTGTACAATCCTTTCCGTTTATGTAATGACCGAATTTATACAATCCGTTATAATTATCGTGTAAAACATAAAAGCAAATAACTGCGCCGCAATCCATATCATCCAAAATTCTGACGCTTACCGACTTCTCGCCCGGCTGTATGGAAAAACTTGCACTGCCGAGTCTGTAATGAGGCATTGAAAACGACTGAATGTACAAGCTGCCGTCTATGCATTCGTTTGCCGTGTAATTATCCGGCAACTTTATTACGGCATTATACTCGTTTGCGTATCGGGCGTTAAAATTAAAATCCGCAGCCTCTGGGCACTCGTCAAGATTTTTATTCTCTCGCATATACTCCCCGTCCGTAAAAATAAGATGAATCGTTTTATTCTGCGACGGTTTAAGACGCAGATTATAATCAGCTGAAATTTCTCCTTTATAAATCACGCCGTTATAACTTCCGTTTTCATACTCGATTGTAAAAGCCACATCCTTATCGGCAGGCTTCGGCAGTTTAACTTTGCCGTTAATATTTACAATCTTTTCGGCAACGGTAAAATTATATCTGTCATATTCTCTGTTATAATTTGTGTATTCGGTATCATAATACAGTTCATTGTTTATGCTGTACCCGATAACACATTTATGAATATTACCTGTCGGAATATTAAAACTGTAATCACAGCTTTGACACCCCTCTGGAATTACAATTGTTTTTGAAATAAGTTTTTTTAATATTCTTTTCGGAGTTTTGTTATATACAGGCTTAGCAGTACTGTTTGAAAATCCCGGCATTACGGATTGTCCGTTTAGTCCGATAAAGCCGCCACCGCCGCCGCTGCCGCCTGTTGATGTTTCAAGAACCTTTGCCGCAAAAACTTCTGCCGAAATTCCGCCCGTGCCGGCTGTTTCGTTATCCGGCAGCGATACAGTTCCGCATATAAAGCCGTCGTCAAATATGTCCGATATCCAAATTCTCGTTTCATTTTCGCTTTTTTCATATATTTTCGAAAAGACGGAACACAGCAAATCCAAGCTAAAATACAATTTATTATTTTTAAAAATATATGCATCCCTGTACATAACAGACACATTGTTTATTTCAACAAACGAGCTGCCTGTTTTAATACACAGCTTTTTATCTGAAAAAATATCCGTTATGATGTTATTTTTTTCACAAAAAAGATTAATCTCGGTTAAATCTTTCTCATGAATATAAAACTTTCCGTTATATTCTACCGGTTTATAACTGAATTCCACTTTTTTGCCGCAGTTAAAAAATGTATGTTCTTCCTCCGCAATTGCAATTGTCGGCACAATAAGGCTCAATATCATAAATACAATCAACAGTTTGTTTTTCATACTTTTTCCTCCCGAAAATCAGTATTTTATTTTAAAAACCGTATCTGAAGCAAAAGTGACATAAGCAGATTTTTATCGTAAAAATATTTTGCAACATATGTTTTATCCATAGCATCACGGATAGCGTCCGCATTTGCAACGTCAAACGACAACGCACCGCTTACTATACACAATATGAGTATACCCGAAACAAGTCCCACCGCTCCGCCGAGCAATCGGTTAGCGTGCGATAAAAGCGGCAGATGAAATATAAGCTCAATAATTTTAAATATAAGCGCAAGCAATATTTTACACACAATATAAAGCGCTATAATACAAATCATTCTCTTTACCGTATCGCTTACGGCACTTACGGTTACGCTCTGAACCGCATTTTGTGCCGGCTTGTAAATAAATTCGGGCAATGATTTTGCCGAGTCCTCGCTGTTTTCCGTGTTCTGCACCGCTTCGCCCTCCTGCACCTGATTATTTTGCCGGGCGTTTTTGCCGATTAAAACATTCTGAACATATGCGTCAACTCTTGCGGCGGCAGGCGTATACTCAAAATAGTCGTACACCTTACCGGAAAACGTCATAACAACGGCAATCGTAATAACAATAGACAGTATATGAAAAACGCTTTTCATTATTCCTTTTCTTGACATTATTATCGTTGACGCTATCAAAACAACAGCCGTTACTGCGTCAAATATTATTGATAAACTCAAAATTTCACACTCCTTAAGATTTGAAAAATTCAATCGAATTACTGTACACAACCGCAAATGCGTCATTACTTATTGCAATCAGCTTCTTTATATCCATTGACGCAGGGTATTTTTTCTGCTTGGACGATTTTCCGAACACAATCATTCGTGCGTCGTTGTAAAGAATTGTATTCGAGTAGATGTCAACATAGTCAGGTACGTCCTCTGCGGTGATGTTGCGCTTCAAGCTTCCGCCTTTTGAATATATTTTTATAACGGGAACATTATTATTTTCAACAAGCAGGATTTTATTTCCCGAGAAATCAGACGATACTGCAAGAATTTGACCTTTTTCGTATGCTTCGTCCCAAAGCACCTTTCCGCTTGTGGATAAACCGATAAAACGATTATCGCATAACACACTCAGCGTTTCACCCGAAAAATCAAGCTTACACACGACTGCACCGGGAATTTCAATTGTTTTGTAGCTTTCCTCGTCTCTGATATTGAAAAACTGAATACCGCCCTTGACGCTTTCCGCCGTATCAATCGTGCCTACAGCAAGCCGTCTGCCGGACGGTGATATATCGGCGCATACAATCGTATCCTTACCCGAAACCCAGCCGTAAACCTTTTCTCCCGACTTATTGTAAACCTCGACCGCACCCTTGTACAGCTCTTTTTTTGTTACAACAACAACATCGCCGTTCGACGAAACATTGATATTTAAAATCTCATTTTGAGTGTCGGCGGAAAAAACAAGCTTTTTATCGGCAAAAAGATTAATTTTCGTACCTCCCTTTTCGCCGAGCGCAATATACTTGCCCTCAATACTCATTATCGGGTTTACAACGCTCGTTGCACTCTCCCAATCCTTACTGCCGTCAGTTGCGAATATATCAATATGATTTGATTTTGCTGCGCATACCTGTCCCGAAAGCGTGCCGTATGAAGCCTCACCGGCATATTCGTAAGGTACAAGATACGATTCATTGTCATATGTCGTACCTTTTGCCTTGTTTTCTTCTTTTTTCTTAAGCACATCGCCGCCGTTTTTGTCGCTGAGTTTTAAAAAGCTTCTTGAGATTCCGAGCTTTGAGTCAATCATAGAAATGTTCGCTTTAAAATTCTCTCTGTACCGTGTTGCAAAAAATCCGTCGGAAAAGCAAAATGACAGCACAATCCACAACGCAAATGCGCAAAGCACCCACGGAAATACGCGAATACGCTTCTTTTCGGGAGTATCGTCAGTATCTTTTTTAATCGCCGGTTTTTCGGCAACATACTCTGAAATCTCGGTTTTTTCCGGTATATCATCACTCGGCTGTACGTCCGCTTGTAAAGCCTTATCACTGTCCGGTTCATCAGTCGGCTGCACACCTGCTTGTGAAGTCTTATCATCACATTTGGCAGACGGCGCAAAATCGTCCTCGTTTTCAAATATTTCTTCTTTCATCAATATATAACCTCCGTAAGACAAAGTCCTTTTGCCGGAGCGGTTATTCCGGCTTGTGTTCTGTCACATGATGCGATTATTCTTTCCATATCCTCGCTTTTTATCTTTCCGCTGCCGACCGCAATAAGCGTTCCGGCAATTATTCTGACCATATTATAAAGAAATCCGTCACCCGTAACGTCAATTTCAATCAAATCTCCCTTTTTTGAAATATCGAGAGAGTAAATCGTCCTCACGGTCGTTTTTACCGTAAATCCAACAGACGCAAATCCTACAAAATCATGCGTTCCCAAAAAGGCATTTGCGGCTTTTTTCATTTCTTCAACATTCAAAGGGAATTTAACAAGATATACAAACGGATAAAGAAACGGATCCGATATTCCGCTGTTTAAAATACGATAGGTGTAACGCTTTTTTTTAGCCGAACGGCAAGCGTCAAAATCATCGGAAGCATCTTCTGCCGCCGTACATACAATATCGTCGGGCAGGTGTGCGTTAAGAGCATAAACAATACGCTCGGCAGGAATTGTGCTTTGCGTTTTAAAGCTTGCAAAATAACACGATGCGTGCACGCCCGAATCTGTTCTGCCGCAACCGATAACGTTTATCCTCTCCCCCGTTATCGCCGATACGGCATTATTAATACATTGCTGAACGGTTATGCCGTTTTTTTGAATTTGCCAGCCGCAGTAACGACTGCCGTCAAATTTAATCTTAAGTCTGATATTTCTCATTTCAATCTCACAAAATAAAGTTAAATTTTATACACAATAATTTTAACATATCTTTTATATAAAATCAAGAGTAAAAACAATTTTTTTATATTTAATCGTTTAAAATTTATCAAATAAACAAATTTTAAATAATAATATATGATTAATGACCTTATTTTTGACAGTTTGACGTGTAAAGAATTCAAAAATTAAAAAAACATAGCATGCTTGAGTGAAATGTTTGAAGATTATTTGAAAACCGTTTATAAGTCTTAATAAAGCCGAAAATATAGCGTTTTGCAAGCTTGCAAAAAGTTGGTAGCGACAGTGAGCCGTAAATGAGTGCGTTTACAAACGAATAGGCGAGCCGAGCGTGACTTTTTG
>CAKSPW010000047.1 GCA_934486495.1 uncultured Clostridia bacterium
CTTGTAAACCGTGACGGTAAGGTATTTATGCATCCGCTCGAAACACGTGACGTTGCCGCAGCTTCCATTATCCGTGAATGCTCCGACAGAGAAGAAGGCGTTGACACGGGCAGCGGACAGGCTGTATGGCTTGATACACCGATGATTGAACAAATCGGCGGTGAGGGTACGATTGAGAAAAGAATACCGGCTATGATGCGTATGTTCATGAGTTACGGAATAGATATAAGAAAAGAGCCTATCCTTGTTTACCCCACACTTCATTACCAGAACGGCGGTCTTGATATTGGTGTTGACGGCATGACAGGTGTTGAAAATCTGTTTGTTGCAGGTGAGGCTGTCGGCGGAATACATGGCAGAAACAGACTTATGGGTAACTCACTTCTTGACGTTATCGTATTCGGCAGAAATGCGGGTCAAAATGCCGCAGCAAAGGCTAAGGATACAAAAATCGGAAAGCTCACACTCGCTCATATTGCAAAATACGACAGTGAAAGAGATGCGGCAGGCATCAAGACGGACAGAGTTTCGCCTATGCTTCTTCCGAACTATACAAACCAAAAGAGTATATAAATATACATTATGTGCGGCAGGCGTAATGTCTGCCGCAATATAAAAGACAAATAAAAGGAATGGGGATTATTATGAGTATTGCCGGAATTACGGATTTATTTGAAGCTTTGACTATATTTTGCTTTGGTCTTTCATGGCCTATTTCAATTCGCAAGTCGATAATTTCAAGAACAGCCAAGGGAAAGAGCTTGTTTTTTGAGGTATTTTTGCTTATCGGATATGCTTTCGGTATTGCAAGAAAAGTAATACAGGTTTGCGCAGTTGAAAATGCAAGCGGCTTTCTTTTTTACCTGAGCTTCTTTTTCTATATACTTAACTTTATTGAAATTTCAATAGACGTTGCTTTGTATTTCAGAAACAAAAAGCTCGATGAGCTTGCTGAAAAAGCAAATTAACAACAGAACATCATCAGACGGAACCCACTCTTTTTTGAATATTATATTATATCAAAACGGAGTGGATTTTATCTATATGTGAAAAATAAGAGGTGGAACAGTGAATCGTATTGAGGTATCACGCGCAACAATAGGTCGAATACCGATTTATCTTAAGTTTTTGAAGGAAACAAATCATTTAACCGAAAATATATCATCAACGGCTATTGCAAAGCAGCTCGGTCTCGGCGAGGTTCAGGTGCGGAAGGATTTGTCGGCGCTTTGCGGTGCGGGCAGACCGAAAACGGGGTACAACATAGACGGACTTATAAAATCGCTTGAGTGTTTTCTCGGCACGGGTACAAAGGTTGTGCTTGCCGGCGCAGGGAAAATCGGCCGCGCGCTTTACGGTTACAACGGTTTTTCTCAGTACGGACTCGATATTGTTGCGGCTTTTGATATAAATGTAAAATCCGAAGAAAAAAGCGGTGAGGGGAAGCCGATATATTCCATGACGTGCTTTAAGGATTTTTGCATGGAAAACAATATAGAAATAGGAATTATAGCCGTGCCGGCAGAGAGTGCGCAGTCGGTGTGTGATTTAATGACACAAAGCGGTATACGTGCTATATGGTGCTTTGCGCCGTGTAAGCTCAGAGCAGACGGCGGCGTTGTCGTTCAGTACGAAAACATGGCGCAGTCGCTGGCATATCTGGCTAACAGTATAAAATAAAATTTTAGGAGGTTTTTAAATGAAAGTAACGGTATGTATTGGTTCATCATGTCACATTAAAGGCTCAAGACAGGTTGTCGAACAGCTTCAGGGTCTTATTGCTGAGCATAATTTGGCTGATAAGGTAGAGCTTTCGGGAACGTTTTGTATCGGCAAGTGCGAGCAGGGAGTTTGCGTAACGGTTGATGACGAGTTTTTCTCGGTAACACCCGAAACCGTTAAGGAATTTTTCGATAAGAGTATACTCGGCGCACTTAACTGATGTAGGTGTATCGGTTTGAATCAAATCGCTTTTTATTCATTTTAACGATTTTTTCAAACTTTGGTTTTGTGCCCGTGCGGCACGGAAAGGAATGGTCATAACAATGGCAGATTGTCTTACACTGAAAAAATCAAATTGCAAAAACTGTTATAAGTGCATACGTCATTGCCCTGTTAAATCAATCAGATTTTCGGGTAATCAGGCGTACATTATAGGTAATGAATGTATACTTTGCGGGCAATGCTTTGTTGTATGTCCGCAAAACGCAAAACAAATTGTCGACGAAACGGAAAAGGTTAAGGTGCTTTTGCAAAGCGGTGCGCCGGTTAAGGTGAGTCTTGCGCCGTCATTTATCGCCAATTACGAGGGAGTAGGCATTAACTCAATGCGTGAAGCACTCAAAAAGCTCGGTTTTGCTGATGTTGAAGAAACGGCAGTCGGCGCTACAATAGTTAAAAACGAGTATGAGAAAATGATTAACGATGACGGCAGGGATATTTTAATTTCATCGTGCTGTCACAGTATAAATCTGCTTATTCAGAAATATTTCCCCAGAGAGCTTCCTTATCTTGCGGACGTATTGTCGCCCATGCAGGCTCATTGCCAAAAGATGAAGGAGGACGATCCGACTGTTAAGACGGTGTTTATAGGACCGTGCGTTGCGAAAAAGGACGAGGCTGATTATTACGGCGGACTTGTCGATGCGGTTCTTACGTTTGACGAGCTTACAAAATGGCTTAAGGATGAGAAAATCGAAATTGCGACAGAGCCTGACAGCGACGAAAACAGCCGTGCAAGATTTTTCCCGACAACGGGCGGTATTTTAAAGACGATGAAGCAGGATAATCCGGAATATACGTATATGGCGGTTGACGGTGTTGAAAACTGTATTTCCGCTCTGCAAGATATAGAAAACGGAAATATCCATAAATGCTTTATAGAAATGTCGGCATGCTCGGGCAGCTGTGTGGGCGGCCCGGTTATGGAAAAATTCCACAGAAGTCCGGTTAAGGATTATAAGGCGGTTTCCGATTTTGCCGGCAATGAAGATTTCAGCGTAAATCAGCCCGACAGGCTTGGACTTAAAAAGGTGTTTACCGTTATCGAGAAAAAGCTTCAAACTCCGACAGAACAGGAAATTAACTCAATTCTTCGTGAAATGGGGAAATTCAAGCCGTCAGATGAGTTAAACTGCGGCTCGTGCGGATATAATACGTGCAGAGAAAAGGCCGTTGCAATTTTGCAGGGCAAGGCGGAAATATCAATGTGCTTGCCGTACCTTAAGGATAAGGCGGAGAATTTTTCCGATACGATTATAAAAAATACGCCGAACGGCCTTATTGCGCTTAACGAATCGCTCGAGGTTCAGCAAATTAATGCCGCTGCGCTTAAGATGATGAATCTTAATTCGGCACGTGATATTTTGGGCGACCTCGTTGTTCGTATTCTCGACCCCAAGCCGTTTATACAGGTGCTTGAAACGGGCAGAAATATTAAAAATATGCGCACATATCTTGCCGAATACGAAAAATACGTTGAGCTTTCGGTTATATATGACAGAGATTACAAGCTTATCGTTTGTATTATGCGAGATATAAGCGAGGAAGAAAAGGTTCGTGAGAAAAAAGAGAACATAAGCCGTCATACCGTTGAAATTGCGGATAAGGTTGTTGATAAGCAAATGCGAATAGTTCAGGAGATTGCGTCGCTTTTGGGTGAAACAGCGGCAGAGACGAAAATTGCACTTACAAAGCTTAAGGAGACGATTGCAGATGAATAATTTGTGCGCCGATATTGGCTATAAAAGCGTAAATCATGACGGAGAACAGCTCTGCGGCGACCATGTTGACGTAATTGAGCGTGATGAAAATTCAACTGTTATCGTGCTTGCGGACGGTCTCGGAAGCGGTGTTAAGGCAAGTATTTTGTCAACGCTGACGTCAAAAATCATCTCTACTATGATGTCGGAGGGAATATCGCTTGAGGAATGCGTATCAACAATTGCGGCAACTCTGCCGATTTGCTCCGTCAGAGGTGTGGCTTATTCAACCTTCACAATAATACATCTTATTGATAATGAAAAGGCGGAAATTATTCAGTACGACAACCCGCAGGTTATATTTTTCAGAGACGGCGAGCATATTGACTATCCGAAATTTGAGATGAATATAGACGGCAAGAAGATATTTAAGTCCGAAATAAATCTTAAGGAAAACGATATCTTTGTTGCAATGAGTGACGGCTGCCCCCATGCAGGTATCGGAACGGCATATAATTTCGGCTGGAGCGTTAAGGATATAACGGAGTATATGGAGCCGTTAACGGTTGCCGGATTTACCGCAAAAACGCTTGCCACAATCCTTGTTGACG
Source organism: uncultured Clostridia bacterium (assembly GCA_934486495.1). Lineage (GTDB taxonomy): Bacteria > Bacillota > Clostridia > UBA1381 > UBA1381 > RGIG9115. The sequence continues at coordinate 4,313 of CAKSPW010000047.1, forward strand.
AGTGCTTTAAGCTGTACGGCGAAAAACCGGGAGATGACGCAACGGCGTGCGTTGTGAGAATAAGAAAGCGTGAGCCTGTAAATCTTCTGTTCGGTCCTCCGTCAAACCGTGACGACGCAAACCGAATGATGGCGCTGTTTTTCTCGAAAGAGGGAAAACATATTGTATGCGGCGGTACTACGTCATCTATTGCGGCAAAATATCTCGGCAAGCCGCTTAAGCCGAGCTTGAATTTTGAAAGCCCCGATATTCCTCCCACAGCGGAGATAGAGGGCGTCGACCTCGTAACAGAGGGCGTGATAACGATTAACAGAGTTCTTGAATATGCAAAAGATTATCTGAGCGGAAACGAAAGCTATGAGGTTTGGGGATATAAAAGAGACGGTGCGTCGCTTATAAGCAGATTGTTGTTTGAGGAAGCGACCGATATAAATTTCTATGTCGGACGTGCTATAAATCCCGCACACCAAAACCCGAATTTGCCGATTAATTTCAGCATTAAGATGAATTTGGTTACCGAGCTTTCCGAATGTCTCAGAAAAATGGGAAAGAAAATAAAGGTCAGCTATTTTTAAAAAGGATGTGAAAGGCTTGAGAAAATTTGATACTAAGGTTCAGCATCTAAAATATAAGGTGCTGCGTGAGGTTGCAAGAGAGGAATGGAAAGGAACACTTAAGGAAAATATTCTCGATATACCGAATAAAATTGTTCCCGGCAATACGCCCACAATGCGCTGCTGCGTTTATAAAGAAAGAGCTATTGTGGCAAATAGAATAAAGATGGCTATGGGCGGAAACAAGGATAACCCAAACGTTATAGAGGTAATAGAAATAGCCTGCGATGAGTGCCCCATGAGCGGATATGAGGTAACCGATTCATGCCGTGGCTGTCTCGCTCACAGGTGTGAGGACGTATGCCGTAAAAATGCGATAACATTCGATGAAAACCACGTTGCGCATATAGATAAAACAAAGTGCGTAAACTGCGGAGCTTGTGCAAAGGTTTGTCCGTTTACGGCTATAATTAACAGAAAGCGCCCCTGCCAGAGTGCGTGTAAGATAAAGGCGATTTCCGTAAATGAGAATATGGCGGCTAAAATAGATGATGAAAAGTGTATCTCATGCGGAGCGTGCGTATATCAGTGTCCGTTCGGAGCTATTGTAGATAAGTCATATATAATCGATATTATAAAAATGCTCAAGGAAAGCGAAAACAATAAAAAGTACAAGGTGTATGCACTTGTTGCACCGTCAATTTCGAGTCAGTTTACTTATGCAAAGCTCGGTCAGGTTATCACGGGGCTTAAAGAACTCGGATTTTACAATGTTGTTGAGGCGGCTCTCGGTGCGGATATGGTTGCATATGCGGAAAGCGGCGAGCTTGCGGAGAAGGGATTTTTGACAAGCTCATGCTGTCCTGCGTTTGTATCATATATTAATTCGGCATTTCCGGCAATAAGTCCTATGGTTTCGCATAATCTTTCGCCTATGGCAACGATTGCAAAATATATAAAAGAAACGCATGAGAATGTTAAAATAGTATTTATAGGCCCGTGCACGGCGAAAAAATCCGAGGTACAAAAAGACGAGGTTAAGCCGTATGTTGATTCGTGCATGACATTTGAGGAACTTCAGGCGCTTTTTGACAGCCGTGATTTGGATATAACAACTCTTTCGGAGGGTGTTCTTGATAATGCGTCATATTTCGGAAGAATATTCGCACGCTGCGGCGGATTGTCTGACGCTGTAAAGGAAGGCTTGAAGGAGAGAGGCTTGACTGACTTTGAGCTTAAGAGCGTATCATGCGACGGTATCGAGGAGTGCAGAGCGGCGCTTGTTAAAAAGACTCACGGTGTGCTTGACGCTAACTTTATTGAGGGTATGGCTTGCGTCGGAGGGTGTATAGGCGGTGCAGGCTGCTTGACTCATGGTGAGAAAAATAAAGCCGAGGTAGATAAGTACGGTAGGGAAGCGTACGAAAAAACTATTACGGACGCAATTTCCGTTCTGAAATAAATAAGCTTATATATAAAAAAACAGCGGTGCAGTGTATCGCTGTTTTTTTAACTATTATCCGTTTTGCAAGAAAAGGGGCTGTTAAAAACTCCGGAACGCAAGAAAAGTTAAGGCTGTTTAAAAAGTCAATTGACCTTTTAAACAGCCATTTTTTCAGACTAAACCGTTATAAACTGCATTAAGCGCTTAACCGCCAATAAACGGTGCAATTAAAGCAACGAATTAATGAGATAAGCGGATTAGTTATTATTCTCGAAGTTTTCTGAGCCGTCGTCCTCGTCATCGCTGTCGAATTGAAGCTCAATTTCTTCATGGCAATGCGGACAGTGAATACCGTTTTCAATATCGTCAAAATTAATCATGACATCCTCGCCGCAGTTGGGGCATTCTATTTCAAAAAACTCATCTGCGTCATCGTCATCATCGCCGAAAAGATCGTCATCGTCGTCATCGTCATCATCATACGCGCCGAAATAATCATCGTCGTCGTCATCATCATCTTCATCGTAAATATCGGTAACGATTGTGTCAACATCGTCCTCGAGAGCGTCAACTCTTTGAGCTGTTTCCTCAATATCACACGCAAAGTCCTCAACAGCCTCTGCCAAATCGTCAAGAACGTCAATCATTTTAAGAAGGATTTTTCCCTCACTGCTTTTTTCGTCAAGCTTCAGTCCCTCAGCATAGCCTTTAAGGTAAGAAATCTTTTTGTAAATATCATTCATATCAGACACCTCCGCGTATAGTTTTAAAATATTACCGATTAAACTCTTTCCATGTATTCGCCTGTTCTTGTATCAACTCTTATAATATCCGAGCCGTCAACAAAGAGGGGAACCTGGATTACAGCACCTGTTTCAAGTGTTGCGGGTTTTGTTGCACCTGTTGCGGTATCGCCTTTGAAGCCCGGCTCTGTTTCTGTTATAGCAAGCTCAACGAATGTAGGCGGTTCGATACCGAATACACTGCCCTTGTATGAGAGTATTCTGCAAACCATGTTTTCCTTAACGAATTTCAATGAATCACCGATTTGGTCTTTACCGATCGGAATCATATCGAATGTTTCCTGATCCATGAAGTAGTAAAGGTCACCGTCATTGTAGGAGTATTCCATATCCTTTCTTTCAATCATAGCCTTTTCAACTTTTTCGGTAGGACGGAAAGTTTTTTCAACTACCGAGCCTGTTATAACATTTTTAAGCTTAGTTCTTACAAAAGCAGCTCCTTTTCCGGGTTTAACGTGCTGAAATTCCACAACCTGATATACGTTACCGTCAAACTCGAAAGTCATACCGTTTCTGAATTCGCCTGCTGTCATAATTAATCTCCATTCCGCCGCCTGCATCGGCACATATTATTAAATTTAATCTTATCCGCAGGTAGAGTGATAAGAAATCATGTAAGTGCGCCGCAAAATAAGCCGCACCTTATATTCATACACTATATATTGTAATATATTTTGCGAAAAAATTCAAGGCTTTTATCGAAAATATTTTTTTAAATGGTAACATTTCGTCAAAATACAGCGCATTGCACAAATTATTTGCGGTAATTTAGATAAAATACCGATTTGATTTGACGGTATAAGATGTGTTATAATAGTTTACGGAAGGGATTGTTGCGGTTATGGTATGTAATTTATGTCCGAGAAAGTGCGGCGTTGACAGAAAAACAAGAAACGGATTTTGCGGAACGGGTGACAAAATAAAGATTGCACGGGCGTCGCTTCATGAGTGGGAGGAGCCGTGCATTTCGTTTAAGGGCGGCAGCGGAGCGGTTTTCTTTTCGGGTTGTTCTCTCGGATGCGTGTATTGCCAGAATAAAGAAATTTCAAGGGGCATAGCAGGCAGGGAAGTAAGCGACGAGCGGTTTTATGAAATTCTTTTTGAGCTTAAGGATAAGGGTGCGGAAAATATAAATCTTGTAACTGCCGCTCACTTTATCGAAAGAATACTTCCCGTGCTTAAAAAGGCAAAGCATGACGGCATTGGTATTCCCATTGTTTACAATACCTCGTCTTACGAATGCGCCGAAAGTATAAAAAGTCTTGATAAAACGGTTGATATTTATTTGCCGGATTTTAAGTACTTATCTCCCGAGATTTCAAAAAAATACTCATTTGCCGAGGATTATCCGGATATTGCAAAAGCGGCGCTCGATGAAATGGTAAAACAGCGTGGCGCTTGTGTTTTTGATAAATTCGGAAAGCTTATAAGCGGTGTTGTTGTGCGTCATCTTGTTTTGCCGGGTCATATCGGTGAGGCAAAGAGAGTTGTAAGGTATCTTCACGATAAATACGGTGATGATATTTACATAAGTATAATGAGCCAGTATACTCCGCTTTTGGAGAAGTGCGAATACAAAAATCTTTTGCGCCGTGTAAAAAAAGAGGAATATGAAAGAGTGGTTGATTATGCGGTGGGTATAGGTGTGAAAAATGCGTATATACAAGACGGCAGTGCGGCAGAAGAAAGCTTTATTCCGCAGTTTGATTGTGAGGGCGTGTAAAAAGCGCTTATTGTGTTTAAAAAAAAAAAGCGGACGAGCCTATCGGCTGCGTCCGCAAAAATCATGCCGGGTTATATTCTTTTTTCAGAAGCGCTCTTACATATCCGTGTGATTTATCGGTAGAGTCTATATAAAAGCCTCTGCCGTAATAAAAACGCACAAGCGATGTAATTTTTGCGCCTGTATGAAGTGATATTTCCGTAATTCCCTTATCAATCATTATTTTATCGACAAGGTTCATGATAGATTTTCCTATACCGTTATTCTGGCTTGTTGTTCTTACTGCAAATCGGCTCAAATACGCCGTTTTATCGTCAAATATTTCAACACGCACACAGCCGACCGGGGTTTTGTCCGAAAGTGCTATGAGAACAATCTTCTTTTTCAAATCCTTTTTTATATCCTCGGGCTTTTCGGTAAGCGCAGCCGTTGTTTTTATTCCGGCAAGCTTTATATACGATGCGAATGCCTCCTTTGTAATGTCGAGTATACTGTCAATATCACGCTCGTCCGCTATTCGTACTTCAAAAAGTGATTGAAAATCCATTATATTCACCGCCTTATTTCATAAGTGTGACCAATACCGCCTTTTGGGCATGGAGTCTGTTTTCAGCCTCGTCAAATATAACGGAGTGCGCACCGTCAATTATGTCGCTCGAAACCTCGTAACCTCTGTAAGCCGGCAGGCAGTGCATAAATATTGCGTCCTTATCGGCATGAGAGAAAAGCTCCTTATTAACACAGTAGCCGTCAAAATCTTTAATTCTCTTTTCCTTTTCGCTTTCCATACCCATGCTCACCCAAGTATCTGTATAAACGACATCGGCATTTTTTATTGCTTCAACGGGGTCATTTGTTATAATAAGCTCCTTGCCGCTTTTTTTGAAATCGTCTTTTGCGTTTGCCACAACTTCGGCGTCACATTCATATCCTGCCGGTGTTGCAACGGCGCAGTTCATTTTTGCCTTTGCACAGCCGTACATAAGAGAATGAGCCATATTGTTTCCGTCGCCTATATACGCAAGCTTAAGATTTTCAAGCTTATCCTTATGCTCGTATGTTGTAAGCAGATCGGCAAGCACCTGACACGGATGAAGCAAATCGGTAAGCGCATTTATAATTGGTATATTCGCATTCTCGGCAAGAGAGAGTACATCGGTGTGGGCATATGTTCTTATCATTATACCGTCAAGATAGCGCTCCATTACCTTTGCAGTATCATAAATTGATTCTCCTCTGCCAAGCTGTATATCGTTACTCGATAAAAACAGAGGATAGCCGCCGAGCTGTGTCATGCCGACTTCAAAAGAAATTCTTGTTCTTGTGGATGACTTTGTAAAAATCATACCGAGAGTTTTTCCTTTGAGAATGGGGTGGGGGATACCGCTTTTCAGCTCGCCCTTAAGAGTTGCGGCAAGAGAGAGTAAATTCTCAAGCTCCTCTGATGAAATGTCGTGTATACTTATAAAATCCTTCATTTATATCTCCTCCAATATCTTATCGAGTTTGTTTGTGAACATATCCGCTTCCGATTCGGTCATAATAAGCGGCGGCGCAAGTCTGATGGTGTTGTAGCAAAGACTTGTGAGAATTTTGTTTTCAAAAAGCTTCGTAAATGTTTTCTTTGCAATGCTTTCGTCGAGTTCTATGCCGATTAAAAGCCCGGCTCCGCGAACGTCTTTGATTTTTTCGGGGTATTTGCTCATCAGTGCCGTAAGGCTTTTTTTAAAATATTTGCCCGTTTTATCTGCGTTTTCAACAAGCTTTTCGCTTTCAAATATTTCAAACACGGCAAGCCCGGCTGTCGTTGCAAGCGGATTGCCGCCGAAAGTCGTTCCGTGGTCACCCGGTGAAAAAGCTGACGCAACCTCCGCCTTTGCCATTACTGCGCCTATCGGCATACCGCCGCCGAGAGCTTTTGCACTTGTCATTATATCCGGCTCAACATCGTAAAGCTGATATGCCCAAAGCTTGCCCGTTCTGCCCATGCCTGTCTGAACTTCATCGAAAATAAGCAAAATATTTTTTTCGTTGCAAAGCGCACGCACCTTTTCAAGATATTCCTTATCCATCGGGTGAACACCGCTTTCGCCCTGTATCGGTTCTATTAAAATTGCCGCCGTTTTATCGGTTACCGCATTTTTAAGCTTCTCAAAATCGTTAGGTGCGACTTGTTTAAATCCCGGTGTCAAAGGCCTGTACGGCTTTTGATATTTTTCCTGACCCGTTGCGGCAACGGTTGCAAGCGTTCTGCCGTGAAAAGAATGGTCGAGAGAGATAATCTCAGTCTTGTCAATGCCTTTTTTGTAAAAATAGATTTTGGCAAGCTTAAATGCACCTTCATTTGCCTCCGCACCCGAATTTGCAAAAAACACCTTATCCATGCACGACGTTTCAACAAGCTTTTTGGCAAGCGCCGTTTGTGATTTTATGTAATACAGGTTTGAAACGTGAACAAGCTTTGAAATTTGCTCCTGCATTCTTTTAACAAACGTTTCATGGCAATGACCTATTGCGTTTACGGCAATGCCGCCCAGAAAATCGTAATACTTTTCTCCGTCGGTCGAGGTTAAAATCATACCTTTTCCGCTATCGAAGCAGACGTTTAATCTGTCGCCGAAGGTATTCATATAGTACTTTTTGTCGGTTTGTTTTATTTCATCAATCATAGTGAAAACTCCCTTTGTATATCGTATGTTTAATTATACATTATAATGAATAAAAATTCAAGAGAAAAAAACAACAAATTTTTTCTGATAATTAATTATTTTTCGTCAAGAATTGACAGATTGCGGTCGATTACAGCTTTTCCTCGCCATGAGAATGCTCTTTTTGAATATTTTCTTTTAAATTCACGGCATGAAATATCCTCTTTTTCAAGATGAGTAATCAAATTTGCGCTAAATTGAGGCAGCAATGTATTAAGTGCATTTTTATTCATAGGGCATACATTTTGGCAAATGTCACACCCCCATGCGCTTGACGCTTTTTTTATGATATTCTTTTCATTTTCCGATAACTCGCCCTTTTTTTGAGTGATGTAAGATGCGCATTTTTTCTCGTCAAAGCCGTTACCGAGAGCGCCGCCGGGACAGCTTTTTATGCATTTTCCGCATTTTATACATGATGATGTCAGCGGACTTGACGGCAAAAATCGGCAGTCGGTTACAATATAGCTTATAAATGTATAGCTTCCGTATTTTTTGTTTATGACAAATCCGTTTTTCCCCCGAACTCCAAGCCCGGCACAAACCGCAAGCGCACGTTCGTTAAGCTCGCCGCTGTCGGTAAAGGAAAGAGCGCTGTAACCGTGATTTTCGAGAATTTTGCATAAAACCGCAGAAATATCCGAGCACACAGTATGGTAGTCCGTACCGAGAGCGTATCTTGAAATATTTTCTCCGACGGCATTCGTCTTGTACGGCACGAGAAACACGATTATACTTTTTGCATTTTCCATAACGGAGAACACATCCGTCATCGAGCTTTTTTTGATAAACTCCGATTGTGAGCTGATTTCCTTTTTTGAAAATTCTGTCGCATCAACAAAGCCGATTTCGGATATGTTCATTTTATTTGCCGCATCAATTATCTCCTGTGTAATCATCTGTATAACGGAACGGAGGTATAAATGAGGTTTGTTTCCCGCTCCTTGAGCGTGTTTAGGTCAAGCTCATTTGTTTTAAAAATTGATTTTTCCGCTGCACAGAAAATCTCCGTATAATCGCCTGCCGTTGAGATATTGCGAACGATAATATACGGCTTTTGCGAAAATTCGACTATGTCAAAATAAACGCTTCCGTTTGATATTCTGTTGTCAAACAGCGTGTAAACCTTGCCCGTTGACGATGTCACCTCAAGAAGATATTCGGCGCTGTCGTCATATTGCAGGCGGCCGTCCTCACCTCTTTGGGCGGAGGTATAGAGCGCTACATTATCAGCATCGTCTTTTGAAAGAAAAAAACAGTCGCTGTCACAGATTTTTGTCATTCCCTCGGACGCTGTGTTTTCCGTTACCGCCACCTCAATATACTTAAATTCATCAGGTGTCGGCGTCGGCGTTTCGGTCGCCTCGTATTCCATCGGAACGGTCGTTTGACGTTCGGCAATGTTATTCCTCGGCGAACATGACGAAAGCACAAGGATTGATACAACGATAAGCAATAATTTTTTCATTCTAAATTCCCTCCGTTTTGATTTTTCTGTATTTTGACGGTGTACATCCCGTTACCTTACGAAAGCTTTTGTTAAAGTTCGATATTGACGAATATCCCGAATCATACGATATTTCAAGTATCGTTTTTTCTGTTTGCGATAAGAGATTTTGAGCCTTGCATACTCTAAGATACATTATGTAGTCGGACACGTTTCTGTCGGTTATTTTCTTAAAAAGTCTGCTGAAATACTGCCTGTTCAAATGCACCGAGCCGCTTATTCCGCAAAGCGTAATATCCTCAGTATAATGCTCGTCAATATATTGAAGTGCGGGCATTAAGCTTTCAAGCTTCGTTTTATTGAGCTTTGAAAAATAATCGTCCAGAATTTCATTTCTGTATAGAATACCGATTAGGCGATATACCGCACTTTTTATCATTATATCGTAATACGGCTTTTTTTCAAGCTGTTCGTTTATCATATCGCAAAGACATTTATCAATCTCTTTTGCCGTATCGGTATTTCTGCCGAACACGATTACGGGGTTTTTATTCTCATTCAGAAACGATGAAAGGTGCATAAGCTTTTTGTTTGTTCCCGAAATAAATTTTTCAATATCTATCTGAAAAAGATTATACCGTGTTTCGGATCTGTATTTTGTGGAGTGAGGCACATTTCTGTTAATAAGAATAATATCTCCCGCCTTTGCTTCAATGGTTTCACTGTCAGTACGGACGGTAAAATCTCCCTCGGCTATCTGTAAAAACTCAAGGTCTGTGTGCAAATGCTCGGGGCAAATTGCATCTCCGTTTGATTTTAAACCGATGTTCATATGAATTTCCGATACATTCGGCTTTACCTGCTCGATAAACATTTGCTTCACCTCCAAAAAATCAAAATAGTGTAAGTTTAGGTCAATAAAACAGTAGAAAAAAACAACAAAAAATGTTTTAATATTTATAGAAATTATTATAACACACAAAATCAAAAAAATCAATATCTTTATGAAAGGTTGTGAAAAAAATGTGCGATATGAAAGTAGGACTTCAGCTTTACTCGATAAGAGATGACATGGAAAAAGACATGGACAAAACTCTCGGCGAGGTAAAGGCTATGGGGTATGACTATGTTGAGTTTGCCGGATATTTCGGTAAGTCGGCAGATGAAGTGGCAGCGCTTCTTAAAAAGCATGACCTCAAATGTATAAGCGTTCACCAGACATATGATTTGTTTTTAAAGGAAGGACAGCCGGCTGTTGATTATCTTAAGACAATCGGTGTAAAGTATTGCGCTATTCCGTGGCTCGGCGTTGATTGCCATAAGGGACACGAAAAGTGCGAAAAGTCTTATGCCGAAATTCAGGAAGTTGGCGAGCTTTTAAAGAAGAACGGTATCCAAATGCTTTATCATAATCATGATTTTGAATTTGAAAAGTTTGAGGGTAAATATCTTCTCGATTGGCTTTACGACACATTCAGCGCTGATATTCTCCAAACGGAGATTGACACCTGCTGGGTTCACTATGCAGGAGTTGACCCTGCCGAATATGTAAGAAAGTATACAGGACGTGCGCCTGTTGTACATCTTAAGGATTTCGTTTGCAAAAAGCTTAGCGGCGGCCCGGTCTATGCGCTTATATCCGAAGACGGCTCGGAAATGAAGGCTTCAAAGCTATGGGATGAAACAGGATTTGAATTCAGACCCGTTGGGGAAGGTATTCAGAATATTAAGTCAATTATTGACGCCGCAAAGGACGCAGGCGCAGAGTATTTGATTGTTGAAGAAGACCAGTGCCCGACAGCGTCGCCTTTGGATTCTGCAAGAATCAGCAGGGAAAACCTTAAAAAACTCGGTTATTAACTTTAATTTAAACGATAAAGCTAATAAGAAAAAAGCTTCCGATATAATTTGCGGAAGCTTTTTTCATTGAGGGGGTTTATATTATTTGCGGAAAACAAATTACGGGTAGCTTACGCAGAACAGTTTATACCTTTGCAAGCTTTCGGCTCAATCAACCGATAATCGAATTTATTTGAATTTTACCGCTAATTGCTTTTTCGGCTTGTTATCCAATTGCCGCAGTATGCGCATTTGCCGGATGTGCCTGTTCTGAGTCTTGTCGTACCGTTACATCTTTCGCACACAACCTCTGTAAAGCTTGTTTTGCTGTCTTCTCTGCCCGACAGAATTACGCACGGTTTTCCTTGTTTTTGCATTGTACAGTCACGGAACACACCTCTTTTAAAAAGCGCTTCAAGCTCCGAAATCACTTTAAACGGCGCCCTGCCCGTTTGCCTTGAAAGCTCGTCAATCGTCACCGTACCGTCATTGTCGCACATGAAAATCGAGTCGTAGCGGCGTGCAAGACCTATATAAATGCTGTTTCGCAGCCCGTTTATAAAAAGCAGTACGGACGGAATAAGCATTACTATATAAGTAGCAGTGCCGTCCCTCAGCGACTCTTTATAGCCGAGAAGTCCGGCGACTAATCCGTAAACAAAAATCATTGTAAAGAATCCGCCTATAATCATCTGAATATGCTTTTTGAGTGTGAGCTTTGCAATTGCAGTATTTGAAATATATGTACTGCCGATTGTAAAGTTTTTAATTTTTGTCCGCATTGTCACTGCCTCCGAATTACTATCATTCCAAAGCCTATAACGGCAAGTACTATACCTGCAACTATGCCGAATATAGATCCGCCGCGTATACCCTTTGCGCTTTCGGTGGCTAATTCGTCCGCTGTCATAATTCCTTTAAAGGTTGTTACGCTGTCGAGGTCATCGGCTTTTGTGATTGTGTTTCCCTTTTGTATGCCGACAATTGAGTACTCGAGCGGATCGTCGGGCGATACAATATCGTAAGTTATTTTCTTAGCGCCGTCTGCCCATGATGTGTAGCCGCCCTTTTCTTTTTCCGGATAATTCGATAGCTTTGAAACGCAGAAGACTGTTCGCCTTTTATCGGTTAGAATGTGCCAGCCGCTTTTAAGGCTTGATTTGTCGTAATCTTTAAATTTCGTTGTTCTCATAAGCGGAGTCAAAAGCTTCGGCTCTACCTTGTACTCACCCAAAGAAGTCGGTGCGGCAAGCAAGGTTGATACAAATGTTTCGGCATTAATTCCGTAATTTGCACTTTCGCTGTAGTCGGTATTTTCAGGATGCCAATCCCATGTTCTTTCATCGTCGTTGCCGGTTAAATCTTTATATGTCCAAACGGTTCTTGCCGCCGTAACGCCGGGCAGCTTTACGCCTGTTATCGGGTCAACGATTGGTTCATCGGCTTTCAGCTTTCCGGAAACAACAACAAGCTTACCTTCATTTTCGGCAAGGATTATACCGTCTTGTACCGTTGCCGCATTTCTTATCTGCTGTTCGGTTTGCGGAACGGAAAAGATTGCTTTAAATGCAAGAGATGCAAATAATATGCCTCCGATAATCAGTAAAACTCCGATTATTTTTCTCATATTCATTCCTCCGTTTCTTAAACTCCATGCGCTTTGCAATTATTAAATTTCAGCCTTATTTGAGCTTATTTTTTTGATTTTCATATTCCTTTTTAATGAAGTCTGCGTCCTTGTCGGTAAGCGCATTTATAACGTCGGCGAGTGAATCGAACTGTTCTCTTGTGCAGTGCACAGCAACGGGTTTGCAGGCATATCCGCGAGTCATGCGGTTTAGATTTTCGTTCTTAATAAGACCGAGCATAACCTCGTACAGCTCATCTGTGTTAAAATACGTTGCTTTTTTGCGCCATGCGTCATAATTCTTTTCCGATTTGTTTGTAAACGATGTTACAGCCGCCCATGCGGGAACTTTGTCTGTTCCGGGTGATGTTTTGAAGTAATCCATCGTTGCTCTGTATGCCGCTTCACTCGTGCTTTCGTGTGCGGGATAATCGTACCAAAGCCATACAAGACCCTTAACTCCGCTTGAATGAAGGTCTGCGTCAGCTTCATTTTTAAGCATTTCGGATATAGGTGCCACAACCTTTTCATCGTTTAGTCTGCCTGCATATTCGTATGCTGCTTTGCGAACTTCCTTGTCTGAATCCTTCATAAGCTCAATGAGTGCGTCAACAGCGCCGTCAAGCTCTCTGTTCCATGAACTTCCGAGTGCAACCGCAGCCTTTCTTCTGACAGCCGCATTTTCATTTTTTGCAGCGTCTAAGAGGAATTTGCCTATTTCTGCGTCCTTACCGCCTTCATTTGCAAGAGCGCCCACAGCACATTTAATAACGTAAGGCTCTTTTTCTGTTTTCAAAACCTCTTTTGCAGCCGCAACATGATTGTCGTTTACGCCGAGAAGGGAGGACATATTTGAAAATGCAAAGCCTCGCACTTGCGGAGAGTCACTTTTAAGAAGCGGCTCGACAAATTCCTTTGCACTTGGCAGTTTTGCCTTGCTATCTCTGAGTTTTTTTATTGCTTTATCGGTTATGTTTTCGTCAAGCTCAAGCTTATCGTTGATTGTAGCATAAGAATATGTTGAAGCGAGGTCGATAAATTCATCGAGTGTTACATTCTGCATATCGCTTATATTCTTAAGTAAATCATCCTCTGTCATGTTTTCGTAATCAAGCTTTCCTTTTTCTCCACCTGTTGTTTTTTCACCGCCGCACGATGCAAGAGAAAATGCCATACCAAACGTTAAAATAATAGCTAAAATCTTTTTCATGATACTTTATACCTCCGTTTTTATTGCTTGTCGTTATCATCAAATACATCGCCGCATTCGGGGCAGAATTTCGGCGGATTTGTCGGGTCTTCCGGCTCCCAGCCGCATTTATCGCATTTATAGGTGGGTGTTCCCGACGGTTTGGGAC
>CAKSPW010000048.1 GCA_934486495.1 uncultured Clostridia bacterium
GTTTAAATCCCTTACAGCTTTAATAAATTTTTTTGCGCCGACTTCATGACTGTCATTTTTATCGGAAACTCCGACAGCTATTCCGATTTCATGCAGCTTTTTGTAAGCGCTTTTGCCGTAAGCTTCGAGTACATAGGGCATAATTACGGCATTTGCAAGACCATGCGGTGTTCCGTATGTACCGCCGAGAGAATGTGCAACAGCGTGAATATATCCCACATAAGATTTTGAAAAAGCAATTCCCGCTTTGTAAGCGGCAAAGAGCATATTTTCTCTTGCAATACGGTTATGACCGTCATTATATGCGTTTTCAATATTTTCAAAAATCAACCTTGCTGCCTCAAGCGCCAAACGGCGTGTTTCTTTTGTGGTTGAACGTCCGATGTATGCTTCTGTGGCATGAGTCAGGGCGTCGATTCCGGTTGTTGCCGTCAAATGCGGCGGCAGTGAATAGGTGAGGGCAGCGTCCAAAACGGCATATCGGGGAATGAGAGGGAAACTCATCAAGGCATATTTATGCTGCTTTTCACTATCCGTGATAATTGCCGCAAGCGTAACCTCGCTGCCTGTGCCGGCGGTTGTAGGTATGGCAATGAAAGGCGGCAGAGTACGCATTACACGCAGAATACCTTTTAACTGTCCCAAACTTCTTTTAGGATAAACAAGCCTTGCTCCGAGAGCCTTTGCACAGTCCATTGAAGAACCGCCGCCGATTGCGATAAGGCTGTCGCAGTTGTTTTGCAGATAAATTTTCAGAGCCTCCTCCACATTATGCACTGTGGGATTTGGCCGGATTTTATCGTATATTATGTAGGCAATGCCGCATTTTTTTAATATGTCTTCAAGAGGTTTCGTTAAACTGTTTCGCGTAATACCGCTGTCGGTTACGATAAGCGGCGAATTTATTCTTTCCTTACGGAATACATATTCCAATTCGGAGCATGATTTTATAATTTCGGGTTCTCTGTATGGGAGAAACGGCAGAGCTATACGAAATGCCGTCTGAAAAATGCGGCAAAATGCCGATTTAAGAAAAAACATAAGTATCTACCTTTCGCAATTTTGTTAAAGCGGATTCAAGATTTTCGCTGATAATACCGAGACTGCGGTAAAAAGCGGCACGTTCTTCTTCGCTTAGCCCTACGCTGACTTCGTCAAGGACGCGATCTATTTTATCGGTGATTTTTTTGCCTGCTTCGTATCCTTTATCGGTCAGCAAAATGGGGGATTTATAGCGTTTGGCACTCCCGGTTTCACGGGTAAGATAGCCGTTTCCTTCAAGATAATCAAGCGAACGTGAAATAGTCGCCTTGTCCTCTTCACAGCGTTCACATAAATCCGTGGCCGTTAAAGCACCGAAGGAATAAAGATAATAAAGGCATGAAATATGTGAGCTGCGCAGACCGTATTCCGCCATTTCGTGATTTTTTATACTTCGTATGCTGCGGCTTATTCGGTTGATAAGCACAGTAAATACTTCAAATCGTTCCTGCATACTGATAAAATTCCTTTCTGTATTGTACTTGTTGAAGTTTCAACAAGTACAATTGTATCACAAATTTGTTGAAATGTCAACAGGCGATAAAAGGAACTGTAAAAATATTTTTTGAATCCTTTTTAAGGGGATAGAAAAAAAATGTTTCAAAACGGATAAACTGAACCCAACGGCGTATATGTATGCTCCGAGGAGTTCAGTTTAGTTGTAGCAAAAAGACATTTAATTAAGAAAAATCGAATAACCGGCGATTTTTAATATAATATAAGATATCAATATTTATTTTTCATTTTTAGAATGTATTTAAAATCAGGTAGTCGCGCAAGCGGCTCATGGGTTCAAATCCCCCACGTCCGCCGCAAGCCTTAAAAAAATCATTGTCGTAGCATTTCCATCGACACTATCATATTTTTCTGACTTTCAATCAGATTACCGCTATATAATACGGAAAGCTTTAATAGAATTTTTGCCCTTATCGACTGTTAATAAAAGAGAAAAATCAGATACAAATTTATTTACAATCAGGGTAATAACATTTACATTAGCTTTTTTATTCCCAGGGCAAATCAAATTTATTAAGATATAGCCGCCTTATTGCTTCAGTATAGTAATAATCGGCGTAAATGAGCCCAACCTCAACATTTTCTTCCGCTGCTTTATTGGCTGTTGCACCGTTTAAAATTGCTTCATTATCATTATATAGATTACTGTAATTCTCTGTAATGGCAGACAAGATTTTTACCGCAGCATCTTTATAGTATTCGTCAAACTGCGATAACTCCAGCATACCGCAGGCAGCTATCGCACCGGCAGAAGTGTCTTTTACATCCCTGCTTATTGCCCTAAAATCCCATGCAGGTACAAAATCATCTTTAATTTGATCTATAAAATAATTACTTACTTTTTTTGCAGCTTCTAAATATTCGGGCTTTTTTGTATAGCGATATAGTATTGCCATACCGTAAATTGCCCATGCTGCACCTCTTGACCATGCACTTTCAGGTGAAAATCCCTGTCCCCCGAGCGCCTTTAAAAAATCTCCTGTTTCAGGATCAAACTTACATATGTGTCTTACCGCTCCGTCTTTATCTATAAAGTATTTCAAAACAGTATCCGCATGAGCTTTTGCAATATGTGAAAATCTCGGATCACCCGTTGTTTTTGATGCCCATAACAGAAGCGGTAAATTCATTGTACAGTCTATGATAGCAAGGCAAGGAAAAAAATCATTTCCATCTTCACAATCCCAAGCCCTTATATAATTTCCTGCTATGTTGAATCTTCCCGCCAGATAATCAGCCATTTGCATCAATCGGCGTTTGCTTTTTTTATTTTTTGTTATTTTATAATTCTGCCCGGAAGTCAGTAACCAAATAAATCCTACGTCATGTCCCGGAACTGTATTGTTATTTATTACAGCATCTAATTTTTCTTCGCAATTTTGGGCTGTATTCTTTAAACTTTCATCTCTGCAAATATCGTAAACCTGCCAAAGCAACCCCGGCCAAAATCCATTTGTCCAAGCATTCAGCTTTGCATATTGATATTTCCCGTCGATTTCATTATATGGAAAGTTATCCTGCATAATAAGTGCATTTCTTTTTGTTTTCTCAATAATTTTTTCCATCACCTTTTTTGCATCAAAATCCACTGTATCATCCTCCCTTCTCATATTTCAAAAATCACTTTGAATACTTTTTCTTTTACCTCAAAATCCAAAGTATATATATCCATAGGTTTTGCATTATGGTCATTTTCTACCACTTTCCCAATCTTGACATTTGCTGTCGTTTTTATTATAACATCTCCGATTTTCACGCCGCCCTGCACCGTTTGAGGCTCAATAACAGAAATAAATCTTTCAGTAATTTTATGGTTTGTAAAATCATTGCACATATATTCATCGGTTAAAATAACAGCACTTTCCGTAATATTAAATGATCTTGTTATTTTTTCTATATCTGTTTTATATGCACCTTCTATATCCATTGCAAAAGAACAGTCTGTCGCCAAAACATTTGCTGCAGAAAATATTTTACCGTAAAATTGCCCTTTTCCGTCAATGATGGGAACGCTGTGTCCCATAGATGAAACATTGAAAACATTGTATCTTTCCGTCGGATCACAATATGCCCTTGTATATTCCATCGCTCCAAGATCACAAATTATCTGTCCTTTGTCCGTCGCAATAATAAATGTACCGACATCATTATGATTGTGTTCTTCTTCATTGTGTCCAGCTTTGGCGGCGAATGAATACTTTTCTTTCTTTTGCAGGTACCATTGAGTAAGATCATAATATTTATATCCGGTATCTGTATTGATATCTGATTTTAATTTTGCATCGGACCAAAGCAAATCTCTTACAGTCCATGACGGCTTTGCACCTGTCAGAGAGTGTCCCCATCCATACAGATTTTTTTTAGATTCATCATTATAATAATCAATTTGCGGAACTTTAAAATTCGGATAATGCTGCTTGAGATAATTATATAAGCCTATATGAATAAATGCCTCCTCCGTTTTTCCATCCGAAAAGCTCACAAGGGTATGATTTCTCATAATCATATTCTGCTGAAATTCAACAAGCTTCTTAACTTTTTCAATATACCTTATATCATCTTTTCCATCAGTAAATCTATATAGCATATCAGCAAAATGAATATAAAAGCTGAATCCGTAACACCAATAGCTGATTCCCTCGCTGCAGCAGCCATCATCTCCGATTCCATCCAAATAGTTGCTCATAGACTTTATAATTCGCTCTTTTACAATACTAAAGCGTTCCGGTGCAAGATACATATATGCCATACCAACACTGCCGCCGCAAACAGCCGCCCAATTTGAATTAAGGCTTTCCCACCAATTTGTGGTGTTTTCCATTGTATCGAATATGCGAAGCGAAACCTCTGTTTTTATCAAATCGCAAATATTTTTTGGCAATCTGCCATCAAGTAAATAAACAAGCTCCGATAAGTACAGACCCGTTTCGGCTGCAAATAAATCTATAATTGATTTGTGTTCGGTTAAATTACAATGTAAATGAGCAGCTATAACCCATGAGATTTCCGAGCATATTGACCATACAACTTCACATATATCATCTATATATTTATTTTCTTCAGGATATATCAAAGCAAGCATTGTTAAATATCCCAAACGCCGCCTTTTATGGAAATATGGCTTTTCAGATTCTATTCGTGAGCCTTTTTCAACAAATGTCATAAATGTCTTATAACTAAGCGGCAATATAGGATTTTCCTTATCTTTATCATATAAATTCTTAAATTCACTTATGTATGGCTTATAATAATCATTCGTCCGTATTTCTTCAAGCTTTGATTCCAAATTGTCAAACACTTTCATTTTTTATCAAATTCCTCCTTTATGAACAATTACAGCCAAAATATTGTTATAATGAGTTTGAGTCACAACAAAATCACCTATATTTATATCATTATAAGAACCCTTACTAAAATTCTTTCCGTCAAAAATCACTATTAATGAATTTGCCTTTTTTAGGTTCAGAACCTGATTTTTCAATTCCGGATTCAACGCACCGTTATTGTAGCCGGTTTCAACCTTGAAAGCAGCTCCGTTCTTATCTTTTACTGTTGAAGAAAAAATTCTTTCTTCACATTCGCCGTAAATCAAACCATATTGACCCAATCCCCAGCCGCCGTCACCGTAAAAGAATTGACCGGTAACATCTTTTTTATATATCAGCTCAATCTTTGCAATTTCTTCATTTCTAATTCCTATTCTGATAATATCGCCTTTCTCAATATCCTCAATAGTTTTGTTTGATTTGCATATATCCGAAAATTCACAGTTAGTACTTACCGGATATTCGGTTCTGCTGCCATTTGCAGACATAATTTCAAAAATGTCAACAATCTCATTATCTTGATTTAGTCCTTTGGTTTTACCGGATACAGAAACAATTTTCTCTGCCGGACCTATATCTATTGTTGCCGGAGCTTTATGAACTATATACTGTTCATAAAAAATATCCTCCGCTGTAACCTTATATGCAACGGCATTCTGATATTTTGCATTATCCTTCACTCCGGTTACAGTAAACAGTGAATCCTTTGCATTCCTTATTTCCGCATCGGAAGGGACATTGAATACCTTTGTATTTTCATCATACAGCATAGACACTCCTATAATATTCTGTTCGGCTGCTGCCATACATCCCCATATTTGTTTACCGTTCATTTCCTGTGTTTTTATCAGTTTGTTGTCACCGCCGTTTTCAGATGATGTTGAAATTGATGTGATTTTTCCGTCTTTATTTTTTTGCAAAAGCATAAGCTGAGGCTTTACATAACCGTCGGCTGTTTTCTCAAATAAATTCATAACCTCCGAACATTTTTTCTTCGAACCGTTAAATTTGAATTTATCATCGGTTTCAACTTTTTCAATCTTTCCGTTTTCATTTAACATTTTTAATATCAAATGATCGTTCAAATCATCTTCCTCAAATATATTATATACATATGCCACAAAGCTGTTGGCATTTAAATATTTATAGTCTGCGTCTGCGATATATCCTCTATAATCAAGATAAAACTCTGCACTTTTTGCACTTGAATTAAACACCTTTGTGTTATCATAGTATATGTACCAATTTCCGTTGACTTCAATTTTATTTTCCTGAATTGAAGATATATCGCCGGAAACTGCTTCTCTGCTTAAAATACCTTTAAAAGAATGATTATTTTGTGATATAAACACACTTATAACATCACCGCTTTTAATATCCTCAAATTCTACAGCTTCCCCTGTTGTGGTTACAAGAGAAAACAAATCATAATCATCCGGATCAAAATTTACATATGTGTTGGTTAAAGAGTTATAAATCTTTTGTTCATCGCTTAATATGTCTTTCACCAATACATTATCATAAGACCATACAATTGCAAGATCATTCTTATTATTCATACTGATGAGTTTAATTTCGTACTTTGGT
Source organism: uncultured Clostridia bacterium (assembly GCA_934486495.1). Lineage (GTDB taxonomy): Bacteria > Bacillota > Clostridia > UBA1381 > UBA1381 > RGIG9115. The sequence goes on from CAKSPW010000048.1 coordinate 6,471, forward strand.
TTGCTTAAAATATCATTGACACTTCCGGAATAAAAACTGCCGTTATATATAACTGTAAGATTGTCCGCAAGTTTGTATCTCTTAGTTGTTTTGTCCCTATAATAAGTCAACTCACTATTATTATAGGTGCAATCTTCATCAATAAAAAGATTAACGGTCGTTTGTGACGGATTTTTTCCAATCCATATCAACCTATATTCATCGGATGAATTGGTGCAGGATACTATATAATGTACTCTTAGTCCGAGATAATCGAAATAATCCTTGTTATCAAGTTCAATCGTTTCTCCGTCAATAATCATTTGATTTTTACCCAGAGCTGCGTTATAAATACTTGTACCGTGAACTCCCGTTACGACTCCTCTGGTAAAATATTTCATTTTTCTTGTCTTATACAGATATTGTGTATCTCCTTTTGAATATGACGGTGTAGCCGATAAATCATTTTCCAAACAATTTGCAATAAGAGAATTAAACATCATAGTGAAAAGATCCCCGATTGTAAGGGTAGCGCCCGATAAAATATTCTTTGTTATTTCAGCATAATCCGCCGCAGCAATCACTCCGTTGTTTTCCATATATACATCGTATCCCAAAAGTCTTAAAAACACAGAATATGCGTGTTCCTTTTGCATAACGGTTTCAGGTAAAAACAATTTATTATCTGTGCCTTTTAAGTATCCGTATTCCGTCAAAACAGTAATATCATTATATGCATAATGGTTCTTTGAAACATCGTTATAATACAATGTTTTTCCTTCCTGCATGGGAATATTAGCAAACCTTCTTAAATAAACTGCAAATTCAGCACGAGTAACCTCTTTACTTAAATCAAGTGTCAACTCATCATATTCCCCGCTTACTATATTAAGCGATTGCAATACACTCAAAATTTCTTTTTGTGATTGTGTCAGTGCGGAAGATGAATCTGCACCCGATGCGGCATATGCTCCAACCGAACAAATGATATTTATCAGCATAAGAATGCACAATAACAAGCATATTTTCCTTTTCATGTTAATCTCCTTTCAATGGCGGCTTGCACAGTTATTTTTTTATAATACTGTACATACCATAAATCATTTTTGCGGCTTCTGCACGGGTAGCATCTCCGGCAGGATTGAAAGTATTATCATCCAATCCACTTATTATGCCTGCTTTTGTTAATGCGGATACCGCATGCTTTGCGTAATCCGAAATTAAATCCTTGTCCGAAAATGCAAGCTCCTGCGTTTCAAGATTAATTTCTTTTTTTGCCATTGCATTGTAAATAATGACTGCCATATCTTGCCGCGTTACATTTGCTCCGGAACCGAACAAATCGTTCCCTATTCCGTTTACTATATTCAGCTGATAAGCCTTTAAAACATATCCGGCATACCAATCATTTTCGTTAACATCTTTAAATGTGTCCGTGTACTGAGATGGTTCTTCATCCAGGGCGGAAACTATCATTTTGACAAATTCTTCTCGCTTAATTTTATCTCTTGGGGCAAATTTCGTATCACTCTTTCCGGAAATAATTTTTGCATCCGCCAATGCGGATATAGCTTCATATGCCCATGAAACGGTATCCAAATCATCAAACGGCATATACACGGTATCATTTTTTTGAACGGGTACACCGACTGCACCGTTTGAAGTGCCAAACCCCGATGAAATTGAATTGCCCGATGAACTGCCCCCGCCGGCTCCTCCGCCGCTGTTGCTGCCGCTGCTGCCACCCGATGTTGTAAGAGTTTTATACTTTTTCATCATTTTTTCAACACTTGTGTAATTACCAACAAGATTTTTATAAACATCTGCGTCCGAACTTACTGATGAAAGACCCAATTCTTTTTTATATCTTTCAAAAATGTCCTTTATATTCATATAACCGTCGGGATAATGTACAGCCGTCAGAATTACGGCGTCACGGATTTTGTTTTTCAAATCATTCGTTGAAGTTATCCCTTGGTTTATCAACCTATTGTTCATTTCAGTTTTTTTGTCATCGCTTGTAATATATTTATTGTAATATTCTTTTAATGTGTCATCACTTTGCAGTAATTCTTCTATTATTGCAGCAGCTTCATCCGATATTGTACCCTTATTCAAAATATCAAGCGCTACACAAGATTTATATAAAACAATGTTCCGGTCATATTCTGCTACATCAAAAGGTGTTCCGTTTTTTTCATTAAACAGCAAGTCTGAAACATCTTTTAAGCTCTGATTACTTGCCAAAGGCAAATCAAATCCAAGTTTTTCTTTGTTTACCAGAACTTTATTGTAAAATTCATCTCTATTATTTATTTGCTCATTTATTTCATTTATCGCATTTTTATAATCCTCTTTACTGACTGCATAAATTGGATAAGACATTATTTCCCTATTATTTTTTGAAGAAATATATATTGTATAATTATCGGATTTCGTTACTTCAATAACCAATTCTTTATTTGATTCAAATTCATTTTGGTATCCCAAAAAAGACATGGGATTATATCTCGTAATATCCCCTTCTGCCGTAACATTTTCACTTTCAATTTTACTGAACAATTCTTGTGGCTTTGTTGTACCTTGCAGCATAATAATGCTGTAATGCTTGCTTTCTTCTTCGTTGAGATTTAATTTAATCTCACCGTTTGAATAATTTTTTTCGATGTTCATGCTCGGTGATGCAAGCACAGGCACTATTGCCAAAAACGATATAATTAAGGTGCTTACAAAGGCTTTTGCTTTAATTCTCACTATTTATTCCTCCTCGCTTGCAATTATCAAGCATATCATGTTACATATGGGAACGGATTAAACCATTCCCATATGCATGTATTATTTTTATTTAAGATCTATATGGGGCGACAAGGGCGTTATTGTCTCAAAATCTCCCCAACAAAATACTTTTGTCGCTGTAATATTGTTCATATCTGTCGGGACTGTATATTCTATATCTTCATTTACTTTGGAAATTGTTGCATCATGCTTTACATTGATAATTTCAGCATCTACAATCCGTACTTCGTCACCGGCAAAATGAGCAACTATAATGTTATATTCTCCCCCGGCTTTCAAAGTGTTTGTATAATCAATATTGATTTTAACTTTCTGACCGCCCAGCAGCTTTAAGGCACTAAGAGTATCAATCAACGTGCCGTCAGAGGATTTAACACTGTTTAATTTAACATTCAATTCACCGTTTACCGTTTTAAATCCTGCCGTATAAGCTTCTGTGCCGAACGTTTCGCCTTTAATATTTTGTACATCCGTAGTGATATGCAGTTCATATTCAGTATTTTCAGACAAAGTTTCATTTAATGTCAACACATATTTACCCGAAACAAACACGCCTGTTGCATTGATTTTTGCTGTGTCGCCTTTTGCTGTGATATAGATTGAATCATTGTTTACTGTTGCTTCATTCATAAGAGCCGAAAAATCAATTTCAATCTTATTTGTCAATGCGGATACTTTGCCCCAGTCAGCCTGTACTTCATCATCACTCTTTATCACAATGCTGTCTGCATTAACCGTCGGTGCGGGATAATATTTTTTGAACATGATATTATCAAGATCGATTTCTCCGCCGGCAAGCTGGAATGCCATTACCTCGAACGGCGTGGAAAGATTATCCTTCCAATATCCCTGTCCGCTGCCTGCAAGAGCTTTCCAGTCAACTTTATATTCATTTGTACCGTCACTCAAAACAGCCTTTGCCTTTTTATTGTTTACATCAAGAATATATGTGTAATGATACCACTGATTCGGTGTTAAACTTGTAATCTCTTTAAATGCTCTGTCTGCCTCCGGCTCACCCATAGCAACAGTTTCGGAATCCATGCCGAATATCTGTAAACCGTTTTGATATTGATGCCTTGCGGAGAAATAAATCCTATCCGTTGCCGCCATAGCCGCCCTTGTTCTTATATCAAATTCAACCGATATAAATTTATAACCCGACTGCTCATTCCAATATGTATTAATGCCGTCACCCGCAGGATTAAAATACTGCCAGTATCTGTAATCACCCGGATCTCCCGAAGCTGCAGCTGTGCCTTTTGTTGCCTTCAGATAGTAATTACCGTCCGCGTCCTGTTCAATGCTTGCATGGCCGCTTCCTATGCCGAATGCATTAAGCGCCGCTCCATTATCAAGACCATCCGTAAACGGATGATAACCCATTGTATCCTGATCCTTAATGTCAAGAACAAAAACTGCGTCTTCTTCCGTTGCGCTGCCGCTTACAGACTGAATTCCGGCAGGAACACCAACTGTGTATGTACCTGTTTTCAGATTGCTTGCCGGCAATGTGTATGTCAGTCCGTCGTCCGACAGAATTCCGCTTACGCTCTCCCCGTTTAACGTAACTCCCGACACATCGGACGCGGCGGAGCTGAACGCAATATCAATTCCCGTGCCGTTAAAGCTTGCGCCTGTTACCTTAAACGACGGTACGGTTTTTTTAACCGAAATATTATCTATACTCATACCCTGACCACCGGTAATGTATCTTAAGCCGGAGATTGAAGCTGCCTTTGAGCCTCCGACAATATAACTGCCGAAAGCAGGTGCCGGCGCTGACGCACTGTAAACGGTTGCATTTTGCGTATCTCTTTCATATAAAGATGTTGTCATCTTTTTTGACGGGAATTCAATTTTGCTTTCTACGTGATACCACTTTTCAGTATCAATAACAGGATAATTACCTGCTTCATCGGTTAATTTAGCAATTTTTCCTTTTTCATTATTTTCAACGGAGCCTATTACCACACCTCCGACTTTCTTGTAAGCGATAATCCAGAACGAGCCGTTTCCTTCCGTTTTGTCACCCAAGCCCACTCCGGACATGCTTTGTGCCGTAAATTTAATATCGAGACTTGTTTCAATATTGCACGCATCTGACACATTTACACTTTTATTTGAATCAAAGGTCTGATAATATCGTGACCAACTGCCGCCGAATTTAAGATATTTATTGGAGTCCTCCGTTTCGATTGAAACGGACGCACCGGAATTAACCTGTATCTGAGGTGTTGTTCCCTCTGTATCAAAATCCGCGCGGTAAAGCTGTTTTGAGCCATCCGATTGTTCATTCAGGCGTTCAACCTTTACATTGTCAATATACGCATCTCCTCTTGAGAAGAGCCTTACCGCACTGATTTCCGTACCCTTAGAGCCGCCCACCTGAAAATTACCGGCCGCTGGAGCTGTAATTGTTCTTGTATAAACCACGCTCGGATCACTTTTCAGCCATGCCTTTGTCGTCATTGTTTTTGACGGCATTTCAAGATATGCCTCAACACTGTACCAAGTATCCGCTTCGGCTGCTTTCATTTCACTGTTTGAATCTTTAAGGGCATATAATTTGGTGTTATCTTCCCATGCAGAACCCATTGCCAGATTACCCTTAGCCTCATTTGTTATATTATTCAAATTGGGAGTTATAATCGAAAAACTCCAATAAGCTCCGTTATTCCTGGTTTTATCACCCAAACCGATTCCCAATCTGCTCAAAGACGTAACCTTTGCATCGAATGTAAGCTTAAATTTATTTTCATCTGAGGAGGGATACGCTTTGTTATCATCAAAATTAATATGAAATGTTTCATACGAATTACCGAACTGAAGCGCACCGTCAACCGATGCTATCTGGCTGCCTGCTACTGCGCCTTCGTCGGTTACCGATTCAATCCCATTATTAAAGTTATCCTCAAAGATGGTTTCATAAACCTCTGCACTTTCGGCATAGGCATAAATTCCTGAAAATGCCGACAACGTCATTGCTACCGCACAAACCGTTGAAATTAGTTTTTTCATTACTTTGTACCTCATCTTTCTTTTAAAAATAATAATTTCTATATACTTATTGCCCGTCCGACAGATTAAGTATGCTATATAAATTTGCAGATTTTGTCTGCCCTATTCCATCGCTGAACTGAATCCAGCCTCTGCCGGAACCGTCATTATCGTTTACAAGCATTGAAAATCCAAGCTCTCTGTCTTTGATTTTTGTAACACCCGGAAGGATTTCCGACCACGGTATTCTTGCACGATAAATATACTTCCCGTCTTGTTTTTCAACCGTACATTCACATTCATTAACCAAAACATTCTTTTCAAGCTTTGTTGAGCTTTCCGCCTGCATTGCTTTTTCTGCAGATGACAGAGATTCAAATCTGAATAATTGAACGCCGTCGGGTGTTTTTGACAGTCCAAATTCTGTAAAACTGCCGCCGGATGACAATTTTCTATCCTCCGCTGTGGAAATGGCAAACTGTATTCCGTCTCCGCTCCACATATCCGAACCGCTTTTGTCTTGGAAAAATACATTGTCGGTTACAACTGCGAGTAAATAAAGATTTTCATCATCCCATTTCAGTTTTCCCAAAACAGAACAATCATCCCTACCGCTCCAGTCATCCTTGTACCTCACATCCATTTTTCTGTCTGCCGCGTAAAAGTCTCCGCCCTGCCAATCATTATAATCAAGGCTTCCGTTTATCGGAGGTTTTTCATTTGCAAACTCGGCGGTAAGCTGTGTGCATCTTACCGCAACCGTTGTTTTATAGCCATAGTCAAGCTCTACATTGGCATTAAAGTTAAATGTTCGCTGCACATAGCTTTGGGGAACGTTAAGCTTCACCGTAACTGTTTCCTTCGGCTTTACATTTTCAAAATATCGTGTTTCTGTCTTGCCGCCATACTCGGTAAAATCGGCAGTTACTTTCCCCGAAAAGGTGTTTTGTGCCGCCATATTTGTTATTGATATATGTGCCTCTGTTCGTGATGATATGTCATTAACCTTTTCGATTCTTCCGACAAGCTTCATCGGTTGTGTTCTTACGACGTGTACTCTTGTTATAAAAATCAAATCATCACCGTCATACATTTTTATTCTCAGTGTGTTTTCATCTGCGGTTTCTTCGGCTGTTGCAGCGGTTATTTCTGCCTTACCGTTTTTCATACCGTCATTTTGAGCAATTTCAATATTATCTCTTGCTTCTGCATCAATTCTCAAATTTCTGCATTGTGTATCATTAATTGTAAACGTAGCTTTGTCGCTCGGTGCCGCAAAAGCCCGTGCATTATCAATAGTTATAATAGGTACACATTCTTCAAACGCGTTGAAATTTCCCACAATATACATCGGCTCAAAGGTTGTTGTAAATGAATATTTACCGTCTTTTGATTTTAAATCGCCGATTTTATTGCTGTACATATCATAGACTTCAACCTCATTTGTTCCCAAATTAATTCCTATATTGTCATACGAATTATCAGTCCATAACACAATAACGTCTTTTCCGTCTGAGTTTCTTGTGAATTTATACACACTTGTTTTATCCTTTATGATTTTGCCCGATGGCTTAACATCACTTAACAGCTTGTTATAGCCTGCCATTGCCAAATACGAAAGCTTTGCGGAATACGGGCCTGTTATTTCTGACTTATCATACAATAAACCCCAATGAGATTCGCCTGTTTTTAAATCATTATCAAGTCCCGGATTTATGAAATTGAACTGATAAATATTATCTGCAACGTTATCCCCCTGAATCATTGCCATAAGCTGCGTTAAGTATGAAGCTTGCGCAATTTCACTTGCCCACAAAGAACCCGATCTTACACCAAGCTCAGTCCAGCTTATTTCAATTTCCGGGTGTCCCGCATCATCAAGCTTTTTCCTTAGCTTTGCTGCTCTTTCACGATAAACATCATTCCTCAGTCTATCCTTACCGGTATCATCTAAATTAGTGTCCCAATCATAAGGGTGAACTGAAATAACATCACAATAATCCAGGATTCCTGCTTCTATACAAGCATCAATAAATGCGTCATGAAGCGTTGCGGTAGAACATACTGTCACTTTGATACTCGGTTTGGCAGCTTTTACACGTTTATATATAGCTTTTGTCAATTCCGTGTATTGCTGTGGTGTTGCATAATCTTTATTAAATCCACCGTAAACATTCGGCTCGTTCCAAACCTCATAGTATTCAACTCTGTCACCATATTTTTCGACAAACCATCCTGCATAGTCGGATATTGCCTTTATTTCTTCATCCGTAACAGGAATATGTGTTTCACCGCCATAAGCGGGGTGCCCCATAGCAACAGCCATATTTTGCGTCATATCAAGCTCTTTTGTCAAATCAAATGCAGGTTTGAATACATATTCCGTATATGGCGCTTTCCCGGAATTTTTATTCCACATTGAATATTCTCTTATTCCGCTAAAGCCTGCGTCCGAAGCCATTTTATACAATTCGGTCATATCAGGTTCACGATTGTTGAATTGGAATTGTATTTGAGTTCTCATCATTGGATTTGGCTTTTCTGAAGCTTTTCTTTTATTTGCGACTGCAAAATGAATATCATCTCCTATAACATTGCCGCTTATTATTTCGCCGTTGTACTCACCGCTATAATTCAGCGTTGTTCTGATGAAATATTTACTGCACTCATTAACATTACGAAGCTGAATTTTTAACTCTTTGATTTTTTGCGGCTCAATTACTGTTTTATCAATAATTCCGTCCTCTAACAATTTTTTATCGTATGATAAAATCTCGTATTTTCCATCCACTTTCAGTTCGGTGCTCTGTGTTAGATTTTTCAATGTTGCTGTCAAAATTTTATCATCCTCATAATCAAATGTATTGCCCAGGCTGCCTGTACTGAATTCGGCAATTACAGGCTTTTGAGGAAATGACTCCTTAACCTCGACCCATTCTATATACACAGGTCCTTTTGAACCGCCATAAGCCGAAGACCAACACGCTATAAGGAAATCGGCACCGGCGTTATCATTTTTAAAATAACATTCGTCAAAATAAAATGTATGTTCTTTAAATTGATTATCTCCGATCATTGTCACTTTTTCAGCAGCAACTCTGTTTGCTCTTGATGTTGTATGATCAATCGTAAAATATGCTCCGGCATACTCATCGAAATATCTGACTGTTACTGCAACACTTTTGGGCGGGTTACCCGGCTTGAAAAGGCTGTCTGAACAATTTAATTGTACATAGTTTGCTCCGCCGTCAGAGCGAAGTTTTATAACCTTTGTTTTTTCTTTTTCAGTTTCCAAAAGCCCGCCTTCAAGATATCCGACGCTCATATTTTTGTTTCCCGAACCGTCCCATGCATATCGCGCATACAACTCTTGTTTATCGGTTTCTTCAGCATAAACAAAGTTTCCTATTATGATAATAATCGAAAGCAAAATCGCTGTATATCGCTTTATTTTCATATTACTCCTCCTTTCTTATTTTTTATCTGTAACCGCATTTTATCATGTTCTAAATTATTTTGCATAAATCCAATTCGTAAGAGGCATTAAATTATTTATGCCGTCAAACACAAAAACCTTTACCTCAGTTGTTCCCGAAACAAAAGGAACTGTGACTTCATATGTACTTCCCAAAACTGTATTTGCATCTACGGTTACATTTTCAAACTTAACATTATTAAGCGCACTGTCTTTATATTGTGCTACTATGATATTTGCATTTCTTTGTACTGTATCGGTATTATTCAGTTTAGCATATACACTTATGTTGCTCTGCTTTTCCGCTGACAAATCGCATACTCCGACAAAATGATTGTTTATTCCGTTTTCAAAGTCTTTATTAAAAATGCCCGAAATATTATTTCCGCCTATGTACAATCTGTATTTTCCATTTGACTTTTCTGGCATGATAAAGTTAAGATCAAATTTTTCTCCATTTACGGTTGTCTCACCGATATATGCCAAATTTGCTGATACTGCTTTTTTAATATCAACGGTTTCCGGCAAAATCATAACCGATAATTCCTGACCGTCCTTTGCACCTGCTGCTGCACCGCTTACAGAAACATTTTCGTTATCGGCAATCAACATCACATTTTCAATCGTAAATTCTTCGCTTTGTCCGAAATCAATTTCAGTCATATCATAAGGATAACTCTCATCACGTCCTGCATATACGTTGCACACGCCTTTTACGGTTGTATATATCTCTTTTTCAAATTTTCCGTCTGTAACATTTGCATATACCGTATCTGTTACAGTTCCGTTTTTCTCAATTTCTATTTTAACGGTATCCTTAAAATCACATTCACCTTTAATTGTTAAAAGCCTCTTTAAATCCGAATAACGGATTGCGTTAATACTTGTTCCGTGATTTTTACATTCAACCAATATCGGATCGGATTGTACATTAACCTTTACAGTGTTACCCTGCATCGAAGCATTTGATATATTTTCACCCTTATAGTTGTAAACATTTACTCTGTCGGTATCAACACTAACTGTTTGTTCACTTTCTCCGGTATATTTATTCCACAAAATATAAAGCTTATCATTTGTTCTTTTGTTTTGATACAAAGCTTTATATATGCCGTTGTTATAATCAAGCTGTATAAAATCCTTATTCTGTATAAGTGAATTTAGCGCAGTGAATGAGTAAAAAGAATCCTTTAACGTTCCGTTTGCCCTTATAAGTCCGTGATTTGGAGATACTGCCGATTTGTCATTACCCCAATCATTTGCAAAAAACCAGAACATATGGCCTTCTTTATTATTTGTTTTTAAGAAGTTATCCCATAAAGCCTGCATACGAATTAAATATTCCGCTTGTGTTTGTTCGCTTACGCCATTTGTTTCTGTGCTATATCCTGTTTCTGTAAGCCATATCGGTTTATCGTAATTTAAGCTGTTAAGAAAAAAACCGAGGTCATTAATTCTGCTTAACCAGGACGCTTCCGGATATGTAGCATACTCATAAATATGGAAACTCAATCCGTCCATTTCATTTCCGCCATTATTATAAAAATCCCTTGTAAATTGCTTGTGTGGATTTGCATATGCTATTGCGCCGCCGATAACAAAGGCATCTTCCTTGATTTCTTTTATGGCATTTCTTGTAGCAACAGCCATTTTAGCATAATCTATTGCTGTAGCATTTGAGTTGGAAACTGCCAGATTAGGCTCGTTCCAAATTTCAAAATAATTGACCTCATCTTTGAATTCTGTGACCATTGTTCTTACATAATTGAGCCATTTTTCAAAATATTCCTTATTATCCACCGTAGGCATTGTAATATTTGTATCGCCATACAATTCATTACCATAAGCAAGTACCATAACAATTTCTTTATTTTCTTTTTTTAACTTTTCATATCGTTCTTTTACACGATTGGGGATAATGATACCGTTACCGTCTGTTTCAAAATCAGACCATTCTTCAATATCACGAACCCACAATTTATTTTGGGAATCAGTTACGGTATCCGTAAG
>CAKSPW010000049.1 GCA_934486495.1 uncultured Clostridia bacterium
TCAAAGCCTGTGTTGGCGACCGTTTCGCTGTTTGTGTTCCTTAATTCGTGGAATGACTGGAATACGGCGCTTATATACATAACAAACGAAAAGCTGTACAGTCTGCAATATCTTCTTCAGTCGATAATGGAAAATATAAATCAGCTTAAGCAAAATCAAATGGCGGCAAGTATGTCGAATATGAAGGATATACCGGCAGAAACCGTCAGAATGGCTATGGCAATTGTTGCCGCCGGGCCTGCGCTTTTGGTGTTCCCGTTCTTCCAAAAATACTTTGTTAAGGGACTTACGGTAGGATCGGTTAAGGGCTGATATGTTGATTACATCTTTTAAGTATTTATAGAGGTTTAAAATGGATAAATTTGCAGATATAGCCGCAAACGGTATAGGCGGCAGAATGGATTTGCTTTCGGAACAGTTACCCGCAAAGCATGAAAAATCGGAATGTATATTGACGGAGAATATTTCGCCGATAAAAAAATCCGTAAAAAAGAGCAGTACGAGAGATGAGCTTTATCGGGAGCTTGATTTACTGAAAGAAAAAATGAAGCCGTTTCTCGAAAATCATGCCCCAAAGGCAAAATCATATAAAAAGAGATTATATATAGAGAAGTTTTTGCTAAACGGGGAAAGAACCGTCAAAATTCCGTACTACTGCGGTCCTGTCGGATATAACAAGGACGTTTATGAGGCTGATTTTAATATCGAAAAGCATGACGATAAGACATATTTTATATGCTTTAAGGGTGCGGATTACTATGCTGTTGTTTATATAAACGGGGTTTGCGTCGGAGTTCACGAGGGATTTTTTTCACCGTTTGAATTTGACATGACGAGTGTTGTGTCAAGCGGTATTAATCACTTGAAAATTGAACTCTATAACGACCATATTTATATGGGCAATGCTCCGGACGGCAGTGAAGATATAGAGGGTGATAAGCTTTATGCGGCGACAGGACCGGGATGGGACGACGCTGCTGTCGGCTGGCATCATTGCCCGGCAGGGTCGGGACTTTTTGATAAGGTGTATGTTGAACAAAGGAGTTCTTTGCATATAACCGATATGTTTGTGCGTCCGATTGCCGAGAAAAACTCGGCACAGCTGTATATTGAAGTAAACAGCTGCGGATATGAAAAGAGAGAAGTGCAAATAAAGTATTCTCTTTACGGACAAAATTTTAATGAAGTTGTTTTTGAAAATGCAATTTATACACCGAGCACCGTTAAAACCGTAGGTATGGGCGACAGTCTTACCGAGGCTGATGTGAAGGCGGAGCTTGGCTGTCAAACTCCGATGTATGTGCTGAAAGGAAAAAACGTATTTAAAATAGAGTTTCCCGTTGAAAATCCTGTTCTTTGGAAGACGGACAAACCGTTTTTGTATCAAATTCAAGCGGAGCTTCTGTCAGACGGCACTACGGAGGATTTTGCTGTTTCAAGCTTCGGCATGAGAAGCTTTACGCAGGATACAGCCTCCGAGAAAAAAGGAATGTTTTATTTAAACGGCAAAAAAATTCGTCTGCGCGGTGCAAATACAATGGGTTTTGAACAGCAGGACGTAATGAGGGGCGATATCGGACAGCTGATTGATGATATTTTGCTCGCAAAGCTTTGTAACATGAATTTCTTAAGACTCACCCAAAGACCTGTTCAGGACGAGATTTATGAATATTGTGATAAGCTTGGTCTTATGACGCAGACTGATTTGCCGCTTTTCGGCTGTATGAGAAGAACAAAGGTTGCGGAGGGCGTAAGACAGGCAGAGAAAATGGAACGTATTGTAAGAAAGCATCCGTGTAATGTTTTAATTACTTATATAAACGAGCCGTTTCCGAACGCAAATAATGAACCGCACAGACATCTCACGCGCGGCGAACTTGAAGATTTCTTTAAAATGTGTGATTTGGCTGTAAAAATTCAGAATCCCGACAGAGTAATAAAGCATATAGACGGCGACTACGATCCTCCGACGGACGGACTTCCGGACAATCACTGTTATCCGATGTGGTATAACGGCCATGGTATTGATGTGGGAATGCTTAATAAAGGCTATTGGCTTCCGATTAAGGATAATTGGTATTGCGGCTGCGGAGAATACGGTGCCGAGGGGCTTGATTACTGTGATATTATGCGTGAGATGTATCCGAAAGAATGGATTCGCGAGCCGTTTGACCCTAAAAATATAGTAAGAGCGCAAACGGCGGATTTTCACAGATTTTTCTATGACAGTCAAGATGATATGGAGTCGTGGGTAAGGGAAAGTCAGGAGCATCAGCGTTTTGCAACGAGGTTTATGACGGAGGCGTTCAGGCGCAACGATAATATGGTATCGAGTGCAATTCACTTGTTTATTGACGCATGGCCGAGCGGATGGATGAAAACGATTATGGATTGCCGCAGAAATCCGAAGCCGGCATATTTTGCATACCGTGACGCACTTTCACCTGTTTTGCTAAGCTTAAGAACAGATAGATTTACGTATTATTCCGGCGAAAAAATAAGCGTGGAATGCTTTATATGCAACGATACGAATGAAGAAAAGGAATGCATTGTTTCATATGAGCTGTACGACGGTGAAAAATGTCTGCTTTCGGGAAGCTCAAGTGCCGTACTTTGTGATTGCAGTGCGAAATATTGCGGCGAGGCGGTTTTTGACGCACCCTGCGTGAAGGAAAGAAGTGTATACACTTTGCGTGCCGTTTTGTCGGACGGTGAAAGTGTTATAAGCGAAAACAGCATTAATATTGAAGTATTTGCCGATGTTTCGGTGGTTCAAAACGATAATGTGATTATAATAAATCCCGATGTAGGGGAGCATATTATTGCCGGAGAAAAGGTTACGGTTAAAAACTGCGGTATGCTGCCGGTTCATTTTGTTTCAAGAAAAACGGGACACAGATTTGTCGAAGGTTTTAAGGAAAAGGATTTTTCGTATTGGTATGACAAATCATGCGATATGATAACACCGATTGCGGACAAAACTTTTACCGCAAGCGGATTTTCACCTGTTTTAATTAGTAAAAACAAGGATGAGAACGGAAGCTGGTCGGATGCGCTTGTGTGCGCCGAAAAGGAATATGAAGGCAAGAGATATGTTATCTGTACGGCGGATTTAAGATGTGAAAACCCTGTTGCCAAGTATTTCTTAAAAAGAATAAACGAATAGAATAATTCCCCTTGCGGTGCTGCTGTGAGGGGAGTTTTCTGCATTTGCAAATTCGGGAGCATTATAAGATTGCGGGTATACTGCGCTGCCGGAATATATTGGATTTGAAAAAATCAAAAAGTTTTCTCTTGACAAATTAAAAGTCTTTTGTTATAATATTTATTGGTTAAACGATTTAGCAATTGTGATTTCGTACACAATGATTTAGTAAATGATTATTGAAAGGATGTGCAGGCTTTGAAGGGCTTATGGCGTAAAAATGAATTTAAAGATTCTTTTTTTTTGAAAATATGTGTTCAAATGTCAATTCCGACTCTTTGTATGCTGATATTCCTTTTCTTTATAACATTATCATATCAAAATAAATATGAGGAAACAATAAAAAACGGTTATCTCGGTCAGCTTAAAACAGCGTGTGTTCAAAGCGAAACGAATATACAAAATGTAAAGTCGAATGTAAATATTCTGGCAAATATGGAGGAGCTTGTGCCGATGAAAACTTTTCCGAGGATTATAACGGGAAGCTCTGCACTCAAGGCAAGCAGTATTTTGTCGCAAATACAAAAAGCAAATCCGCTTATAGATAACATTTACATATATAACCGCAAAGCCTCTGCGGTATATTCAAACGACGGGACTTTTCATGCAACAACGTTTTTTACAACGCATTACCGATATGTGCAATATTCAAAATTGATTTGGGATGAGCTTTTTGTTGACGACAACGGGGAGAAGACGCTGTATCCTACCATAGTAAACAGCTCTAATAAACAAAAAAATATAATTCCTATGGCGTTTTCTTACAAGGGTGACAATTACGATTACCTGATTGTGGCTAATATAGACCTAAGCTCCGTAAACGAAACGGTATCATCGTCCAAGATTACAAGCAGCGGCAATTTTTTGATACTTAACAGAGAGAACGGAAATATATTCGGTGATACGGGTGAGTTTTCTGCGACTGTCGGCAGTGAGCTCTATTCCGTGATAGGCGATCGCCTGACCTGCTCTTTTGACTATGAATTTGACGGCGTTAATTCGCTCGTAATGGCATACACTCCAAAGGGTGAGCAGTTTGCGTATTCTTATTTGGCAATTATCCCTTACTCCGATATCAAGAAAAGCTTTTTCAGAATTATGTTTACGCTTGCGCTTTTGGGATTTGCGGTGATTATATTTGTGCTGTTTGCTATTTATATCGGCGCGAAGAGAATTTACTCGCCGATAGAAAGTCTGACATCAATGTTTGGCGGAAGGGACAGCACGGCGGAAAATCAAAATGCTATCACACAGCTTAATAAGTACATTGAGGAAACGCTGAAAACAAACTCGTCTTTAGATGATAAATACAAACAAATATTGCCTCTTGCAAAGGAGCGCTATATTATTAACTATATTAATTCAAATGACAGATACGACTGCGATGATGACAGCACGGATATACCGGTTGATTTTAAGCATGATTATTTTTGTTCAATCGTAATCAAGCTGCAGCCTACGGAAAGCTTTTATAATCTGTATAACAGTGCGGAATATAATGCGATAAAAACAGGACTTCACGATATAGTAAAAACCGAGTTTTCGGAAAAGTATAACACGTATATAATCCCGAGTGAGGTTGACACACTGTATCTTCTTTTGAATATTGACAGCCCCGATTGCAAGGATGATATAAATGATATTATAAATAAGTTTTATGGGATTATGAACTATGACAAGCAGTACATAACCATAAAAATAGGTGTGGGGAATATATACAAAAATCTGTCGGGACTTAAAAAATCTCATCAGGAGGCTATAAAGTCAATTACCGGCATAGTCGGCATATCACATATAAAGATAAACAATGACTCCGGCGGCAAGTTTAAAAGATATATTATGACAATAAACGATGAGGACTTGCTTTACAATCAGCTTATTTTGTGCCAGCAGGAAAAGGCTGAGGAAACAATAAACAGCATTGTCAAAAAGAATGTGGAGCAAAATGTTGACGATTCCGAGATAGTGCAGCTGTATGTTCAGATTTTAAACATAGTGTTTAAGGTTATGCAGATTAAAAAAATTGATTACGATACCGAAAATCAAGGTGCTTTTCAGATTATTTCGGAAATAATTAAAAATCCGATTTCTGAAATTCATAACATTACACTCGGCTATATAAAAACGCTTGATAATGCAAATGCAAAAACTGTGCGGATAGATATAGAGTCTATTGTGGAATATATTAAGGAAAACAGTAACACGGATATAGGACTTGATATGGTTGCGGATGAATTTAATACAACTCCGAAATATATTTCAAGACTTATAAAAGAAAAGCTCGGAGTTAATTTTACCGATTATATTTCGGGACTTAAGATAGCAAATGCAAAAAGTCTTCTTGCTACTACGGATAAGACTATAAATGAAATATGTACCGAATGCGGATTTAACAGTAACAGCACATTTATAAGAAACTTTAAAAAGGTTGTCGGCATAACGCCAACCGAATACAGAAAGATAAAGAAAAAGATATGATTAAAAAGGATTGCAATAAAAGTGCGCCGAAAGAAGATACAAACGGCAGCTTTTAAGGGCAATCTTTTTTTTTGTGCTCCGAAATATGACAAATCGGATAATATTTTATCTGTCAGGTGATATATGTGAAGTGGAAAAATGAAAACAATCAAAATTCACATGCATTTATTCTTTTTGCTATGTTTCGTAAAAACAGAATTATCAAAAAAGCCGTACGGGAAACGTTTTTATGATTTTTAACTTAAAATTAAGGGTAGATTTACTGAAAACAAAAGCGATGCAGTTGAATTTATGATAAAATGTATCAAGTCCCGGATTTAATTCGCCGATAGATATTACAAAAGTAGAAAAATAAAAACAAGTGAAAAATGCATGGCGTAAAAGGGCGAAAAATGAAACAAAGTAGAATAATGCCTATGTACAAACACTTTGAAACATGATACTATATATTCGACCGTTAGAAGGTTTGATAAATCGGCAGAAAGGAAAGAAAGTTATTATGCTAAAAACCACCAACAACAAATCACAAAGGATAAAGACGGGAACGAAAGGGTTATTCCTAAGAAATATTTCAGGCTGGCTTCTTATATTGCCTGCGCTGTTTTTGTTTGTGATGATTATATGGAGGCCGATTTGCATCGGTATAGAATACTCCTTTTTCAAGCTTCAGGGATTTACCCCGATTGAATTTGTCGGGCTTAAAAACTTCAGAGATGTTCTCAGTGATACGAATTTTCTGCAAACTTTAAATAATACGTGGAAATATGTGTTCTGGTCACTGGTTATCGGTTTCCCGCTTCCGTTTATTGCGGCAATTATGTTAAACGAGATGATACACGGACAAAGCTTTTTTAAAGTTACTACATATCTTCCCGTTGTAATCCCGAGCATTGCTACCTGTCTTATATGGAAGATGATTTATATGGACGGCAGCGGCGGACTCCTTAATATGATGAGATACGTCTTCGGACTTGAACCCACGGGATGGCTTTCAAACAAATCGCTTGTCGTTCCGCTTATTGTTACATCGATGACATGGAACTCATTCGGCAGCACGCTTATAGTTTATCTTGCAATGCTTCAAAGTGTTAATCAGGAGCTTTACGAGGCAACAAGATTGGACGGAGCGGGATTTTTCTCAAGAATAAGACACGTATTGTTCCCTCACATGAGAGGTATGCTGCTGCTCATGCTTGTAAGACAGGTTATCGGAATATTCCAAATAACCGAACAACCGCTCGCAATGACGGGAGGCGGTCCGAACGGAGCGTCACTGTCGCTGGGACTTACAAACTATTTCTATGCATTTAAGTATGGTCAGTATGACAAGTCATTGGCTTTGGGTGTTATAACATTTCTTATTCTGATGGTTTTGACATTCATTTATTTCGGACTTGACAGACATTTTGAGGAATAATACGGGGAGGACTTATAGATGATTGCAAAAAAGAAACAAAAAAAACGTGTAACGTTCGCAACAAAGACAAGCGGATTGCTGAATTTTGCGGATTTGAAGAAACCGCAGTTTATGATATTATATTGGGTAATGTTTTCGGTGTTGCTTATTTTGAGCCTTATATGTATTCTTCCGACTATTTGGGTAGGATTGTCGGGATTTAAGGAAGCAAGCGAAATGTATTCCATTCCTCCGACTTTTCTTCCGTCAAGCTTTCATATCGGGAAGGTTGCCAATGTTTGTAAGAAGGTTAATGTTGTTAGGTATTTTTCAAACTCAGTGATGCTGATTTTAGGTTGTTTGGCATTTGATATTCTTGTGAACGGTTTGGCAGGATATGTACTTTCACGTATAAAGCCGATGGGCTCAAAGCTGATTGAAACTTTGGTATTTTGGTCAATGCTTTTGCCGGGCATAAGCATGGTACCGCTTTATATGACGTTTGTTGATGTACCGTTGATTCATATAAATATGGTAGGCAGCTATATTCCTATATGGATTATGGCAGGAGCGAATGCTTTTAACGTGTTGCTGTTTAGAAACTTTTTCAACGGTATACCAATGTCGTACTTAGAGGCAGCAAAAATTGACGGTTGTTCGGATATGGGAATATTCGCAAGAATTATTCTTCCGCTTTCAAAGCCGATAATAATGGTTGTTACGATTTTCAGTATTACGGGAACTTGGGGTAACTTCATGTGGCCGTATTTGATTCTCGGCAATACAAACTTAGAGCCTGTTGCGGTAATGCTTTACAGACTTGCACAAATGTCGTTCCTTATGGATAATGAATATATGCTTTTGCTTATGATTTCAATTGTACCAATGATTATCATGTATGCAATTTTCTCAAAGCAGATTATGGGTGGACTTAACATGAGCGGACTTAAAGGATAATAATATTAACATAAGGAAGAAACAGTTATAGACATGAAAAAATGATATTTGCAGCACTTCTTGATTCCGAGTGAAAGCGCAAATGGCTTTGATGAAATAATAAGAATGCAAGGTGATTGGAAAACGGATTTAAATTTTTAAAATGTAGTTTTATCGAAAGGTAAAAATATAAAAAGCAACGTCATTTTTACAAGCCTTGATAAAAAAAGTTTTATTTACATACGCCGGACAAAACGTTTTAAGCCGATTTTTAAGCAAATAGCGTGCTTGAAGTGGGAAAATAAAAACAAATGAAAAATGCATAGTGTCAAAGGGCGAAAAATGCAACAAAGTAGAATACTGCATATATACAATATCGAAAAAGTGTGCTATCATTTAAACAGGCAAGGATGGCGCAATGCAATCGGTATCGAAAGCATTGGTTTTATAGGAGCTTTTGAGTGTGATGTAAACAGCACTTATAAGAGTCGATGCTTTTGCGTCCGCTTGTGCTTAAAAAGCATGAGGTTCGTTTCATTCATGCGGAAGTACGGCAAAGGGAAGGGTTGTGCCGTGTTAATTAAATAGCAAGCCTTCCGAAAATTAAAGTTTTAACGCAAGTTAAAATACGTATGCACAGCGCCTAAAAGGTGCTGATGCCAAAACAAGGAGGAATTTATAATGAAACTAAAAAAGGCAATAGCAATTGCATTGGCGATTGCATCTGTTACTGCTGTTGCAGGTTGTAAAAAAGGAAACAATGCTGACGGAAAAGTAACGCTTAGCATTGGTGTTTGGCCGGATGAGACTGAGCAGGAAGCGCTCAAAGCGAAAAATGAGCTCAAGGATGAATTTATGGCAGAAAATCCTGACATAAATCTTGTCGGCGACGTTTATAGATATGATACAAAAACATTTATGATGAAGGCTTCCGCAAATCAGCTTCCTACAAGATATTCAACATGGTTTACGGAAATAAAGCAGATTATCGATCAGGGATATGCTGCTGATATAACAGAATATATGAAGAAGTACAATTTCGATAAGACGCTTAACCCGGATTTGATTAAATTTGTAACAGGCGAAGACGGCAAAATTTACGGTATACCTCATGATGGTTATGAGCAGGCTTTGTACATAAACAAGGATTTGTTTAAAGAGGCAGGATTGGTTAATAGTGACGGTACTATAAAGGTGCCTGATTCATGGCAGGAGTTGGCAGAATACTCAAAGATAATTAAAGAAAAGACAGGAAAAGCAGGATTCGGATTCCCGACAACAAACAATTGCGGCGGATGGCAGTTCCTCAATATCGCATGGGCTTTCGGTGTGGAATTTGAAAAACAGAATGATGATGGTAAATGGGAAGCAACTTTTGATACACCCGAAACAAAAGCGGCTCTCCAATATGTAAAGGACCTTAAGTGGAAATATAACGCATTGCTTGATGATACGGTTATCAATCTTGATGATTTACATAAGTATTTCGGAAGCGGTCAGGCTGCTATGATGTTAAAAGACGTTCCGTTCAGCGGTTATAAATACGGAACAGACAATTCTGTATTCTATGCAACAAAGGTGCCGAAGGGTGAAAAAGGTCGTTTCAGTCAGATGGGCGGAAACATTTATGTGTTTGCAAACAATGCAACTCCCGAGCAAATTGACGCCGGTTTCAAGTGGACTATGTTTGAAGGATTTACACCTAACTTAACAGAAAAAGAGCTCAAAAACAAGGAGAAGGACTATCAGAGAGAAATTGCAGAACATGGGGTTATTACTCCGAGAGAAGCTTTTCAGGTGTGGACAGATCCCGAAACAGTTAAAAAGAACAATGAACTCAGAGAAAAATACGCAAACGTTGACTATGAGAACTACAAAAGCTATTTTGAAGCAACAGATGTAACAATTAAGCCCGAGCCTACTGCTTGCGCACAACAGCTTTATGCTATTCTTGACAGTTGCGTTCAAGAGGTTATTACAAATAAGGATGCTGACGTTGATAAGCTTATCTCAGATGCATGCAAGGATTTCCAGGTAAATCATCTCGATAAGATGTAATAATCAGTTAAGAGAATTATTTTCAGGGAGAAAGGGGCTGTTTAAAAAGTCAATTGACTTTTTAAACAGCCTTGATTTTTTTTTACATCCCATTAATACTGTTTCATTAAATATTACTGAAATATTCAAAAAACAGTGATAAGCCTTTCTTTGAGGTGCACAAAACGCTGTTGTTATTGCGGCGCAAGTATCAATTTGATTCATTGTTGACTTGCGGTCATTTGTGTGGTATAATACATTTATAGGTATTTGCGCAGGATACACATTATTCCGGTTAGTGACAAAATAGCATCTAATTTAGGCGCAGGTACTTGGCGGAGCGGATTTTAAACGGAGGGAAAGTTGTGAAAGTTGAAGAATTAAAGCTCGATTCGGACGACAGTTATATAAATGTCATTCGTTTTGGGGTTGGCAGTAAAGCCATGATTATTATTTCAGGTATCAGTCTTACCGGCCTTGAAGGTCAGGGAGAAGCTGTCGCTCAAGCATATCGGATATTTGCCGAAAAATATACGGTTTATTTGTTTGAGAGAAAGAAAAAGCTGAAATACGGTTATAATACAGAGGATATGGCGGAGGATATTTACAATGCTATGAAAAAGCTTTGTATAAAATCAGCGTGTGTATACGGTGTTTCCCAAGGCGGAATGATTGCGCAGATGCTTGCGGTAAAGCATCCCGAAACGGTTGAAAAATTAGTTCTTTGCTCAACAATGTGCCGCCCGACAAATACGGTTAAAAAGGTTGCGTCGGATTGGCTGAGATTGGCGGAATCAGGTGATGTTGTGTCGCTTAATCGCAGCTTTTTTAAGAATGTATATTCACCTGCTTTTTTAGAAGAAACAAAAGAGCTTCTTCCTGTGCTTGAAAAAGTGGGAACAAAAGAGGATTGCGAACGCTTTTGTATTCTGGGTAAGGCGGTTTTGGAATTTGATATTTATGATAAATTAAATCAAATTAAGTGTCCGACGCTTGTTATAGGTGATAAAAACGACAATGTAACAGGTATAGACGGGTCATATGATTTGATTGAAAAATTGGGGTGCGAAAACTATATATACGACAAATACAGCCATGCCGTATATGATGAAGCGCCGGATATTAAGGATATAATCTTTAATTTTTTAAATGATTAAGGAGATAAGCAAATATAATATGAAGGTAAAAAAGAAAATTTGCTTCAAAGCTAAAATATAAAAAAACCTCCGGCAAGTCAAGGATTAATGCACTGTCCGTGACCTGCCGTCGGTTTTTAACTATGGTTATGTGTTGAAAGCCTTTAAAGCGCTTTCAAATCATTTATATTAACCCTCGTAAACAAGGTTGTCCTTAATCATCTCGTCTACATTTTCGCTGTTCCACCAAGCACCTGCAATAGCAACGTCCTTAGTTACTTCCTTGCCTTCAGCGGCAAATATAGCCTGTTCAACAGCTTGGTATCCAATCTGATAAGAATCCTGAGCAACTGCACCGACAAGCTTCGGGCCTGTTGTTTTCTTCATCCATTCAATCTGCTTTGAACCTGCGTCAAAACCACAGAACTTGATGTCGTCATACTTAGCACCTGCTGCGCCGATAGCGTCGTATACCTGTTTAACAACACCCTCGTTACTCATGAATATAGCCTTTGCACCCTTTTCATAAAGAGCCTCAAGAGCTGATTTGTAAGCCTGATCTGCGTCGCCCGGCTTTACTTCTTTGGCAATTTCATACTTGCCCTTTGTTGTTTCATCAGCGTCTGCGAGCTCTTTGAACTTGTTCTCAAAACCGCCTGCACGGTCGATACCTGTTTGAGTTTCGTCATGCTGGATAATACCAACGATGTACTTACCGGAAGAAGCAGCGATTTCATCTTTGATTATTTTGAAGAAGTTTTCAGCATCAAGACCGGCTGCCAATGTGTTACTTGTAGCAACAGAAGAAACAATCGGGTTTGTTGATGCTTTGTCAAGAGCAGCGATATCGTTTGCCCATACTCCGCTGTCAAACTGAACAACCGGGATTTTCTCGTTAAAAGCCTGTGTGAGACTGTCAACAAAGCCTTCGCCTATTGTTCCGAGAACCATAGCTGCGGGACTGTTATTAAGTGCTGTGCTGACCATTTCCTTCTGTGAGGGAAGGTCTTTTGCCGATTCACTTGCAGGACCCTGGAATGTTACGTTGTAGCCGTATTTCTTTCCTGCGTCAACGGCACCGGATTTAACCGACTGCCAGAATGCGTGGGATTCACCCTTAGCAACAACAGCGATTGTTTTGTTTGCGCTGCCGCCGTCCGTGTTGCCGCCACCGTTTGAGCAGCCTGCAAGGCTTACGAACGATGCGCAAAGTGTTAATAACAGTGCTTTCTTAAAGATTTTCATGATAAAATTCCTCCTTGAAAATTTATTTTCAGATTCTTTTAAGAATCCGATAGATGAATTAAGATGTGGATATTATTTGTTTGCAGCCTTTGCTTTTTCTGCTGCAAATGCTGTCTTTAAAGCTTGTTTTTCCGATTTGAGTGAAGCTATCTGATTCTTTCTTTCGATATCGGATAATTTCTTGTCGGAATATGCAATGTCAAGCTTGTCTTCGATATTTCTGAGATTTTCCTTATATGTTCTGCGGAGCTTTTGAACCGGTGTTTCAATCTTAACACGTGCCGCGCGGTTGTTCTTTACTATATCCATAAGAACGGCAACAACAACTATAATACCCGTAAGAACATATGTTACGTATGTTGCGTTTATGTTTACGTTAAAGCGGGCAAGAACGAAATTCAAACCGCTTCTTATAACAACAAGCATCATACTTCCGATAACAGAGCCTGCTACCGATGCAATACCGCCGGCTGCGCTTGTTCCGCCGATATAAACGCCGGCGATAGCGTCAAGCTCGTAACCGTTTCCTGTTGCAGCTGCAACTGTTGTAAATGAAGCTGACCAGAATATTGCGGCAACTCCCGCACCTATTCCGCTGATGAGATATGCAAGCATTTTATACTTGTCTGTATTAATACCGGAAAGTCTTGTTGCTTCCTCGTTTGAACCTATTGCAAGAATATAGCGGCCGATTTTGTTTTTGTACATAAGATACATACAAATGAACATAAAGCCGATAACCCATATCAGTCCGACAGGGAATTTATTGTAGTTTGAAAATACCTTGTTGAACCATTCGCCGGTGGGGTAGAAGATGTTAGGCACAGCAACAATAATTGCGCTCAATCCTCTTGAAAGCATCATTGTACCGAGCGTTGCGATAAACGCAGGAACCTTAAGCTTTGCAACGAGAATGCCGTTGATAATTCCGAACAATGCGCCGATGGCAATCATCATCGGAATGGTAGCCCAAAGCGGCAATATATTAAGAGTAAACATATGACCTGCAACAACAGCCGATGCGATACAGACAGTACCTATTGAAAGGTCAATACCGCCTGTGGCAATTACGAATGTAACGCCGAGAGCGAGAATGGCATAAGGCGCGAGGCTCTGAGCCATGCTGACAATATTGTAAACCTTAAGAAAATTCGGGTTAAGAATATAGAATATTGCTATAAGTGCAATAAGTGCAAGCAAGATAATCATATTCTGTTTGCCTTTGGTTGTAACGGTTTCCCAAAGTCTTACGCCCTGTCTGCGCAGACGGCGTTTTGCAGTAAGTTTGATATTGTTATTTTCCATGTTCGTTCCTCCTGGTTCTGTAGCCTATGCTAATTCACGCATTGTGGCGTATTTCATTATTTCTTCTTGAGTTAGGCCTTCAATCGGCAAATCTGCCGTAACGCGGCCTTCGCACATTACTATAACACGGTCTGACAAACGCTGAACTTCGGCAAGCTCCGATGAAATCATTATGATTGACTTACCCTCTGACGCAAGCTTTTCCATAAGATCATACATTTCGCTCTTTGCACCGATATCAATACCTCTTGTAGGCTCGTCGAATATAAATATGTCGGCGTCCTTGAGAAGCCATCTTGCAACGATAACCTTTTGCTGATTTCCTCCCGAAAGATTTTTAACAGCCTGCTCCATTGAAGGAGTTTTGGTTCTCAGCTGAGCATTTACATCGGCGGATGCTTTTGCAATCTGCGAATCCGAAATCCAACCTGCGTGTATATAGTCGTCCAAAGACGCAAGAACGGTATTTTCGGCAACCGATTTTATAAGCATAAGTCCGTATTGTTTTCTGTCCTCCGACAAATAGCAGATACCGTTTTTAACGGCTGCTTCCGGAGTTTTGATTTTTACTTCTTTACCGTTTATAAAAATCTGACCTGTATCAAATCTGTCTGCTCCGTAAACCGCACGGGCAAGCTCTGTTCTGCCTGCACCCATAAGTCCGGCAAAGCCGAGTATTTCGCCCTTTCTGAGCTTGAAGCTGACATTTTTAAGAGTATTACCCGACGACAGATTACGTACCTCAAGGGTTACCGGCGCATCGGGGGAGACAAGACTTTTTTCTTTTTGTTCGTTGTATATAACACGTCCGACCATCATTTTGACAAGCTCGTCTTTGGTGGTTTCCTTTGTTAAGGTTGTTCCGACGTATTCACCGTCACGCATTACGGTTATTCTGTCGGATATCCTGCCAATCTCATCCATACGGTGAGAAATGTAAATCATGCCGATGCCTTTTGCTTTAAGGTCGTTCATGATTGCGAAAAGCTCTTCAACCTCCGGCTGCGTAAGTGCGGCTGTCGGCTCGTCGAGAATAAGGAGCTTTGAATCACGTGATATTGCTTTTGCAATTTCAACCATCTGCTGCTTACCTACCGTAAGCGATCCGAGCTTTGCTGAAGGGTCAATGTTAATCCCTATTCTTTTGAAAAGCGCTTTTGCGTCCTCAATCATTTTGCGGTCATCGATAAATGCTTTTCCGATTTTAGGCTCACGGCCTATGTAGATGTTTTGAGCTACCGTCAGGTGCGCCATCATGTTAAGCTCCTGATGTATCATGCTTATTCCGGCTTCCTGAGATTCAGCAATTGAGTTGAAGCTTACGGGTTTGCCGAACAGCACAACATCTCCTCCGTCACGTCGATGAATACCGCAGAGCACTTTCATAAGCGTTGACTTTCCCGCACCGTTCTCGCCCATGAGAGCATGAACTTCACCGGAGCGAAGGTCAAAGTTAACACCGCGAAGTGCGTGTACACCGGAAAATCGTTTGTCTATTCCGGTCATTCTTAAAATTTCTTCGTTCATCCGTTTACCACTCACTTTCCCTGTACAATTGAGTATTTTTCATAAAAAATGTGCATAATCCTGTCTTGTTTATATCTATTTTATCAAATAAGTTGAATAAAAGCAAGGGATTTTGTTGGCTAATTTTTAAAGCAAAAAAGTCCTATTTCTATTGACTTATGTCTTAAAATGTGATATTATATTATTATAAGGAAAATGACAATCAATTTTGTCGGTGAATGAGGGAGATGCTCAATGGAAATTACTCATCGTATTAACAGTAGTGAACGCCAGCATTATTTATTGGAAAAGCATTATTCATTCAAATTAAAACCGCAGCTAATATATGTCGGTTCGCTTGATAAGCAGGGAGGTTGGCGTGAGGAACTGCATTCGCATAATTTTTTGGAAATTATATTTATAGTCGACGGAAGCGGAAAGGTTACTATAGGAAACAGCGAGGAGTATAACATCCGCAAAGGTGATATTGTAATTTATAACGCAGGTATTCCTCACTGTGAAAAAAGCAGTGCGGAGGACCCTATGGAGGCGAGATTTATTGCGTTTGATAAGCTTGAAATGACGGATTTGCCGCCGAATTGGCTGCTCCCTCCGGATTACAGCCAAATTTATCATACGGGGGATATGTATCGCACCTTTTTAAAATATTTTACCGGACTTATAGAAGAAACAGAGCAGAAGAAACGGCTGTATGTGGAAATAAGTCAGAATATGTCGAAAACATTGCTTATGTATCTTTTCAGACTCATAAATCGCACGGAAAAAACAGTTTCGCTTTTTGAGTCGGGTAAATTGCTTGAATCTGCCGTCGGTTATATTAACGACCATTATAAAGAGAATATAACGCTTGAGGATATTTCACGCAGCTGTAATATCAATAAATACTATTTATCTCATGTTTTTTCTCAGGCGTACGGCGAGAGTATAGGTAAATATATTAAACAGTTCAGATTAAACAAAGCTTGTGAAATGCTCCAAAACACAAAAATGTCGGTGAGTGAGATTGCCGAGAGTATAGGTGTATTGGATATAAGCTATTTTTGTCGTGTGTTTAAAAAGGAAAAGGGTATGACTCCTCTTGAATACCGTGCAAGCCGTAACTCGAAATAGCATTATTTGTTTTGCACTGAATTTATTGCATGATGTGTTTTACCGTATAAAAACGTGGGTGCTTGCTGATGCACCTGCGTTTTTTGTTTGCGTTTAACGTGCAAAAGTCCCGAATATGCCCGGATAGCGGATAGTACATATTCCAAAGCGTTAAAAGCAATTTATTTGTCATATGATTTTGTATTTGTTGACGGTGATTTTCATAGGACGATTTAATAATTAAATTTTCCGTCTTGACAGTTGCGGTGTCATTATGCTATAATTGATATGGATTTTATGTTTTGTACATTTGTACACTCTGAAAAAACACATCAAACCAAGAAATGTTTTTACGGGAGTTTAAAATTCAAATTCTGCAATCAGCATCCGAAAAGGAGGAAATGTTCAAATGTTTCGATTGTTGAAGAAAAAATTTTATTCGGTTGTGCTTGTGATTGCGGCGCTTATGCTGGCGGTCTTAATATCGGCGTATATGTCCATAAATAAGGCGATTGTCGGAGATTACACGGTGAAAACCGAAGATATTGCGAAAAAGACAATAAACGATTTTAAAGCAAAAACCGATTATGTCGAGGACATGTCATTGCTTTTTATAGATAATATGCTTGCCAAAACCGATATAAACGGAGAGGTTGCCGAATATGATTTTAACAGTGATGTAAATAAGATTAAAATATACAACAGCGATATTGACGGGCTTGGTATATTTTGGGATGACGGCAGACAATCGCTGTCGGGTTCGGTTTACATGAAGTACATAAATGAGCTTAAGGATACGATAAATCGTGAAAAAAAGACGTGCTGGACTATTGTAAATCAAGATGATGACGGAGATAGCGGATACTTGTTTTTGCTCACTCCGGTAACGAATTCAAAAAACATGAAAAGCGGATTCGCTCTTGTTGACTGTTCCGGTAAGCGGAAAGCGGAAAGCTAAGCGTTCTCGGAGCAACCGGAATAAATATTGCAACAATGGAGGCTCAGGAAACCGGTATTATTAATCCGGGAGAGACAAAGATGGTTTACTTTGACATTACATCACCTGCAACGGAGTTTGGAGCTGTAGGAACATTTATGCTTGAAGTAAACGGTCAGAAAAAGAGCTTTGACTGAAAGCTTAACTTCTCAGCGTGTGTAAACGACGGAATAACAC
>CAKSPW010000050.1 GCA_934486495.1 uncultured Clostridia bacterium
CCGTCATCGGGTGCGCTGGCTCCCACCGGCGAATATTATGTAACAGCCTTTCTTATGACGAAAAAACCGGCTGATATCAACGGCGACGGAGAAGAAGAGGAAGCGCTTATAGCCATTGACAATCAATCATTTGGCAGTAAGGTTTCATACACCAATATATATGAGCCACCCGCACCGGCAAGCGTTACCTTGCAGGCGTCCGGGAATGAAGTAATGCACGCACAGTGGGATGCGGCAGACGGTGCAGACGGTTATGCCGTAAGAATCTATGAAGAAAAAGACGGTTCATGGGCAGATACAGGATTCGGATATGATTTGAATGATGGCTCAACCTCGATAGATATGGCGCTCACAGTAGGCGGAAACGGTGTCCTTGTAAACGAGGACGGAAGCTCTGCCGAATCGGTTACTGCCGAGAAACTGTTGCCGGACAAGACCTACAAGATCGGCGTTCGCGCATACAAAAAATCGGATGACGGGAAATATTACAGCAGAGAAACCGAATCCTCGGGAGAATATCTGCCGAAATATACGCCTGTTGAAATATCGCTTTCGGTTAACGGCAACGAGTGTATCGCTGATGAAAACGGCGTTTACCATGCGTATGTCGGCGGAGAAAATAACACCCTGACGGTAAGCGGTTCGGACAGTAGTGCATCGTTTAAGGTAACAAGAATGGATTCAAATGCAGAAATACCGTCGGAAAATACAGAAAACACCTTCACAATTCCCGAATTTGAGGGAAGTCTGATGTTTAAGGTTGACGCTGTTTCCGATAAGGGCGTAACAAGTGTGTTCCTGCTTGTCAGCATGGATAAAGAGCCGCCCGTGCTTACGCTTTCATCCGACGTATTCTATGCCGACAAGGAAACCGGCGAATATACGATAACCGGAATGGCGGACGCCGGAAGCAGAATCGTATACGGCAAAAATGAAGAGGTTCTTGCCGGAGCAGACGGAAACTTTGCTGTTTCCGGACAGCTCTATGAAAGCGAAACAAGCGCTGTTATAATGCTGTATGCACAGGATACTGCCGCAAACACATCCCTGCCGCAGACGGCGATAGTAACAAAGAAAATCTCCAACACCGTAACGGTTAATGACAGCTATGCGGAGGTTTCGGGCAGCGGAGAGTATTCAACCGGCGAAACGGTAACAATAAAAGCCGGCGAACGCAGCGGCTATACCTTTAGCGGCTGGACATCAAGCGACGGCATACAGCTTTCTGATGCCAAATCACAGGAAACAACCTTTATCATGCCTGATAAAGCAGTAACCGTAACCGCAAACTGGACAAAAACCGGCGGAAGTTCCGGAGGCGGAGGCGGTGGCAGCTCAACAACACGCTTTACCGTATCATTTGACTCAAACGGCGGTAGCAAGGTTGCAAATCAGACCGTCACAAGAAACAGCGTTATAAAAGAGCCGACAGTACCAACAAAAGAAAACTTTGATTTTGACGGTTGGTACTCGGATAAAGAACTCAAAACCAAATACGATTTTTCCGAAAAGGTAACAAAGAGTTTTACTCTCTATGCAAAGTGGGCGGAAAAGGATAGCGGCGACACAACGCCGGACGACGAATGGAAAAATCCTTTTGCCGATGTCAAAGACAGCGACTGGTTTTACGATTCGGTAAAATACGCATACGAAAACGGTTTGATGAAAGGCGTATCGGACACTGAATTTGCACCCAACAGCCACATAACAAGAGCGATGTTTGTAACCGTTATCTACCGCATGGAAAATCAACCGCAGGCAGATAAGAGCATTTTCAGCGATATTGAAATCGGCGGATACTACGAAAAAGCAATTGCGTGGGCAAGTGCAAACGGCATTGTTTCGGGAATTTCAAAAGATATATTTGCTCCCGACGAGCCAATCACACGTGAACAAATGGCAACGATAATATGCCGATATGCATTATTTAAAGGATACGACACAAAAACAAACGGTGAAACGGATTATACCGATAACGCCGACATTTCAGATTACGCAAAATCGGCTGTTGTATGGGCAGCTGAAAACTCCGTCATGACAGGTCATGCGGACGGAAGCTTTGCGCCAAAGGCAAACACAACAAGAGCGGAAGCGGCCGCAGTATTTATGCGAATACTGAAAAATCTCAAATAAAACATAAACAGGGGATGTTAAAAAACTCCGCAGCACAAGAAAAGAAACAAAAACACATATTGCAGGTATCACAAATGCTGTAATTCGGTTTAGGATAAGCTAAAAAATCAAAATGATTTTTCATAGAGTTCTTTCTTTTCTTGCTATCAGCAAACTTTGCCTCTCAGCGTATACACATACGCCTTCGGGCAAGCCAAAACTAAAGTTTTGGCTTGGTTTGTTGATTCCAAAGCTTTTTTCCTATCCCCTTGAATAAAAGTTAAGGCTGTTTAAAAAGTCGATTGACTTTTTAAACAGCCTCTTGTTTTTTTAATATTATTTTTATCCCTTAACGCCGGATGACGCCGCATTTTCGATAAAGAATCTCTGGCAGAACAGGAACAGAACTATTATCGGCAGCAACACCAACGTAGCGGCCGCCATTTGAGCACCGTAATCCTGCGCCTGACCGAATGCAAACAGCTTTATACCTACCGAAAGCATCTGCCTTTTTATATCGGATATATACAGATACGGTCCCATATAATCGTTCCATATCCATACAAAAGAGAACAGTACCATTGTTGCAATCTGAGGTTTTGCAAGCGGTGTGATAATTCTCGAATAAATCACAAAATGATTACATCCGTCAATCTTTGCCGCTTCGCTTATCGAATCCGGAATACTTATAAACGCCTGCCTTAACATGAATACAAAATACACATCAACACAGCTCGGAATGATTATTGCCCACATCGAGTTCAAAAGTCTGAGATTTTTAAAGATTATGTATCTCGGAATAATCATGATGTCGGTCGGTATCATCATTGCCGCAAGCAATACAAGAAATATAGTATCTCTGCCCTTGAAATTAATCTTTGAAAATCCGTAAGCCGTGTACGTTATAAGCACGATTTTTATAGCAATTGCGGTTAAAGTCATAACGGTAGTGTTGACATACCACTTTGTAAAATCGTAATGTTCACTTGTAAACAGTCCTTTTATATTCTCGAAGGTAGCAGGGTCCGGAATAATCTGAAACGGTTTCTGCAATACATCTGCGCTCACTTTAAACGACGAATACACCATAAATATGAACGGAAATATACACAGTGTGCCGATAACAAGCATTATAACCGTAAGCAATAGCTTATATATTTTATTCTTTTTATACACGCTGCGCACCTCCTTAATAATTTACCCATTTTTGTTGTCCGCGCCACTGGATAATTGTGATAATCATTACAATAACGAAAACAATAATTGCCTGTGCGCTCGCAAGAGAAGTATTATTCTGCACAAACGCACTTCTTACGATACTTAGCGACATTACGGTTGTTGACTGCCCCGGTCCGCCCTCTGTAAGAGCCTGTATAACCGTAAAGTTCTGAAGCGACGTTATAATCGAGCTTATGAGCAAAAAGAACGTCGTCGGCGACAGCATAGGCAGCAATACATTTTTTATACGCTGCAATCTTGTTGCTCCGTCTATCTGTGCCGCCTCATCAAGCTCCGCCGGTACATTTTGAAGCGCACCCAGATACGTTATCATATTAAGTCCCAAGCCTTTCCACACGGAAATCAGCGCAACGGTAGGCAATGCATATTTTGTTGACAACAGCAGCAAAGGCGGATTTTCAACACCAAGCATTTTCATCACCTGAAACAAAGGACCGCTTGTTCCGAGTAAAAGCTTAAATATTACGGCAACGGCAACCATGTTTGACACATACGGCAGGAATACCATACCTCTTATTACATTTTTAAAATATACGCCCTTATTTACAATCACAGCCAGCAAGAAGCCGAGAATCATTATAACCGGCACGTAAACAAGCGAATATACAAACGTCCTTCCGAGTGATGCCATTATCTCCGTGGTTTTGAATATCTTTATAAAATTCGCAATCCCGACAAACTTGAAATTATCAAGCTTTGAGATATATGTTACATTGGTAACGGAAAACAATATCGAACATAAAAACGGTAAGCCCGTAAACACGATAAACAACAGCACATAGGGAATGATGAATGTATAACCGGCAATATTCTCTTTTTTCTGCATTATCCCTCGAGTTTTTGCCATTTATACTCTCCTCCTTTTATTGCTCAAGTTCCTCTTTTATAGCCGAATCCGAACGACTCTTTATTGACTTTACGGTATCGTCAATACTCTTAGAGCCGGCGCCGTACAGCTGTGCTTCTTCAATGATAATCTTATTTATTGTTGCGTCTGCCGGCCCGATAAGCTTTTCGGGGATAAACTTTCTGCTCTTATCAAACCATGCGTTTTTGAAATCGTCAAGTGTAATTCCGTCTGCCGAAAATGCCGGAACAAGCTTTTCATCAATATATTTTATAACTTCTTCCTCCGACAAATCAACTCTCGCCGGAACTCTGCCGTAGCCGAGTGTGTACTGTTCTTCTGCCATACAACGTATTGCCGCAAATGCCGCCTCTTTATTTTTGCTTGTTACCGGAACGGCATAGCAGCCCGAAACAGCAAGTGTTGAAGATTCTTCACCCTCGGGATAAGGCATAGGCAAAATTCCGCACTTCCAATCTCTCGGATATTTATCGGAATTCTGAAGAAGTGATGCAGCCCAGCTGCCGCACACGAACATACCCATCTTATCCGAAGCAACAAACGTATTCCAAGGATATGCGCCCGAGGCATATGTTATACTGTCCGGCTGAATTTTTTTATCGTTTCCGAGACTGTAAAACCATTCAAGGCTTTCTTTAAATCTCGGGTCATCAAAGTTTGACTCTTTTTGAGAATCCTTATAGGCATCCCAGCCGTGCTGAAACGCATACATATAGTTGTAGTTATCATAGTCGAGCATGAATGAGCCGAATACACCCTTATTTGCATCTGTCAGCTTCTGCGCCGTCTCAATGTATTTTTCCCATGTCCAGCCCTCTGCCGACGGATATTCAATCCCTGCTTCATCAAATATTTTCTTGTTGTAAAAAGTAATCCAAATGTCATTATATGCAGGAAGCGCATAAACACGGTTATCGTTATACGATACGAGATTATCTCCGAAAACGCTGCTCATGTTATAATCCGCATTTTCGGCAAGCTCATCGAGCGGATTTAATACGCCTGCATTGTAATAAGTTTTCAAAACAGCCTCCGAGCCGTAAACAATATCAAGCTCATCTCCGGACATAAGGCTGACAAGAGTTTTATCAACCTCGCCCGCATTTGTTGTCGGAACAATTGTAAACTCCACGTTTATGCCCGTCTTTTCTTTTATCAGCTTCACCAAATCATTAACTTCACCGTTTTGAGTCGCCGATTCCGTAACAGCATAATGAAGTGTTACTCCGTCAAACGGCATATCGCTGTTTGAGCTTGTCTGAGTTGATTCGCCGTTATCCTTGCTTGCGCACCCTGCAACAGCTCCGCATATAAATGTCGCCGAAAGCAAAGCTGACATATACTTTGTTATTTTCTTCATGGTTATATCCTCCCATTAGTGTTTTTCTATACTTATATTCTACAACATTTTTTTTAAAATTTCCATAGGTAGTTTTTTTTAAAAATAGTCAAATCTTATCATATTGCTTTATAATAAAAAAGACATCCCTCCCGGTTGCCTTTTTTATTATCGTTGTATATCCACGAAATCCGATTCAATTCTGTAAAAGCGACGCTTTCTGATAAGCTGCTTTTACAGATATTTGTTCTTATTTCTCTTGTCTGCCTCATCTTTTGTTATTTTCGGTATGTTTATCTCCACTATCGTCCCGACATTGTATTTACTGTGAATTTTCAGCGCATTTTCGGTACCGAAGTAAATTTTCAGACGGTCGTTAATATTTCGCATACCCAGGTTGCTGCTCTTTCCTTTTGCAATTTCCCCGGGCTCTTTCCCCGATATTCTGTCTCTTACCTTTTTTAGCTTATCACGAGTCATACCTATCCCGTTGTCTATCACGCGTATTTTAATCCTGTCATCTTTAATATCGATTCTTATTCTGATTTTAAGAATTCTGTCAATACCGTCCATACCGTGATTAATCGCATTTTCAACAATCGGCTGAAGTATGATTTTAAGAGTATAATACTCCGACGCCATATCCCTGTCCGCCATTGCCGCATCAAACTCAAATTTACCCTCATAACGGCTTTCCTGAATTTTAATATAAGTCATAACGTGTTCAAGCTCGTTTTTAAGAGTAACCATTACATCACCGCCGCTGACCGACAATCTGTACATACGCCCCAAAGCAGCCGCAAGGCGACTTATATCACCCCTGCCGGCTTCTGCCGCCTGCCATATTATCGTTTCGAGCGTGTTATACAAAAAGTGAGGATTTATCTGATTCATCAGCACCTCCATCTCAAGCTCTTTTTTGTGCTGTTCGGTTCGTATTCTCTGTTCAACATTTCTGTTAATACTCTCAAGCATTGAATTATAATAATTTATCATTTCCTCAAGCTCACTGTTTCTTTTATCGGTTTGAACATATGCCGTAAAATCACCGTTATAAACCCTTTGCATAGAATTATTCAAAAGCGACACAGGCGCTATAAACCTTCCGTAAAGAAACCTGACGGCAACCATTGCCAGCGCGCCGCAGAAAACAATAACCCACAACAGATTTTTCTGAAGCTTGTCAACCTCTTTTGTTATGGCGCTCATCGGCGTAACAATAACGGTAATCCAGCCGTTAAGCTCCGACTTTTCCGCCGTAACAAGATCTTTGCCCTTATTTATAAACCTTGAGTTCAGATTCTCACCGTGCACCCAGTCTGCAAGCTCATCGTCTACTTTACCGTTTCTGAGTATATTTTCATCGCTCGATGAGAGCAAATTTCCGTTCTCATCCGTAATATATACCATAGAGCCGTACTGATTGAGAATTTCTTTATAGCAATTATACAGCGTTTCCTCGCTCACGGCAAAAAGATGAACACCGTCATAACCGTCGTACATTCTCGAAAAAACACGTCTGCTTCCTATAATCGCCATATCTTTTCTTATATTTCCGCTTTTATCGGACTTAAAAAAATTATCCCTTACGCCGTACCAATAGAATTTGGCAAGCTTTTCACGGCTGTTTATATCAAGCTCGCTTAGCTTTTCTTTGCAAAGCTCATCGTCAGCATTCGGGTCGATAAAGTTAAACAGCTCGCCTTTACGGGTATAAAATGCCGCCATGCGCTGATTTTTGCGCAGAAAATCATACGATTCAAAAAGATTGTTTATTATCTTTACCGTGTACATACGTTTTTTTATGGGATTATCCGTGTAATCTCCGCTTGTATACTCCGTAAGTCTGTCATCAACGGCAAAAGCCTCCGAAACGCTGTAAACGTTTAAAACAATTTCATCCAAAGAAGTTGAAACATCTTTTGTGCCGTATTGCAACTTTGATACGACCATTTCTTTCATTTCGACGTTTGTGTGGTAAAACATCCACAGTATTGCCGCAATCATTATCAGAAAAAATGCCGTAATAAACGTTGTAAGCTTTACATGAAACGGCATATATTTTTTCCGTACGTTATCTTTCATAATCACTCTCCGCCGAGCCGTTACATTACTCCTGTATGAATTTTCTGTAATTACCCGGACTTATTCCGTATACCTTTTTAAACACCTTAATAAAATTGGATACATCGGCATATCCGCTGTTATTCGCAATTTCATAAATCTTCTTTGTCGGGTCGGCAAGCATCTCCTTGCTCGCCTCAAGACGTTTTTTAGTCACGTACTCACCGAACCCGCAGCCGAATTTTTCTTTAAATATCTTCGATATGTAAGACGGCGTTTTATTTGCTTTATCCGCAACATATTCAAGCGACATATGATTTTCCGCAAATTCTGTATCGACGCACTGTTTTATCAGCGACGTGATCCCCTCGTTTATGCCCCTATGATTTATAATGCCGTCCACAACTCTGATTGTAGCCTCTATAACCTGCATCAGCATTTCACTTTTTTTGTCTATTCCGAAAACACGGCGAACATCCTGATATTTTACTCCCTCAAGCTCCATTATTTCCTCAAAATTGATTTTTCGCTCCACAGACCATCTTGAAAGGTAAAACATCAGCTCCATAAAAATATGCTCTATATATCTCTGGTCGTCTATCTTATTCTCCTTAAAAAACGATACCACTCTATCCATTTCCTCACGAACAGCGTGTATATCTTTTTTTATTATCGCCTCGGTAATAAGCTTGCAATCGAAATTAATGTTATGATATATTTCGCAAGGTTCTCTCTGCTCGCTGTACTGTACAACGGCGGAACTGCCGTCAAACATATTGTAATACGCCTCGCAAACCGCCTGTTCAAAGCATTGGGGAATCATTCGTATATCCGTACATATCTGTCCGAAGCTGATACAAAGACGTTTTTTATACACCTCGGAAACCATATCGGAAACAGTCTTAAAAATACTCATGCACATCTCGTTTGTAAGCATTTTATCACAGCCTGACAAAACAGCCGCCACACTGCTGTTTCTTGACAGAAAAAAATGTATGCTAATCCCGTCATCACCGATATTTAAAGCGCATCTTTGGCATATTTCCGCCAACTCTTTTGCTTTGGCGTACCTTACTTTCTCGTCTTTCGTAAAATCGTCCCGTTCCGTTCCTGCCACAGCTATAACGCAGTTATCGGTTTTTATGTTAAATTTCTCGATAATTCCTTTATCGGCACTGTTAACCTCATCGTCGGCATAGCCGAATATGATTGAGTTTAAAATATTATCCAGGTAGTAAACCTTGTTTTTTTCAAACTCATCCGAAACACGCCTCTCCTCGTCGAGAATACCCTTTATGCGTTTAAACGATTCTTCATACTCGTCCAAATCCGTAGGCTTCATAAGATACTCCACAACGCCGTTTTTTATAGCGCTGTTCATATACTCAAAATCATTATATCCCGAAAGAATAATAACCTTTATTTTAGGATGGGTTTTATGAAGCTCTTTCATAAGCCCGATTCCGTCCATCCCGGGCATCTTTATATCGGATATAACGACATCGGGTTTAACGCTTTCAACCATTTTAAGAGCCTCAATTCCGTTTTCCGCCAAGCCCGCAATTTCAAATCCCCAGTCACTCCAAGGTATGCCGTTTGCCATGCCGTTTCTTATTCTCTGCTCGTCATCGACAATCAACAGCTTATACATTCAAAACCCTCCTTCTGCAAAAAAACGACCCGGTGACAAGAGTCGTTTTTCTGTATGTAAAATCCGATTTCCGTCGTTTAGATTATATCACAAAAAAATTTATTTGTCAATATTTTATCCGTTAGCGGTTATCGGCTGCAGCTGCGGCAATAAAATCATCCATTGCGCACCGACAGGCAAAAAATCAAATGCATTACTGTTAGTTTACATATCTTACTTTATCCACTTGCTCTCCATAGGCGACAAAGTGGCTTTTATCTTTTCCCCTCCGCACCAAACAACAGTTTCGCAGGGCTCATTTGTATTGTTGACAACACACACGCTTTTGTCAAAAGCATGACATTCGGTATCGGGATTTTCCGAGAAGTACGTTTTCATTTCACCTTCGCACCCGGCTGCCCAATAAATTGCCCTCAAAAGCAAGCGTGAATTATCGTTTGAATACGGCAATCCGGCAATATATACGCTTCTTCCCTTGCCGAAAGTGTTTACCGCAAGGCTTGAGCTTCCGTTTACTTCGTCCAAAACAACAGCATCTCCTATCGGATATATCATACTCATGCCCTCACCGTAATCAATGTCTGTTCTTAAATCCTCGGTTATAAAATGGTTCTTTTCGGGCGTCACGACAGGCTTGTTTATACTTGCCGTAAATCCGATTTCCCTCTGCACGCCCAAAACGTCACTGAGTGTAAACAACCGTCCGCCTTTTTCATATGCTGTCGGCTCTCCGATACCGATAAATCCGCCGCCGTCATATACCCATTTACGAATTTTACTTATCACATCGGCATCGTTCCAATTCTCGCCGCCGCTCCATGCCGTGCCGGCATCGCCCATGTTTATAACCACGCCGAATTCATCAAGACGTCCGGCTTTAACATCATCAAAGTTAATAAACTCAAGCTCAAACGGAAATCCCGCAAGCGATTCCATAACACCCAAATATGAATAACAGCGCTGATTCCAAAGCGAATGTGCAACCTGATGCGTCTGCCATGACTTGAGTTTTCCCCATGAATTAAGCAATGCCACCTTAAAGCTTGCATTATAGGGTGTTCCTCCCAAATCGTGTATTTGTTTAAACTGCTTTGCAATCTCCGTTACGTGTTCTATAAACTCCGGGAACTTAAGCGCCAAGCTTAAATAACCGCCGTAACCCATTCTTTGTGCCGGCTTTCTCATCATTGCACGGCGACACTGAATCCAAATCGGCATCGATTCCCCGACCGGATCTCCGCCCTCGTAAAATGTTGTCGGGAAGAAATACGGATAAAAACGAGCCTCCGTTTCCTTTACCGGTATATCCGTTATCATTCTTGTTGTAACACCGTCACCGGCGGCACCGACAACGGCATCAAGCCCTATATCCTGAAAATACTTTCCGTACGGCTCCGTTCCTGCCCAGTGATCGCCAAGAAACATTATTGCTTTTTTATTATACGAATGTACCAAATCAACACATTTTTTTGCAAAGCTGCTTACAAAACGTGAATTAAACTCTATCCAATCAAGATATTTCTTTGTCGGATTTTTAAACGGTGTGTTATATCTGTTATTATCGGCTATATCCTCTGCCGTCAGCTTGTAACCGAACTGTTTTTCAAATTCGCCAAATGCATACGGTGACGCACAGCTTGCATACCCGAACCAATTTACGATTTTTTCCTTGCCGTACTGATTGTATATTAAGTCAAAGCAATAGAAAAACGTTGTAAATCTTACCACGTCGGTTTTCGGATGCTCCCTAAGCCACTTGTCAAGGCGCTGCAATATATGCTCCTGCGCTTTCGGCGTTCTCGGGTCGAGCGTTAACTCATGCTCACTTGTCCAATTGTTTGTGATATGGTTGTACATTGACACAGGCTCCCATATCTGATAGGCAAAAAATGATACCGTATAGCAGTGAAATAAAACGGTGTTCTTTATAATAACATTTTTGCCGTCATACTCCCATTCATTTATCTGCTCACCGGTTGTACGGTCGATTACCTGCCAGTAATCAAGCGCATCGGCATTAGGTTCAAACTGCTGACTGAAAAACGTTGCCATAATATCAATCTTCAGCTCCGTATCAAACGCCGTATGCTCCTCGGTCATAAGCACAATTTGCTGACGACACTCAAGATTTTTCTTTACCCACTCGTTATCCGCTCTTACAAGGCAAAGAGTTGAATAAACAGTAAGTCCCATATCAATAAGCTCCCCCGAAAGATGTGTTCCGTCGCTGTCACGAATTGCGTCAACGCCCCATAAATCCACAAGCTCCTTAATTTCTTTTTCCATTCCGCTCTCTCCGGGGAGAGTAAATCTTCCTTTTGTCATTATCATTTAAACTCCTTATTTATTTTAAAAATTCCGAAAATCCGGTTTTTGTGCTGTATGTTGTGCTGCTTCCGCCGTATATTCCCTCATTGAGTCTGAACTTTATGCGTGTTGATGTATCGCTCTCTTTAACAACGTTATTACCGTCTGTTTCAAGAACACGATTTACAACCAACTGCAAATCCTTCGGCTCATTGGTCGGATTTGATACGGTTATTTCAAGATTGCCGCCATCGAGTTCACGTACTATAATTGCACATTTTTTATTGGCATTAACCGTAAGTCCGCCGGGTATTTCAATCGTACCCATTTTCCAAACTATTGCCTCTGTGATTTTATTTTTTTCGTCATACACAGCCTGGATTTTATCATCATTATAAAGCACCTTAACATTGTTATTTTGTATTAACGAATCCATTTTCTCCTCGTTCGCACCAAAAACAACGCTGTATTGATAAGACGCATTTGACGGCTTTATTCCATGATTTATACCAAGCTCAAACACATTATTCTTTTCGTCTACATCTTTATATGCCGAGCCGAGATTAATAACGGCGTATTTATTCTCTCTTTCCTCTGCCGATATTTCAACTTCTGAATCGGTCATATATCCTATTCCGTCGTGCAGAATGTAATCGCTGCTCAGCTTTTTAACATCTTTGTTTAATTTAGTTTTAACACCGTTTTTCGACGATATAATATCTCCGTCAAGCACACACTGGTTTATGTTTGTATATATGTCCATATCCGTATATGAATTAATACCGTTTCCGAGTGCCACCATTCTGTCATCGAGCATAAACCATGCCTTATGCGCATCGAGTCCGTCACGTGAATAATCCATAACAGCCGCACCGTACATACCGTCCGAAACTCCGCCTACAAAGTTTCTGTTTCCTTTCCAATTCCAAAGATGCTCACCGTTCCACTCTGCCCAGTCATTTAAATTCTTTAATCCGCCCTGAGGAGTTGTTGTGCCCGGCAATCTGTTCCAATTCCACAACGGCATCAAATTGTAATATTCATCGCCGTCCTGCATTATGGTTGTTACGCCGTCCGAAAGATAATAACCCAAAAGATTTTCGTTGTTTACAACCTCGCCGCATTTTGTTCTGCTCGACGCAAGCTTTACTCCGGCATGGAATCCGTTTCTGTTGTGTGACATATAATCCGAAAGCCAAAAATGTCTGTTACCCTCAAATTTATCACCGTCGATAAGTCTGTTTTTCTTCATCGACATAAGCTCGTCATATCTGTCAAGCTGTTCATTCCCCTCAAGCGCTTCTACCGCCTGAAGAATTGTCTGTCTCATTCCTTTAATTGCGTTCGGACGTGTTATATGCCTGCCCGCCGTAGTAAGCTCGAGGTATCCGTTGTACTCCATCCACTGCTGACCGTCAAGCAAAAAGCTTGCAAACTCATTTAAAGCATAGTCTGAAAGCTTATACTTTGTCCCCTTCATCGCCGAAATTATCTTTGAAACACCTTTTACAAAGTCATTTCCGTAGCTTCCGGATTGTATTTGGTCAACGTGCTGATGAAAACTGTAATCAGCCTTAATTCCGTCAGAATCCTCTCCGAATTCGTCCGTTCTAACCTTTTTAAACACTCTTAACTCATTTTCCAAAAGCCGAATCGCATCATAAAGCTCCGCCTCATTGCCGGTAGCAACGTCTATCTTAAAGCTTGTAAGTAATTTATCCGTTAAATTTGCACCCGTATTTGCAACAGGTCTTTCCGTTATACGGTCTGTTATTGTTTCGTTAAATATGCTTCCCTTTGCCGCCTCCGCATTAAGCACCGTTCTTACTTCATCCGTAAGCTCCTCCGGGTCGAGCATCAGAATATCGGCAACAATTGTCGGCACACCGATTTGCTGCTGCCACCAGTTGTCGCACTCCACCCTTCCGGATGTCACCCAATATTCAAGCGACTTTTTTATTTTAGCCTTTATTTCCTCATTTCCGAAATACTTGTTTCCTTCGGAATAAACAGCCTTGAGCATTGTTCTGACATAGTCTACGTGATTTTTTGCATTCCAAACCATTCTGTCGGGGTTAAAATACTCTATCCCCTCAAAGCTGCCGTCCTCGCGCCATAAAGACAATGCCTTTGTCGGATCGGCATTTTGGTCATAAATATCAGCCTTAAGATTATCTTTTATTTTATTAATATCCGACAAATCCGCTCCGACATTTATCTCGCCGTATTTTGCCGCAAGATATTCATCGTTTA
Source organism: uncultured Clostridia bacterium (assembly GCA_934486495.1). Lineage (GTDB taxonomy): Bacteria > Bacillota > Clostridia > UBA1381 > UBA1381 > RGIG9115. The sequence continues at coordinate 13,834 of CAKSPW010000050.1, forward strand.
CCATAAGCTTCAAATCATTCTCATTTTGCGTGCCTGCAACAATTTTTCCGTTATTCCAGAAAACGTTAAACCCGAGAATTTTCGACATGGAGCGCAAAGGTACATACACTGTTCCGTCAATATTAAGTATTTCCCTGTCTATGTCTGTCACTTTGGAATTAACAATTACATCCGAGCTGCCCTCGTTCATAAATATTGCATCCCCGGCATAAACGCTCGGTGAAAATAACGCTGCCGCAGCAAGCAATACCGTAACACCTTTTATCCTTTTCATTTTACAATTCCCCCTTATCTTTTTTTATTTTATTATATATTATATCTCATGTAAACTCAATCGTCAGATTATACACTAAATTGTCTATTCTTGCTTAATTAAAACAGACACCGTTTTTATGGTCAAAACAGTGTCTGTTTTATAATTATCGGATTACCCGACACAATACGTTATTCGGCAGCATTTTCAAGTGCTATACTGTCAAATGCGTAAGGATACATACCGTCATCCCACAGCATAACCTTAAACACGGCTGCATTTTCGGGAGCATTCATGGTACTTCCGAACGTTTTAATTCCTGTAACTGCTTCTATAGGCATAATATTAACATCAAGAAGCACTCCGTTTGCGTCATAATATGCGCTGAACAAATTAAGCTGTACCGTATCACCGCCGTTGGCAACCGAAATTGTTGCGCTTCCCTGAGCCGTTATTTCCTTTACGCTTGCGGTAACGCCGCATTTGGGTTCAACAACGATTGAATACACATTCTGCTTTGTTTCTCCCGTCACAAGGCTTGTATAAAGCGCTGTCATCACTACCGTCGCAGGCTCGTTGCCGTGAACAACCTTTCCGTCGGCAGAAATAATATCGGGATTTGATGAAGTCCAGCTGATTTTATTATTGTTTGAACCGAATTCAGGCAGCAAAATTGATGTTGTATAAGCATCAACGGTTCCCGGCAAGCCAAGCTCACTCTCACGATCGAGCGACCAGCTGCCGTATGCCGATTTATCAAGCAATGCAACATAGTTTATCGCTATACCGTCACCTGCGGCTGTATCTGCCTTTACAGTAAATCCGATTCTCGATATATCAACCGTTCCGCTATCCGAATATCTGTAATCAACACCTGACTGATATAACTCGCCGTTAAAATAAACATCGTATTTTTTTGTGCTTCCGCTAAATACAAACGTTACCTTATTAATATCCTTACCCTTCTTTGAAGGTTTGCCGTATGTATTCATTGTATTTGAAATTGTATTTCCGAAAGTTACGGGACCTTTCCATGAATTGAGCGCCTGAACGGCTACATATACATCGGGATTACCGATTCTTTCGTATTCAAATTCAAGAACAAGATCGTCATTTTCGTGCTGAGGTGTTGAGCACAAATACTTTGTGATTGTTGCATCCTGAGCCTGAGCGGTTCCCGCACTTGAAGCTCTTACAATTGACAGCTTTCCGCCGTCGGCATAAGCATATCCGTTAAGATCGGGATTTGTTGTATCAACTTCGGTCTTATCGGATAATGTAACAAGCGAGCCGAGCTTATAGTAATACTTACTTGCTTCAGCCGATGTCGGAATATCCGATACTGCGGAATAATCCATTTCATCAACCGTCCATATTCCGTTTACGCTCTCCTCCGGCACAAATGTCTTAGCCGGTACAATAACCGTAAACTCTTTAACGGCACTTGCCTCTCCTCTTGTGAGTGTGGCTGTAAGTGTAACCGTCTTGTCATCTTCTCCTACATTCGGACGTGTAACCGTACCGTCGGTATCTATAACGGCTGTATCACTCGATACCCATGTTACATCCGCACCGCCAACTGCGGCAGGTAAGCTTATACCGTCCTGCGCACTCGAAGGCAGCGTTAATTCTTCGTTTGCAAGTGCAAGCGCACTGCTGTCCGATAGTATTGTTACATTCATTGTTATCGGGTCAAACGAATCCGAGCTGTTTTCTCTCTGCATAGAAATCGTCATGTTTGACAGTGATACGGCATCCGTATCGAGAAACGGTACATCATTTGCAATCTTTATAAGCTTGTCCTCCGCCGTACCGCTTGCAAGCTCCTTTTGACGATAATATGCGTCATATGTCTTTGATTTTGTATCAAACTCAATTCTAAGATATGTTCTCTGGTCAATAACCTTAGTTGCAGGTATTGTCTGCGTTGAATCCACACCTTTAAACTGTCCCGTTGCTGTTTTTGCGGTTGCGCCTTTCTTTGAATAACTGTATTCTGCAATCTCCGTCAGCGTACCGTCAGCCTTTTTTCCGTTAAAATTCATATAATACTTTCCGGTATATGTTGAATTTGCCTTCATAAGCCAGCCGAAATCAAGCTCCACGCTTATTATATCATCTGTTGCACCCGCCAATGCAC
>CAKSPW010000051.1 GCA_934486495.1 uncultured Clostridia bacterium
ACTAAAAAAGATATATAGGCAGGAAATGATGTTAAATGCAATGAAGTCGGCGGAATTAAGACTCATTGTTAAGATGAATTGCGAGTATGGCGATGAATTGGGGTTGAATAACGATAAGGTAAATAATTACTATAATAAGCTGAGTGAGACGGCAAAGTTAAATGCTGCGGAAAAGGAAAAGGGCAGCTATGGCAGCGCAGAGGAATATTTTCTTGCTCATTCGCAGGCTGTGGCGATAGAATCGATAAATAATGTTTCTTCATGGAATGGCATTAAGCAGATTATTAATGATTTAAATGACATTGCCGAGCTTGAATTCCCCAAAGGTTTGGACGAGGCAAAGGAGGCAATAATTCTAAATCGGCTGTCTGACAAAATACCATTTTCAAGTGTGTTGGATTTTAAAGAAGAGGTTGGACGCCTTGAAAAAAAACAGGAACACGGCGGCAGCGGTAACGGCGGATCGACAAGTTCAAATAAGAATACTTCCGGCGGAAAAACGAGTTATATAATCCCGAGTATAGATAAAAAGCAAGATGCAGACCCTGTACCTCAAGAGACGTTTTTCGATGATATTTCTGAGGTGAAATGGGCAGAAGATGCGATAAATAGCCTTGCGTCTAAAAAAATAATTTCGGGAAGAGAAGATAGAAAGTTTGTGCCGAATGATTATATCAAAAGAGAGGAATTTGTTAAAATTATTGTGGATGCCTTTAATATCGGCGATGCGGAAGTGGCAGTGTTTGATGATGTTTCGGGGGACGAATGGTTTGCCCCTTACATTAATAGGGCAGTGGCATCCGGTATCACAAAAGGTTTTGGTGACGGAAAATTTGGAGTGGGTATAAATATTACCCGAGAGGATGCCTGCGTTATAATCGCAAGAGCGGTTGGAATGGATAGCGAGTGCGATATTGAACTTTCATTTTCTGATTGTGAGGATATTTCCGACTATTCAATAAACGCAATAAAAAATCTGGTTAAAGCAGGCGCTGTAAGAGGTGCGGACGGAAAAATCATGCCGAAAAACAATATTACCAGAGCGGAAACGGCAGTAATAGTCAGTGCATTATTGGAGGTAATCGAAGAATGAGAAAAAAGTGGCTTTTGCTTGTGATTATTTTTTCTATAATGGCTATACCGAATATTACAAGTGCAGATGCGAATATGAAGGACAAAAATTTGTTGGATACTTTGGGAATTTCAGCAAAGAATTATGGTTGCGACGGCGACGGTTATATAACAAGAAGTAATGCTGCAAAATTGGTGCTTGGCGTTATCAATTGTACGGAAATCCCGAAATACACTAGGCAGTCGTTTGATGATGTTTCATCGGAAACAATGAATTATAACGAAATTGAGTATTGTATTGATATGGGGATTATTTCCGCAGATAAGGAATTTCATCCTAATAAACCGATTACAATGGCTGAATTTTCAAAAATGGTATGCTGTGCTTTGGGATACAGACGATATGCAAGCGCTTTGGGAGGATATCCCGACGGATATTTGAATATTGCCAAGCAGTGTGATTTTTATCAAGGGATTAATTTAAGCGGAGATTCATACATAAAATGTTCCGACGCGGATGAAATATCGGCAAGTATTCTGTTGTCGGAATATATTCCGATTGACAAGTATGAAAATAAGGAAAACATAAATGTACTTTATAAGTTTTTCGGAATTTACAGAGTAAGCGGCATAATTACCCAAAATGAAATTACAGGGCTGTATGCACCGGTCGGTGTGGCGGAAAATCATATAAAAATTGATAACGAGGAATATCTTGTTTCTGATTTGTTAAAAACAGATTTGTTATATAATATCGGTTATAATATTGATGCATGGGTGATTGAAGAAGATGATGATATTGACAGAATTATCTGTTTCAGACAATCTTCAAAGATGCATGTGACGGAAATTGATTCGGATGACTTTATAAGCTTACGTGAAGGAAAAATCAGATATTATGATAACGGTAAGGATAAAACAATTAATTTACCGATTAGCTGCAGTATTATTTTTAACGGCGAGGCTGTCAGTGACGAAATCAGTTCAGATGTATTTAAAGGACGTTGGGGAAAAATTAAAATCATTAAAGCAAACGGTGGTAATGTTTCTACTATATTAATCAAGGCATATGATAATTATTTTGTGAGCAGCATTGACGCATTAAATTATGAATGCTTCGACGGGACAAGAGAAACAACTTTGGAGTTACCGCAAAGCATTTCTTTTGGGGATAAAAGCGGAGAAATAGCAAAAAACACGTATTTCTTTAATAATATCGGAGAAACAAAAAAGTTTGATGATATTAGTGTTAACTCTGTTATTTCCGTTGCAAAGAATAATAATAATATAGAGTGTATAATTACAAAAGAAAGTATTAGCGGAAGGGTCGAGTCGATAGATGTTGATGAAGAAGAAACAAGCATATGTATCGACAATAATATGTATTTTTTCTCAAAGGAAATGAAGAATTCAAGAAGCAAGAATATTCGTATAGGCGGTGATTATGTTTGTTTTCTTGATGCAAACGGAAAAATTGCAGCAGCAAAAGAAAAAAAATCCAATGAAAATGAAATGATATGGGCATATCTTATCGGTTTATCAAATGAAAGCGATGACCGGGAAAGAGTGATGATGAAAGCCATTACATCGACAGACGGAAGAGTAGCCTTACCTTGTGCAAAAAAGATAAATATAGACGGAAAAAGTCACAAGAGTGACTATAAAGTACTTGAAAATATTTTTAAAGAAGGCGGTAATGCTTTTGTCAAGCAGCTTGTTAGGTTCTCCGTTAACGATAATGGTGAGATAAATAAGATTGATACCGTATCATTTGATTCTTCTGCGGAAAGTATGTCGAACAGCCTTCATCTTGTATTTGACGGTAAATCTGTGCCAACATATTTTAAGTCCAATTTAAAATCCTTCGGGATGAATGTGCAGTACAATGCAAATACGGTTGTGTTTTATATTCCCGAGGATGAAAGTAAGCTCGACGATTACATTGTTGTTCCGCTAGCTAAGTTTGTAACGGACAAAAAATATCGTATTAAGGCATACTCAACAGACAGGTATTCTTTTAATGCTGAAGCAATTATTTGTTATGATAATGTTGTTTCGACTTCACCGATGATGTATCAGGATTATCTTACAGTTGTATCTGATATTTCAGTTGGATTAAACGATAATAATGAAGTTGTAACAAAGATAACCGGCTATCAAAAGGATAATGAAACAAGTTGGAATGTGCAGGACGGTAATGTAATGAAAATAGGACGCACACAAATTGGATATTCATCATCTCCGGACGGGAATTTATCGGTTGGCGTCGGAGATACAATCAGGTTTGATACAGATAGTGATGGCAATATTGTAAATATTCAATTGATTTACGATTGCAGCGAGTCGGAGTTTCATATGCCAATATCTGCAGATGTACAAAATGAGTATATAGTTTCGATAGGAAACGGATATTCAATTAATGAAATCGGAATGGTAATTCCGTTTAGAATAAAAGACGGAGGAATAATTTGTGCAACAGATACAAGTATTAAACCGGATCATATAAATCAGAAGTACATTGTAATGAGCTTGTCATACTTTAAAATGTTTGAGGTGGATATGACCGAAAAAAAACCAACGGTTAGAAAAATTTCATCATCTGATATAAAAACGTGGTATGACTCGGGTGTTACCGACGAGATATTGTGTAAATGCAGATATGATGAGGGGAGAAGCCTTATTGTGTATAAAAAGTGAGGTTTAATACTTCATTATAATAAAAAATACCGTAACATAAATTTTTAGAGGAGGGATGATATATAATATTCGGTATTGTTATTCAGTAGTATAAAAAGAAAGGATGTAGTATTATGTTAAAAATAAAAAAAATCATGTCGTTATTTTTTGCTTTCGCGTTATTGACGAGCCTAATCCCCGCCGCTTTTGCAAATGATGCGGTGGTACTTACAAAGGAAAATACTTTTGAAGCCAATGATCTTGCTCCTTTCGCAAGTCAAGACGCATTTACTAAATCACTAAAAACAGGAGTTATGGGAAAAGGTGCAGCGGATAGCAGCTTATTTGTAAGAAAGGGGCAAGGCAGCTCTCGTGTACGTATATCAATGAATGAAAAAATTCCGACAACTTCAGATAATTCTAATTATCAATGGACGTACTTAACTTATAGCTTTAATTATTTGATTGAGGGAAATGACAATGTAAAAACATGGCTCAGCGATCGCGGTACAACCGCACTTTCAACGGAAATAGGTGCGGATAAGATGAAAGCGGGACAGTGGAATCACGTTGATTATGTTGTAGGATTTCACAAAAGAGCCCAAAATTCGGTAAATTCAAATTACGAAATATTTACATACTTAAACGGTGAACTTCTTGGAACGACCGGGGGTAACATTTTTGTAAACGGAAACACGTATTTTGATTGCAGCACAAATGATTCGTTAAAAATACAATTTGTTGATACAGCTCTTAATGCATTTAATTTATATATTGATGATATTAAGCTTGTGGCGTATTCAGATGAGTATAACGGAAGAACGACAGCAGATAGCGTTGTCCGTACACCCACTCCGGTAATTGATAAAACCTTGGCAAATGTAAAAAACGGAACAGTTTATCCTTATGGCGATTTAAATGTTACGGATATAGCGGGAGACGGCATACGCATTTACAATAATTCGACGTTTTCCGCTGAAATAACAGAGGGAAATGTATCGGTAGGAAATGTTATTGTCGCAGAAAAAGACGGGGTTATTGCATATTATTATGTAACCGATATACCAAATAATTATGAAGTTATTTTAAGTGAAAACTTTAACAACAGCACACTTGGAAAACTCACTCATCCGTTTGGCGGTGATAATAAATACAACTTCGTATCGGGACTTGCAGGAAAGAAATCATCCGACTATGCTGTAAATTTGATTAAAGGAAGAACCAACTGTGCAGTTGATTGCTTACAATTTGAATTTAATCCGACGGCAAACAGTTATTTATCAATTAATTTAACGTTTATGCCAACCGAGAGTGAAGAGTTTGATGAGTTAAGACTTAATACAGGAAGCGGAAATAATTTTGGAGCACCCATTAAATATAATGCTTTCCACATGAATAAATGGAACAAGGTTCAGTATGTGATTTATTTTGACGCAGACTGTAATTATATAACCAAATCGTATGTTAACGAGAAAATTTACGAAGAAGGTAAGACACTACGTCAAAAATCTCTTTTAAACGGAAAGATACGCATAGGTGTAGCAGGAAAATATATAGACAATGCTACAACGAACGTCTGCAAAACAACATATATTGATGACATAAATGTTACAGAGTATGTCGGAAATGAACCTGCTGTCGGTGTTATGCCGCTTTTAAAAGCTGTTGATGGAACAAAAACCTCCGGAGAAGGTTCTGTTAGGCAGTTTATTATAGACGATAAAATCAATGTTTCCTCTCTTTCGGGAACAAATGGAGAAGCTGTACGAGCTTATTTGTATGATGAACAGACAAAAATACTCGGCGATGAAATATCTGTTATAGATGCAAGTAAAGCACAGATTGTCGTTGTTGAAGGTGAAAACGGAGCAATAACATATTATTATGTTTTACCGTCATTTTTGCTGAATGCAAGTTTAGAGGATGAAGAAGGTCCGGTTAAACTCGGAGATGATTTATTCTGGTGTAAATACAAATATACCGTTAATATCTCAAATAATAGCGATAATGACAAACACATATATATGGCAATGGGCAGATATAACAAGGACGGAATCTTAAAAGATATTGCTTTTGATAAGGAAATCGTTAGCAAGAATACGAGTAATTTTGAAAAAACAATTTTTATTGATTTAACAAATGCTGATGATTTGAAGCCGGATGATTATATTAAAGTATTTGCATGGGATGCTGATTTTTCCCCATACATGACAGCTATCAGAACAAAGTAGTAAGTATATTTTAACGCTGTAATTCGACTGTTGTATGAAAAGCACATACAACAGTCGAGTGTTTGGCAGCGTAATTCTTGGGAGGATTAATGTGAAAAGAAAAATTAGACTTAGGCAAAAAAACAATCTTGAATTAATGGCAATGTCGGTAATTCCGCTTTGTGTTTTGATTTGCTTCAGTTATATTCCAATGATAGGCTTGATTTTGGCATTTAAAAACTTTAACTATGTGGGTGGAATATTCGGTTCACCGTGGTGCGGATTTAATAATTTTAAGTTTCTGTTTGCAAACTCCGATGTAATGCGAATTACAAAAAATACGCTTATTCTAAATTTGTTGTTTATTTTCACTACAACAGCCGGAGGAGTTATTTTTGCAATAATATTAAATGAAATTCGCTCAAAAACCGCATTGAAGATATATCAAACGTGCATATTTTTACCATACATTTTGTCGGCTTCCATCGTCGCATATGTTGTTTTTTCTCTTTTGAATGCAGATTATGGATTGATTAATGCCATGCTGAAAAAAGCAGGGAGAGAGGCTATTTTATGGTATTCTGAGCCGAAATACTGGTATGCAATTTTAGTACTTACGAATTTTTGGAAGGGCATCGGATACAGTACTATCATTTATTTTGCAAGTGTAATTTCCATTGACGGTTCATATTATGAGGCAGCAACAATTGATGGTGCCAATTGGTTGCAATCGCATAGATATGTCACAATTCCTATGATAATGCCAATGGTTATAACTCTTACAATTATGAATGTCGGACATGTGTTTTATTCTGATTTCGGGTTGTTTTACATGGTTCCGAAGAATACGGGGGCGCTTTACCCGGCAACCGATGTAATTGATACATACGTATATAGAGCACTGTCGGACGGAGATTTCGGAAAATCGGCTGCGGTAGGATTATATCAATCTCTTGTAGGGTTTATTCTTGTGTTTGTTGCTAACAGATTGGCTAAGAGTTATGATAAAAACTCTGCGATATTTTAATGGAGGAACGATATGGTACAGAATAACAGAATTATAGGCAAATTCTTTTCACATTTGGTATTTATTGTTTTATCGGCATTATGTCTTATGCCAATTCTTTTGCTGCTGTCGGTATCGCTGTCTGATAACGGAGAAATACTTAAAAACGGCTATTCGCTGTTTCCGAGAGGGATGAACATAGATGCTTATGTGTATCTTTCAAAAGATTTGTCAAAAATCATGCGAGCATACGGCATAACGTTTATATCAACATTTTTTGGATTTGTCGGCGGATTGATATGTACAATTATGCTTGCATATTCAATGTCAAGAAAAGAATTCACGTATAGAAAAGCCGTTACGCTGACAGTACTTTTTACAATGCTGTTTCATGCGGGGTTATTCCCGTCGTACATTTGGATTACAAAATATTTAAATCTTAAAAACAATATATTGGTTATGATTATTCCCGGGTTTGTTACCGCATGGTATGTCATGCTTATGAAATCCTTTTTTGAAGCAATACCCGAGGAAATTATAGAGGCTGCAATTGTAGACGGATGCAATAATATGCGCATATTATTCAGAATTGTTATACCGCTGTCAAAGCCGGCAATTGCTACGGTATCATTGTTTATCATATTAAAATATTTTAATGATTGGCAGACCTCCATGCTGTATATGGATTCATCAAAGGTGTCAATTCAGTATTTTTTGTACAAAACAATGAATAATTTATCAGAGGCACAAAACAGCACCATAGGTTTTTCGTCATATGAAGATTTTCCGCAGGAGCCTGTCCGCATGGCTATTGCAGTTATTACGGTATTTCCTATTATTGTATTATTCCCGTTCTTACAAAAGTATTTTGTAAGAGGTATAACAATCGGTGCGGTAAAAGGATGATTAGTTTTGAGAAAGGAGAGTACGATATTATTATGTCGTACAAGAGTGATAATGAAAATAATAAAAAAAATAATTTCTGTTTTAATTGTTTCGGTAATGACAATGACTGTGTTTTCGGGGTGTAAAAAACAGGAGGCAGGAATACCGACTTTAAATTGGTACCTGTTTTTTGCGGAACAAAATGATTTGCCGCTGGTTCAGGCGGAACTAAATAAAATAACCGAAAAAAATCTCGGATGCAGAGTTAATATTGTAAGAATAGAAGAAGGAGATTATAACGAGAAGATTAAGCTTGGACTTGCCGGAGGAGAGGCTATTGATATTTGTCACATGGCACCGAGATTTAATTTTTATTCACATTTGACAAGAGGAGCTTTCCTTGCGCTTGATGAGCTGATAGAGAAAAATGCTCCGGATATGTATGATATTATGCCTGAAAGATTCTGGGATGCTCCACGTGTAGACGGTAAATTATATGGAATTCCGAACTATCAGATTGTGGGCAGAATGAATGGTTTTGTCTGCCTGAAGGAGTTGACGGAAAAATATAATTTTGATTTATCAAAGGTTGAAAAGCTCGAGGACATGGAGCCGTATTATAAGGCAGTAAAAGCCGGAGAAAGCTCAAATATGCGCTGTTTCAACGGTGCTAATGGTGCGTACAGCTGGGGAATGAGCCATTTTATCGGTTTTGATGCAATCGGTTCGGAAAAATATCCCTGTGCGGTGAGAACAAACGATGATTCATTGACGGTTGTAAATCAATATGAAACAGAAGAATTTGAAAACTACTGCCGACTGATGAGAAAATGGTATAATAACGGCTATATTCCGAAATTGGGGTCTAATGACAGCAGCGCTGATTTGTTAAAGCAAGGCTTGGTTGCATCTAATCTTGATAACATTGCTCCCGGTTTTATTACAAAACTTGAGAAACAGCGTAATGGCAGAGCGGTGGATACAAAGGTTATTGACCCTCCGTTTGTTAATACGGCGAACATCATTGCTACAATGAACTGTGTTGTTGCAACGACGAATTATCCCGAACTGTGTGTGAAATTTCTAAACATGGTAAATCATAATGTTGATAATGTTTATAATTTACTTTGCTACGGAATAGAAGGGAAACACTATAATAAAATTAATGACAACAGGGTGGAAACTATTAAGGATTCCGGATATGAACCAAACAAGTCGTGGGAGTTTGGGAATAATTTCAACGCATATTTGATTGAGGGGCAAGAGGATGATATTTGGGAACAGACAAAGCATATAAATGAGACGGCTGTTGTTTCAAAGCTGCTCGGATTTTCGCTTAATACAGAATCAATCAAGGGTGAGATAGAGGCATGTAATGCGGTGATTGAGGAATATATGTATAATCTGACATCCGGGGCAATTGATATTGATACAAAGCTTCCGGAATTTCAGCGAAAACTGAAAGAAGCCGGCTCTGACAGAATCATTTCCGATGTTCAAAAACAAATTGATGATTGGGAAATAGCCCGGTAATTTATTATTTATTGATATACCCGCACATACGGCAAGGTTTGAAAATTGGATATAAATCATAGAATTGTTGCTTGAGACAGTAAATATCAAGATGATAATGACAGATATACAATGTTTTTGAAATGAGTTGTGAAGATGAAAAAAATATTACCGTTAATTTTAATGATATGTTCGTTTTTTTGCGTATACTCTGAATTATTATTTAAAGTATATGCAAATGCACCTGATTATGTATATGAAATATATGAGAAAATGCCGTTTTGTGCGGGAGAACTTGCGACGCTTTGTGTTTACGAAGATGAGAACTTGTTTTATGTTACGGATGACTATATTTCTGAAAATGATATGTTTTATTGCGAAATATCCGGTGTTAAGCCGGGCAGCGTTTATAAATATAAGCTGACAGCGTCGGGTGGCGATGAAATAAGCGATACATTTACGGTTGAATACGACAACGAAGCATATGCAATACTTGATGACAATTTTTTGACCACCTCACCGAAGCAGAATGATGGAATAAAGAATTATTCATGGGATGTTTACAGCGGAGGAGGCAGTGTTACAAATTATGATGAACAAAAACAAAGCCTTATTCCGCTTACATTGAATGATGTGTCGTCTGAGGATTTTGTTTCTGTATCGAAAGTTCTTGAAAAAACCGAAAAAACCAGAGTAGCTTTTGAATGCAGGCTTATGATATCCGATTTAAAAACAGAGGCTTCCGTTAACTTATGCTATGACGATATGAACAGTATTAAAATAGACATAAGGAATAATGAGTTATACTGCAATGAAACCTATGTTTGTCAAATAGATGTTTCCGTTGAATATGGAATTCGTATTGATGCTGATTTACTGACAAAACAAGCATACATTTTTGTAAACGGAAAGAGAACCGAATTTAGCGTTGAGTTTGGAAAGCTTAATATAATACATATATCAACAACGAACGGCGGAGTCGGAAAAATTCAAATAGCGCCTATAAAAATTACAAGAGGATATTATATTTGTGATAACGCTATTGGATTTGCACCGATGAGTATGTTGGATACGGATTCTCAATTCTGTGCAAAGGGCTATACAAATATAGCCCTTACAAGAACATTCGACTATGATAAATATTGTTTTAATTTTGCAGCAGCACCGCATAATCCGATATACTTCAGCAAAAGCTTTAATGAAACATCTCAAAAAACGGTTTTCACATTCAGACTGTACAGTATTAAGAGTCTGCAAGAGGTGACGATAAGGTTCGGAGATTTTTGCTCGTATATATCAGATGGAGATTACTATATAAAACTTGCTGACGGAAACAGTAAAAAAATAAAATCCTTGAGAGAGGACTTTTGGCATTTAATTCGAATTACATACGATCCGAATAGTGGGTATGCCGATGTTCAAATTAACGGTAATGATATTGAAAAAAATGCTTTAGTATCTTCGGGAAACGGGAAAATATCTTCTGTTTCATTTGTAAGCGGCAGAAATAACGATATTTTTAAACTTGATGATATTTTGGTTTTTGAATATCCAACATATAGTGAATATCCGTCTGAGCCCAAAACTATCGAAAAATCCGATACAGATGTTATTATCGGAATGCAGGAATGTGATATTTGGCAAGAGGGGAGTCATTTTGGATGGGAATATCTTTCAAAATATAACAGACGTACTCCATATCTCGGATATTACGATGACAGCAATATAGAAGCAATTGATTGGCAGATAAAGTATATGGTAGAGCATGGCGTTGATTTTATGTATAAATGCTGGTATCAATCTGTTGCCTCTGATTATGCAATTAATAAACCTCGAATAAGCGGATATGCTTTGGATGAGGGATTGTTTAATGCAAAGTATAAAGATAAAATCAAATTTGCTCTGCTGTGGGAAAATACAAGTCTTAACTCCGAGTATTCATCACTTGAGGGATTTAAAAAGTATATTGTACCGTATTGGATGGAATATTATTTTACAAACCCGAATTATTTGGTGCTTGACAATAAAATTGTATTAGGGATTTATCGCGGTGATAATCTTGAAAAAACATACGGAACGGAAGGCGCCAAAGAGGCTGTTGAATACTTGACCGAACAAGTAAAAACAATACCGGGGATTGATGGATTATATCTTATTGCATCCGGGTTGACGTATAACAAATCTGTTCTTCAAAGCTTATCTGATGTTGGATTTGATGCGGTATGCCGATATTCAAAAACTACATATTCAAACACTCCGGCAAGGTTTATCAATCAAACGATAAATGATTCAAATAATGAAATAATAAAATCTATACCAATAATTTCAATGGGGTTTGACAGTCAGCCGTGGGGAGGTTCAAAAGGGGTTATTTTCACTCCTGATGCAGTCGGAGAGATATGTAAGTCGATAAAGGAAGCATTGTTTTCAAAAACTCAATATTTTAGTTCTATTGATAGATTGGTGATGCTTGATAATTGGAACGAATATGGAGAGGGACATTTTTTTATGCCTTCGGAATTGGCAGGGTTTGATTATCTTGAAGTTGTAGGAACGGTTTTCGGTCAGCCTGAGCATGTTGATGAGGTGCCGAATAATAAGGATAAGCTTGGTCACTTGTATAAAAAGAGTACAACCGGCAATGAAATTGTCAATTGGAGTGACAGTAAAACAATTTTTCTTAAAAGATACGATTTCGAGTCTTCGGAGGATTTTCCAAAGTCTTATTATGATATTAAAGAACTCAAAATAGAAAATGGCAGATTGAGCGGAAGGGCGAGAGGAAACGATCCTATGTTTTATTCCGAGGATAACCTGGGAATTGAATTGACGGGGAATGAATTGATTCATATCAGATATAAAACAAATTCCGATAATTTAAAGACTGCTGTATATTTTACGACCGACGATGACAGTAAATTTACGCAAGATAAATGTATTACATCAAATGTTTATGCAGAAGCAAACGATGTTACGGATGTTTATTTTGATTTGTCAGCAATGTCAAACGGTGATGCCGCAAATCCAAAATGGAGCGGAAAATTAAAACAATTACGCTTTGACCCGTTTGATAATACACCGGGTTGTTATTTTGAGTATGAAAGCATTGAAATATTAAGATATAGCGCTGTTGACCGGAATTTGAGTAAATCAAATGCTGTTTTTGATGGATTTTACTGCAATAATAAAAAAATCAATTATCCCGTAAAAGAAGAAACGGATGCGGTGGCAAGGGTAACTTATTACAATAATAACTATAAGGCTGACTATGATGTATATATAGCCGAATATGATTTTAGCGGTCGGCTTGAAAATATTACTGCATCAAGTGACAATGTACGGTTTGGAGAAGAAACAAGAGAGTATTCGGTTAAGCTTAAACCGAACAAAATATACAGAGCATTTGTTTGGAATAAAGAGTTAAAAGCTGTTCTTAATGTTTCAAATCAAAGGATGAAGAAAAGAGATGGAAATGTTAAAATATTATTCGTCGGAAATTCTATTACATTGCATCCGCCGGCAGAGGCACTTGGTTGGTATGGAAATTGGGGAATGGCAGCTACTTCGGCGGAAAACGATTATGTTCATAAGCTGATGACTTATCTTGACGGTAAATATCAAAATGTGGAATATAAAATCGTTAACGGATGGGATTTTGAAAAGAATTTTTATGATTTATCAAGGGTTTCTAAAGAAAAATATAAAGAATATATTGATTATGATGCGGACATCATTATTTGTTCTCTTGGAGCAAATATTAATAATGCATCAAATGAGGATGATTCGGGATTTATAACTAATTATGAATTTAACGGAGAAAACTATAAGAACATCGTCAATTATTTTAGCACTTATAATGATGCGAAAATAATAGCTTGTATTACTACGCTCACAAGAACAAATACAAAAGCTGAAATCCGCAAGTGCGCCGAAAATGAATGTTGGGAGATTGTTGATTGGAGTGATTTGACTGATAAAAAGTATACAGCGGCATCTGATAAATCCTCACCGGTGTTTTCCGAAAATGTCAACAGTGGAGTTCTTGCTCATCCCGGGGACCTTGGTATGGCCGTGATGGCTCAAAGGCTTTGTGAACCGGTGGAAAGATTTATTGACGAAAGTTTGGATTTAAGATAATGAGAGAAAGGATTTTTTATGGAGTTTAAAAGAATTAAGGTAATTGAACCGGATAAGAACACCGGCTGGATGGATATGGCAACGCTTAATCCTGCTATTATTGAATACAAAGGGAAAATTCACATGCTGTTTAGGGTTAGGGGAGAACTTAATAATCCTCATCCTGAAACCATGATTTGTCCTATTTCACTCGGTCATGCATGGAGCAAAGACGGAGGCTATACGTGGGAGATAGATAAATCGCGTCCGTGCCTTGTTCCCGCATGTGAAACTGAACCGAATAAGCTTTATACGACGAATATCTATGGTGAAAAAGTTGTTAACTACGCAAATGGTACCATTGAAGATCCACGTCTTACAATAATTGACGGGAAATGCTATATGACGGTGGCATGCAGATTTATTCCACTTCCTCAAATGTGGAAAAATCCGAATTTACGGTATTTCGTTGGGGAATGGGCAAAAAATAAAGAAAGCAATCCTTTCGGTAAGGTGGCAGATTTAAACTTGACAGTGTCGGTGCTTTATGAAGTTAATCTTGACGCACTTGAAAAGAACGATTATGATAATGCCTTTAGATATATAACGCATTTGACAAATCCGGAATACGGAGAAAACCGGGATGTTGTTTTATTTTCGGAGAGAATGATGATAGACGGAAAACTTTGTTACGTTATGATAGAAAGACCTGTTGAACCATATCTCAATCCGCAGCTCAGCGAAAAAAAACCGACTATGATTATATCGTATGCTGAAAAATTTGAAGACTTTGCTAAGCCTGACAACATTAAGACAGTTCTTGCGGCTCCGCAATTTTATTGGGAATCTGATAGAATAGGAGCAAGCGCTCCGCCACTTAAGATCAGCGATAAACATTGGATTTTGTCATATCACGGGAAACAAGATGATGAAAAGGGATACTCTCAAAATTTCATGTTGCTTGAAACTGTGGATAATTCGCTACCAATAATAAAGAATAGAAGTGCGGAGCCGATAATAAGAGTGGAAGAAGAATGGGAATTTCCAACTCATTTTAAAATTCCGTGTTTGTTTATTACAGGAATGATTAAGGTTGATGATGATATTCTTATGGCATACGGTGCGGCAGACGAGCGTGTGGGGGTCATGTTTGCTAAATATAAAGATATATTGGATTACTTGAATATAGAAACGGAGAAGACAGATGAATAATAAAGTAATAAACGGAATCAGTATAAAAAATATCCCATGGCAGGAAAAGCCAAATGGATATAGCGATCCTATTTGGAGATATTCAGGGAATCCGATTATAACAAATAAATCAAAAGAAGGTGCGGGATTAATATGTAACAGCGCAGTAGTCCCGTTTGAAGATGGCTTTGCAGCCGTTTTAAGATGCGATGATAAATCTATGGCAAGTAACATTTATTTCGGAAGGAGTAAGGACGGTATTAATTTCGAAATAAATGATGAAGCTATCCCGACAAAAAGCTGTGTGGGAAACGGAGAACGACAGTTTGTATCGGCGTACGATCCGCGAATAACATACATTGACGGAAAATACTATGTAACATGGTGCAATTCATATCACGGCCCGACGATAGGGCTTGGATACACAACGGATTTTTGTAATTTTACTCAGTTGGAAAATGCCTTTTTACCGTATAATAGAAATGGTGTATTGTTCCCAAGAAAAATCAACGGCAATTATGCAATGCTATCGCGACCGAGCGATAAGGGGCACACACCGTTTGGAGATATATTTTACAGCGAAAGCCCCGATATGCATTTTTGGGGGAATCATCGCTGGATGCTTGAGCCTCAAGGGGGTTGGTGTTGGAAAAAAACCGGGCCGGGACCCACACCGATTGAAACTGAAGAAGGATGGCTGATTATTTATCATGGGGTGTGTATGTCGTGTTCAGGTTTTATATACAGCATGAGTGCTGTTATAACCGATATAAATGAACCGTGGAGAGTTAAATACAGAGCTAAGGATTATGCAATGCGTCCGGAAGAAGCTTATGAAGTTGCAGGGCATGTACCTAATGTTGTTTTTCCGTGTGCAAATATAGTTGATGCTGAAACAGGGAGAATTGCAATATAC
>CAKSPW010000052.1 GCA_934486495.1 uncultured Clostridia bacterium
GTACAGCCTTTGCATTGTGTACGTTATTGTCAGGTAAAAATACTTGGATTGGCAGATATAAATTTTTTACTGTTTTGTATATCAGTTCTATATCCGCTTTTCTGCTTTTAAAATTTTTCACCGCATTTCACCCTTTTTAGCTATTCGGCTTTGTGGCGAAGAAAACGCACATTTGCCTTTTCCGTTGCTGTTAAATTCAAGCTGTCGTTTGAATAGTTGTAATTCTTATTTACCTTATACCAGGATTTCGAATTGAAATAATCCTGAAGTTCCTGCTTTTTAAATGTTCTGCCGTGACGTGCATAAATCTCGTTTCTTGCAAGGATAAGCTCACTTTTTGTAAGGTGTGCAACATCGCTGTCGGTAAGAACCTTGCTGCTTGAGTTGGGCAGAACATATCCGCTTGCGTCATACACAACAACGTTTGATGCGTTGTAAATCGGCACACCGTCATACGAGTTTGCCGACGGTGCGGCATCGATGGAGTAGTATGCGTTTGCACCTCCGCCGAACTGACCGTTGTTATAAGCATAATATACGTTTTTCCCGATTGTGAGGCGGATAAGCGGTGTGCCGTTTGCGTCGGCAGCTTCTCCGCTTGCCTTTACAAGCTGAGATGACATATTTTCGCCTTGATTTACGGGTGCTGTTGTAATGGAGCCTGCCGTAAATCCCGGTGACGAAACAGCCGGCTTTGCGGTTTTCTTTGCCGCCGGTTTTGCAGTTTGCTTACTGCTTGGTTTTTGAGTTTGCTTTGCCGCTTTTTCGGCAGCCTTTACTGCTTTTTCTGCCTTTGTCGGTGCAGCTGTTTTAGCTGCGGCCGGTACAGCTGTTTGTACGGGCTGCCATGAGTCTACGTTGGTGTTTCCCGATACCTGCGCATCCGGCATGGGAGATTCCGTAACAATCGGTGTTTCGGTCGGCACTTCCGTCGGAGCCTCTGTCGGAGCTTTTGTAGGTGCCGAAGACACAACAAGAGTATTATCTGTCACTGTTCTGTCAAGAAAATTATTTCTAATCCAATAAACAGCAGTTGTAGCAGCTGCTATGACGATTACCGCCGCAAGAGATATGACGGCTATTTTATTCCTTTTCTGACGTTTTTTCTTTTTTTGTCTGCGCTGTTTTATTTCCTCGAGTTTTGAAGATTTATCCTCCTCGTTTTCAGCGCTCAGTAATTCGCCGCAATTGATGCAGTGAATTGCATCATCGGCATTTTCGGTTTTGCAGTTTGGACATATCATAATTATATTCATCCTTTCGTCCCTGAGTAATGCAGACGGGGAAATATTTATCCCCTGATTTTACATTATCGTATATATTATAATCCCAATCCGCCGTTAAGTCAACATCAGCAATATTAAGTTATATTATCATTTGTCTTACTTCTTTTTTTCAAACATTATAATTTTTGTGTATTTGGATAAATCCCATTTCTTATAACCGCTGTAATATCCGAATGTGCACGCAATTATCGGTACGGCAACAGACGCAATCTGTCCCCAAAGATTAGCAGTCGGACCGCTTATGTTCATGATCAAAGAGAACGGTGAAGTAACATAGATGTATAAAATCATAACGATAAGCGTTGGTGCTTTAAACGTATCGGTCATGGGCATATATTTCCAAACGAGAATATACAGTATCCATATTATTCCGACAAGTGCCACCGTTCCGATCGACAGAAGTAATCCCTTTGCCGGATGAGGCTTCAGCGGTGTGTACGGACGGTTGTCGGAGGTTGCCTGGGCATATGCCGCCGAAATCATCCATGTAACATATATAAATGCGCATACTATCGAAAGTATTATCTTAATTGTTTTATGCTCCGATACACCGAGAAAAACAATTGTCAAAAATCCCGTTGCAAAACAAATTGAAAGGTGACTTGCAAGTATCGAAAGTATTTGCCTTGCTACCGAATATTTTTTCTCTTTTGCCATAAAAAATACATCTCCTGATTTTATAAATTTACGAACAGCTTGCGTTTTGTGCGGCAATGTATCCGCTCGACCATGCCCATTGCAGATTGTATCCGCCGCAGTTGCCGTCAATGTCGAGTATTTCGCCCGTAATGTAAAGCCCCTTGCATTTTTTTGATTCAAGCGTTTCGCATATTACTTCATCGGCTTTTATCCCGCCTGATGTAACCTGGGCGTTATTCCATGACTCCGTACCCGTCACTATGCACGGAAAATGCTTAAGCGTTCGGCAAATATCCGAAATGGTCTTGTTTGTAAGTGATGCACAGCTTTTTCCGCCTTGAATATCGCATTGCTTAAGAATAGCCGTTGAAACAGCCTTATGCAGAATACCCGTAAAAAGCTTGTCGCACGTAGGGAAAATTGCCGAATTGGTTTTTAAAAGCGTAAAGAGTTTTTTTTCGTCAAATCCGTCAAAAAAATCTATTTCGCAGTTGTTTTCGGCACCCGGATTATAGTATGACGATACGTAGAATGCCGGAGGACCGGAAAGTCCGCCGTCCGTGAACAAAAGCTCACCTGTTTGTGATATTCCCGATAATGTCAGCTTTGCACGGCATTTTACACCCTTAAGGCCACGCAAATTTTTGTTGTTTGTTTTCAGCTGAACGATTGAAGGTTTAAGTGAGGTACACGTATGACCGAGCTTTTTTAATATATCGTATCCGCTGCCGCCCCCCATTGACGGTGATGCCTTTCCGCCGGCGGAGAAAATTACCTTGTCCGCATATTCCTCCCTTGCGTCATATGATATTATTTTAAATCCGTTGTCTGTTTTCTTTATCTCCATAACATCGAAGCCGCAGACGGTTTTAATGCACAGCCGTTCAAGTTCCGCACGCAAAACATCAAGCACGGAGGACGCTCTGTCGCTGTACGGATAAACCTTTCCTCCGTCCTCAACCTTTGTCAAAAGGCCTATTTCGCTAAAAAAATCAATCGTTTCATTGACCCAAAATACCGCCTTTGCGTTATCTGCAAAATACGACGCGCCGCCGTGATAATCGGAAATATCAGCGTTTATGTTTGTAAGATTGCACCGCCCGTTGCCGGTTGCCAAAAGCTTTTTGCCTATGCGGTCGTTTTTTTCAAGAATTGTTACGTCGCATCCGAGCCTTGCAGCCGTAATTGCCGCCATAATTCCCGATGCACCGCCGCCTATTACCGCTATGCTGTTCATGATTTTCCGCCCGTGCTTCCGAAACCGCCGTTTCTCACAGCTGTCGCATCGTCATCCTCGGTTATTCCGAATTCGGTAAACACACCCTGCAAGAATGCATCTCCTGCTTTTACGGTTACGGTTTTTCCTTCATTTGAGCAATTCGTTATTTTTGCCATTATATGACCCTCGTTATCGCTTCCGAAGTAATCGCTGTCTATAACTCCGACTGTATTGTTCAGCTGAAGTCTGTACTTAAATCCGAGACCGCTGCGAGGGTAGAGCATGAGCACCCAGCCGTTATCAATTTCGGCACGTATGCCTGTCGGAATTTTTATCGTTTCGCCGGGCGACAGCGTAAAATCAAACGGTGCAAAAAAATCATATCCTGCCGAGCCCGATGTTGCACGTACGGGGAGAATTATGTTTTCGTATGCACCCTCGTTTTGCGAGTCCTTTACAAATTGTTCCTTGCTTACTTTATAAAATTTCGCTATTCTTTTCAAATTTTTCACTTCTCCGTTTCATTTACTGTACATACTATAATTCTACTATATTAAATGCATTTTGTCAACAAGATATATAAATATTTAAAATAAATTAAAAATTCCGCTAAGAAAACGCTAATATTTATGAAAATCCCTTGTTTTATTTTGTCAGATTTGATAACATTTATTATGTTCAGTATTTTTTTGAGGAGGCATTTTTATGCCCGGAAATACTATACAAAAGATATGAAAAAAAGCTGAAATTTTTTAGCTATTTTAAGTGTCTGTGCCGTGTAAATACGGCAGAATATATATGTGCTTTTCCGTGTTTTGAGAAGCATTTACGGCAAGGAATATTCCGTGCCGCAGATTTTTCGGAAAGGGGGACAATTTACAATGGGAACAATTGCGTTGGAGGAAGCCGCAAAAATCAGTGACTTAACTGTTTTCGGCTTTGGTATGGGTCTTACGTTTATCGGACTTATATGCATAATACTTATTTGTACCATTATGGGTAAGCTTTGCAGTTCTTTGATCAAGGAACAGCCCGAAAAGGCAGCTGCTCCGTCGGCTGCGCCGTCTAAAAAAGCGGCAATCACAAACAAAGGCGAGCTTGCGGCGGTCATTGCTGCTGCTGTTGCGGAGGAAAACGGCACTGATGTGTCGGGTATTAAAATTTTATCGATTAAGCAGCTTTAATGCGGCGATGTGTCAAGTATGAAAGGATGAGTTTAATGAAAAAATATAATGTTGTTGTAAACGGAACACCGTATGAGGTAGAAATTGAATTGTGCAGCGAAAACGAGGCAAAATCAGCTGCTCCGAAGGCTGCTGCTCCTGCTGCCGCTCCGGCTGCAAGCGGTGCCGGCGAGAAGATAACTGCTCCGATGCCCGGCAATATCCTTGATATTAAGGTAAATGTAGGTGATACCGTTCAATCGGGTCAGGTTCTCTTTATCCTTGAGGCTATGAAGATGGAAAATGAAATAATGGCAGGCGCTGACGGTAAGATTACATCAATCGGCGTAACAAAGGGTCAGTCTGTTGAATCGGGAACGGTTCTTTGTACAATTGCGTAATTACCTGTCTGTAAAGGAGCGTAAATAAATGGAAACTATAATAAAATTTACCCAGAGCATGGGTTTTACGGCGCTTTTTAATGACCCGAAGATTATTATAATGCTCGTAATTTCTTTTGTTCTTCTGTATCTTGCAATAGTGAAGCAGTTTGAGCCGCTTTTGCTTCTTCCGATAGCATTCGGTATGCTGCTTACAAATCTTCCCGGTGCCGAGATGTATCACTCCGCGCTTTTCGAGGGCGGCCATGTTCATTGGGAAATGTTCGGCGGTCAGGGAGATATCACCCCGGGATTGATTGACTATTTGTATTTGGGTGTTAAGCTCGGTATTTATCCGTGTCTTATATTCCTCGGTGTCGGCGCAATGACGGATTTTGGTCCGCTTATTGCAAACCCGAAGAGTCTTCTCCTCGGTGCTGCCGCACAGCTTGGTATATTCATTACTTTTTTCGGAACAAGAAAGCTTTTCGGATTTAATCCGTTCGAGGCAGCATCAACGGGTATTATCGGCGGTGCCGACGGCCCGACAGCTATTTATGTAACAAGTAAGCTCGCGCCCGATTTGCTCGGCCCCATTGCCGTTGCCGCATATTCTTACATGGCGCTTGTTCCTGTTATTCAGCCGCCTATCATGAAGGCTCTTACAACAAAAAAGGAAAGAAATATAGTTATGAAGCAGCTCAGACCTGTTTCAAAAACAGAAAAGATAATTTTCCCGATTGTTATTACAACATTCGTGGCACTTCTTCTTCCGTCGGCTGCTCCGCTTGTTGGTTGTCTTATGCTCGGTAACCTTATGCGTGAGTGCGGTGTTGTTGAGAGAATTTCAAAAACAGCTCAAAACGAGCTTATGAACATAGTTACAATATTCCTCGGAATATCCGTAGGCGCTACCGCAACGGCAGAAATATTCCTTACACCGAAAACACTCGAAATTATATTAATGGGTGTTGTTGCGTTCGGATTCGGTACTGCAGGCGGCGTACTTCTTGCTAAGTTCATGAACTTGTTCCTTAAGGAAAAAATCAATCCGCTTATCGGTTCGGCGGGAGTTTCGGCCGTTCCTATGGCGGCAAGAGTTTCTCAGGTTGTAGGTCAAAAGGAAAACCCGAAAAACTTCCTTCTTATGCACGCTATGGGTCCGAATGTTGCCGGCGTTATAGGTTCTGCAATCGCAGCCGGTTCATTCCTTACATTATTCCTTAAGTAAAGCGGAAAGGTTGTGAAAAAGCATGAGTAAATTATACATTACAGATACAATTCTCCGTGACGCTCATCAGTCACAGGCGGCAACGAGAATGAAAACCGAGGATATGCTCCCGGCATGCAAAATTCTTGACTCGATAGGATATTGGTCAATCGAGTGCTGGGGCGGCGCTACATTTGACGCCTGCATGAGATTCTTGAACGAGGATCCGTGGGAAAGACTTCGTGCGCTTAAGGCGGCAATGCCGAATACAAAGCTTCAAATGCTTTTCAGAGGTCAGAACATTCTCGGCTATAAGCATTATGCGGACGATGTTGTTAAAGAGTTTTGTAAAAAATCAATTGAAAACGGTATTGACGTTGTAAGAGTGTTTGACGCTCTTAATGACCCGAGAAATCTCGAGGCTGCAATTAAGTTTGTAAACGAGTACGGCGGTCACTGTGAGGCTGCAATAAGCTATACAACAAGCCCTGTTCATAATGAGGACTACTTTGTAAAGCTTGCTATGCAGCTTGAAAAGATGGGTGCTAAAACGATTTGTATTAAGGATATGGCAAATCTTCTTCTCCCGTACGATGCATACAGCCTTGTTAAAAAGCTTAAGGAAAATGTCGGTGTACCCATTCACCTTCATACACATAATACTGCCGGTACGGGTGACATGACAAACCTCATGGCTGCTCAGGCAGGTATAGATATTGTTGATTGTGCGCTTTCTCCGCTTGCTAACGGAACTTCAAATCCGTCAACGGAGGCTATGGTTGCAACTCTTAAGGGTACTGACAGAGATACCGGACTTGACCTTGAAACGCTCAGTAAGGCAGCCGCTCATTTCAGAGGTGTTGCGGACAGACTTAAGAGCGAAGGTATTCTTGATCCCAAGGTGTTGAACGTTGACCCGAACGCACTTTTGTATCAGGTTCCGGGCGGAATGCTTTCAAACCTCATTTCTCAGCTTAAGCAGGCTAATGCTGAGGATAAGTACTACGATGTTTTGGCGGAAGTTCCGAGAGTAAGAAAAGACTTCGGCTATCCTCCGCTTGTAACTCCCACAAGCCAGATTGTCGGAACACAGGCTGTTTTAAACGTGCTTATGGGCAGATATAAGATGATTTCAAAAGAGTCAAAGGGTCTTTTAAGAGGCGAGTACGGCAGACTTCCGGGCGATGTAAACGAGGAAGTAAGAAAGCTTGCAATAGGCGACGACGAGGTTATAACCTGCCGTCCGGCAGACCTTATTGAGCCCGAGCTCGACAAGTACAGAGAAGAATGCAAGGATTTTGCAAAATCGGAAGAGGACGTGCTCAGCTATGCGCTTTTCCCGCAGGTTGCAAAAAAATTCTTTGACGTTCGTGACGGCAGAGCACAAGCTCCCGAATCGGCTTCAAATAACGGTGTTAAAACAATATACGTTAAGGATTTATCATAAGATATGGGGGCGCATTTTGTGTCCCCTAAATTTTTAAATAAAGAGAGATTGGTATGATTGATTTAATTTTAAATTACAGAGAAATTATAATACCGATATGCGTTATATGTGCGGCTGTTTGCGCAGTTTTGGCGATTGTATTCCGAAAAAAAATACCGTTGCTTTTTGAAAAATACAGAATGGTTATAATGTATCTCATTTTCGGTGTTCTTACGACGATTATAAACATTATTTCCTTCGATTTGCTCAGTGAGGTTTTGCCGACTGTAATATCGAATATAATCGCGTGGCTTTTGTCGGTGATATTCGCCTTTTTCACAAACAAGTATTTTGTGTTCGATACGGACGGGGATACTCAAAAAACGTTTGTGGCACAGCTTATATCCTTTTTTGCAGCAAGGATTATTTCGGGTGTCATCGACACGGGGATTGTTTATGTGTTTATAGACATACTCGGATTTAACAAAACAGCCGTAAAAATACTTTCAAACATATTTGTTATAATATTTAATTACGTGGCAAGCAAGCTGGTAATTTTCAAAAAGAAGTAAAAGGGTATTGACACGTTTTTTTAATTATTGTATAATTAATTGTAAATTGATTTCGGAAGGATAAAGTTTTATGTGGCTTGCAGACGATTGGAAGGATTATATATTAATAGACAGTGCGGACGGCGAAAAGCTTGAAGAATGGGGCGGATATGTGCTTCGCAGACCCGACCCTCAGGCTGTATGGAGCGTAAAAAGCGAAAAAAAGCTTTGGACAAATACCGACGCAACATATCACCGCTCAAAAAGCGGCGGCGGTAAATGGGAGTATTTTAACAAAAAAATGCCGGACGGCTGGCAGATAAAATACAAAGAGCTTACCTTTAATGTCCGCCCGACAGGCTTTAAGCACACCGGACTTTTCCCCGAACAGGCAGTTAATTGGGATTGGTTTTCGGAGAAAATAAAAAATGCCGGACGACCGATAAAGGTTCTGAATCTTTTTGCGTATACGGGCGGTGCGAGCGTTGCGGCGCTTTCGGCAGGCGCTGAAGTTGTTCATGTCGATGCGTCAAAGGGCATGGTTACATGGGCAAAGGAAAATGTTACCGCATCGGGACTTGCGGACAGAAAAATAAGATATATAGTAGACGATGTTAAGAAGTTTGTCAAAAGAGAAATTCGCCGCAACAACAAGTATGACGCCGTAATCATGGACCCGCCGTCATACGGCAGAGGCCCCGGCGGCGAGGTTTGGAAGATAGAAAACGAGCTTTTTCCGCTTGTTGAGGACTGTATGCAAATTCTGTCGGACAATCCGCTGTTTTTCCTTATCAATTCGTATACGACAGGCTTATCGGCGTGCATACTCGAAAATGTTTTAAAGCTTACTCTTTGCAGAAAATTCGGCGGAGAATGCATAGCGGATGAAATATGTATTCCGATGCGTGCGTCATCTCTTGCACTGCCTTGCGGAATAAGCGGCAGGTGGTACGAAAAATGAAAAAAACGCCTTTGATTGTTGTGTGCGGTCCGACGGCATCGGGCAAAACATCGCTTGCGATTGAAATTGCGAAAAGATATGACGGTGAGGTTGTTTCTGCTGACAGTATGCAGATTTATCGTACGATGGATATTGCAACGGCGAAGCCGACCGAGAACGAAATGCAGGGGATAAAGCACCATATGATAGATGTGTGCGATATAACCGACAACTTCAGCGTCAGCGATTATTGCACGGCTGCGCATAAAATAATAGAAGATATTGTACAGCGCGGAAAAACTCCGATACTTTGCGGAGGTACGGGACTTTATATCGATTCTCTTGTCGATGACCTTGATTTTTCGCAAAGTAATGAAAATTCATCCGTCAGAGAGGAGCTTTTAAATCGCGCCCGGAAAAATCCACATGAGCTTTATGAGGAGCTTTCTGAAAAGGATTTTGAGGCGGCGAACTCTATACATGAAAATAATGTAAAGAGGGTTGTTCGCGCGCTCGAACACATATACCTGACGGGAGAGAAGTTTTCCGAATACAAACGAAAGGCGGCGGAAAAGGAAAGCCGTTACAATCCGCTTTTCCTGATGATTGATTGGGACAGAGATGTGCTGTACGACAGAATTAACAGACGTGTGGATATAATGGTTCATGACGGATTGCTTGAGGAGGCAAGGCGCATTTACGATTTAAAGCTTCCCGAAAGTCTGACCTCGCTTTCATCGATAGGCTACAAGGAGCTTTTCGATTATTTTGACGGCAAATGCTCACTCGATGAGGCACTTGCGCATATAAAGCAAAGCTCCAGACGATATGCAAAACGACAGCTTACATGGTTTAGAAGAAACAAAAGAATAAAATATGTCAGAGGAATTGACGATACTGAAAAAATCATAGAGGAGTGGCGAGAAAATGGAGAAATATAAATTTACACCGCACGGTGTATGCTGTGTGCAGATTGAATTTGAATCTGACGGAGAAATTGTAAAAAACATTCGTTTCACAAGGGGATGCAACGGAAATACGCAAGGTATCGCATCTCTTGCCGACGGCATGAAAGCGGTGGATATTGTTAAAAAGCTCGAAAACACCGATTGCGGCGGAAGGGGTACATCGTGTCCCGATCAGCTTGCAAAAGCGATAAAAGAACTTGTTTTGAATAAATAATGTAATATTTTTACTATGACCTTCATATAATATAGCAGTATATTGTACGGAGGTCTTTTAATTGAGAAAATTTACAGCGTTATATTTTGTGTTTTTGGCGGTTATAACACTGTCGCTTATAGGTAATGTGAAAAGCACATCACAGAAAATGGACAAGGTTACTCTTTATTTTGCGGACAGGCAGATGATGCGCCTCGTTCCGAGTGATTATTATATAAATGCCGCAGATACCGAAACGGAAATAAATGCCGTAATTGATGAGCTTTTGCGGGGAAGGGACTATATACAAAGCATTCGCCGCCTGCTCCCGACATCAAAGGATGCGATTAGTGCGCATTTCAGCGGAGAAACGGCATATATAGATATAAATTGCGAATATATGAGCTTTTATGAATCGGGGCGTGATTTGGAAGAGCTGATAGTTTATCAGCTTGTCAACTCCGTTTCGTCTGTTAAGGGTGTGTCAAGAGTTAAATTTTTGTTTGACGGAGAGGTCAGAAAGGATTTTCTGTATCGAATAGATATGAGAGAAGCATTTGTTCCGGACTATTATGTTTAAATTTTCAAGGAGGGCTTTAGCGCCCTTTTTTCGTGCATTTTTAAGAAACATAAAAGCATTTAAACACTTATAATAAAAAACAGTCTATGATATGTTGAATTTTTGAGAATACCGATTTGTAATTGTCTAAAAGCAACAAATTGAAAAAAAATTTAAAAAAACTATTGCTTTTTTTCTTAATATGTAGTATAATATATAAGCGATTGAATTTTTGGTGATGATGACCGAGCCCGTGCGATTGGCAGCCGTGAACCTTGTCAGATGGGGAACCAAGCAGCAATAAGCGGAAGCGCCGATGTGTTACGGTAAACTCGGTCGGAGCCTTTATTTCACAACACTGCACCGTAAGGTTACTTTGAGCGCGATAAAAGGCTTATCGTATGCAATAGCCTTAGGTGTTTTTTTTGAGGTAAGCTAAGATGGCATACAAAGCTATATACAGGAAATGGAGACCTATGATATTTGATGATATAGTAGGTCAGAGCCATATAACGGAAACGCTGAAAAATCAAATAAAAACCGGTAAAATAGGTCATGCGTATCTTTTTTGCGGAACTCGCGGAACGGGAAAGACTACGGCGGCAAAAATTCTTGCCCGTGCCGTAAACTGCCCGAACTCCAAAGACGGAAATCCATGTAATGAGTGCGATATATGTAAGGGCATCATGGACGGAAGTATTATGGATGTGACGGAAATTGACGCAGCTTCAAACAACGGTATTGACGACATTCGTGAATTGAGAGATGATACAAAGTATGTTACAACATCGGCAAAGTACAGAATTTATATAATTGACGAGGTGCATATGCTAAGCTCAAGCGCATTTAATGCATTGCTGAAAACGCTTGAAGAACCACCCGAGCACGTTATATTTATTCTTGCGACAACTGAACCGAATCGCGTTTTGCAAACTGTTTTATCGAGATGCCAAAGATATGATTTCAGAAGAATTAAGCCGAGCGATATTGTGCTTAGATTAAAGGAAATTGCTTATGGCGAGGGGCTGAAAATCACTGATGATGCTTACAACCTGATAGCAAGACTCGGCGACGGCTCCATGCGTGACGCGATAAGTGTGCTTGAAAGAGTTGTATCTACAAAGGGTAATGAGCTGACGTATAACGCGATTGTCGATACGCTCGGAATTGTACCGATTGACATTGAGTTTGAAACGGCACAGGCTATAATTGATTGCAATGTGGATGGTATTTTTTCGTGTATCGGCAAGGTTTCCGATGCTGGACGTGATTTAAATGTATTTGTTGATAATCTTATTGTACATTTCAGAAATCTGCTCGTATGCAAGGCATCGTCAAACCCGGCCGGATTGCTCGATTACAGCGCAGAAGATGTTATCCGGTTTGAAAGTATGGCAAAGAGCTGCAGTTATGAGAGAATATCATACGTTTTATCAGCGTTAAGGAATGCAAAGGCAAATGCAAAGTGGATAAGCTCTCCGAGAGTTATTTACGAAACGGCTTTCGTTAAAATGTGCACGCCCGAACTTGATACTTCAAATGAGGCCGTTTTGGCGAGAATAGGCGATTTGGAAAATAAAATAAAGGACGGGATTGTTGCCGTTCCTAAGGAAGAAACAGAGGTAAAGCCGCAGCCGAAGCCTAAAAAAAAGGCTCCGCCGACAAAGCTTTATAATCCTATACCGGAATCGATGCTGAACGCTTCAAACCCGATTATAGCAAATGCAAGAAAATGGGACAGGATTGCGTCCTCAGTTTCAAAGTCGGCACCGCATTTAGCCGTTGCCGTTTTGGGAAAGCAGATTACCGTTGATAATGACGGATTTATAATTCTGTATGACAGAGAATCACAAACGGGCGATAAAAGCATTGCCGACAATCATTTAAACACAATAAACGACCTTGTGAAAAAATCAACGGGTGAGGATTTTTATGTAAAAACCGCCTTTAAAGATGAGATAGATGATTATATTATAGATATATGGTCGCTGCCGAATTCAGACGAGGAAAAAGAGCCTGTGAAGAAAGACCGTACAGATCCGCTGGAGAAGGTTATGACCGATATGGACGCATTTGTTGATAATGTGGACGAGCGGGATTTTCTTGAGTTTAAAAGAGAAGATAATAGGTATTCACAGACAGATTTTGATGATGACGATGACGACGATGATGACAGAGAGGAGTTTCTTGAAGATGAAGAGATTCCGAATAAAAACGACTAATCTGTAAGATTAAGTATATATAAGTATTTGGAGGTTATTATGGGAAAGTATAAGGGATATGCAGGTGCCGGAATGAACACTAACAAGAACATGAACAGTGTTATTAAGCAGGCACAGAAAATGCAGGAGGAAATGGAAAAGGTTCAAACAGAGCTTGAGGAGAAAACAGTTTCGGCAGCTGCCGGCGGCGGTGCTGTAAATGTTGTAATAAGCGGAAAGAAAGAACTTGTTTCTATAGAAATAAAACCTGAGGCGGTTGATCCGGACGATGTTGAAACACTTCAGGATCTTATTATGGTAGCAGTAAACGAGGGTATTAAAAAGGCAGACGAAATGATGACAGAGGGTATGAGCGCCGTGACTGGCGGACTTAATATTCCGGGTCTTTTCTAATTAATTTGCGGAGGTTTTAGCTGTGGCTGAGGAAGTGTCAATTGAAAAGCTTGTTGAGCAGTTTCAGCAATTGCCGGGTATCGGCCCGAAAAGCGCAGAGCGAATAGCGTTTTATATGCTTGAGAGAATGTCTGTCGAGCGTGTAAATGACATGGCGGATACAATTCGTCAGGCAAAAGAGAAAATAACGTTCTGCCCGATTTGTCAAAATCTTACGGCTGTAACGCCTTGCCCGATTTGTGCGTCGGAAAAACGCGACAGATCGGTTATATGCGTTGTTGAAAGCCCGGAGGACGTTAAAGCCATTGAGGAAACAAACGAATACAGCGGTCTTTATCATGTTCTTCACGGCGCACTTTCGCCGTCGGACGGAATATCGCCCGATGATATAAAGATAAAGGAGCTTGTTTCAAGACTTACGGACGGGTCTGTGTCGGAGATTATCATGGCGACAAATCCAACCGTAAACGGAACGGCAACAGCTGTTTATATCGCACGTCTTATCTCTCCGCTCGGTATTAAGGTGACAAGAATTGCTCACGGCGTGCCCGTTGGCAGCGGTCTTGAATATGCGGACAAGGTTACTTTGATTAAAGCGCTGGAGGGAAGACAGACAATTTAAAGATTGCCGGATTCAGATAGAATTTAGCTGTGAAAGGGTGCAAAATTTACGCACCCTTTTTGAAAATTACTGTTGCTTTTTTGAGAAAAGTAGTATATAATGATATTATATCAAACGGAAACGGAGGATTAAAATGAAAAGGCTTTTGTGTGCGTTTATATGCTTTATAACGCTGGCTGCAAATACTGCTGTGTTTGCGGACGAAATATATCGTGAGGACGAAAACTTTAAAGCACCGACTGTTGATGCGCAGGCGGCTGTTCTTGCGGATATGAAAACAGGAAGAATTATATACAGCAAAAACCCGGATGAGGAGCTGTATCCCGCAAGCACGACAAAAATTTTGACGGGTATCCTTGCGCTTGAACTCGGTAATCCGGAAGATGTCGTAACCGCTGATGTTGCATCATTGGCGCCTATTACGAACGAGGATTCGCATATGGGTATTTTAATCGGGGAGCAGCTTACAATGGAGCAGCTTATAAACGGTATGCTTGTTTATTCGGCAAATGATGCGGCAAATATTATCGCAACGCACATTTCCGGAACAAGTGAAAAATTTGTTGAGCTTATGAATACAAAAGCACGTGAAATAGGTGCAACGCATACCAACTTTACAAACGCTTACGGTATTCAGGATGCTAATCATTACACAAGCGCGGCCGATCTTGCGCTTATAGCAAGATATGCTATGCAAAACGAAAAGTTCCGTCAAATAGTATCTCAAAAGCTTTATAATATTCCGCCGACAAACAAGTATGCGAAGGAGCGTAATTTGCCGAGTACAAATCTTTTTCTCGGCACGGCACGTTCGCCTAAGTTTTACAATAAAAGCATTACGGGTATTAAAACGGGTCACACGAGTGATGCCGGATACTGCCTTGTTACAAGCGCGGTGAAAAATGATACGGAGCTTTTGTGTGTAACATTAAAGAGTAAAAATCAAGACTCGTCGTATATCACAACGAAGGCGCTGCTTGATTACGGTTTTGCAAATTACAAGAATACTACTATTGTTAAATCAGGCGATGCGGTAACCGACTCAAAGGTTATAGAGGCGAAAAACGACCAAAGACTTGCACTTACCGTGTCTGAGGATATAACGGCACTTCTGCCGAGTGAAATCGATTTGGCGGAAAGCGTCGAAACGGTTTATGATATTCCCGAAAATTTAAGAGCGCCGATTGTAAAAGGTGACGTTATAGGAAGTGTATCTTATAACTATAAGGGAACAATGATAGGTCACACCGAACTCATAGCCGCAAATGATGTTGAAAGAAACACACTGTTGTTTATTTTTAATATGATTGTACTTGTGCTTACAAGCCCGTTCTTTTTCATACCGGCGATACTTTTGATAATATTCCTTATCGTCAGACGTATTAATGTCAGAAAACAGGAAAAGCTTAAAAGAATGCGCCGTCTGCATGAAAAGGAAAGTGACAGGGTTATGCGAAACGGTTCAAAAAATCCGGTTAATACACGGTTTAAGGATACGTCAAACAGACGAAATCCGAATTCAAGATATAAAAAATAATATTTTCTCTGTCTTGTGAAGACGAATTTAGGCGGTATTGCTTCTGTTTGGCAATACCGCTTTTTGAGTATGACGGGCATATCAATGCTCTGTGGTGAAAGTCCACCGAGGCGTAGTTACCGACGAACTCTAAAGCGACTTGCAAGTTTCACATCGTGAGGTGTGGGAGAGAAGAAGCAATAGCGAAATCGTAGCCTGACGAACAGAAACCTGATACTAAGGCGTATTAAGCGGATAAGTTGGCT
>CAKSPW010000053.1 GCA_934486495.1 uncultured Clostridia bacterium
CCGGGGAATACCGAACCCCGGAAATTTTGGTACTTTTGTTTGCAAAAGTACGAAAGAAACGTAACAATTAACAGCAACAAAAATCACAAATAATAAAACAATCTTTTATTAAAAATCTCCTCATATTTTTCTTTAAAAATTAAAACTTTTGTTTCTATAAAATATTGACAAATAACCCAAACAGTGATATAATAAATTGTAATAATCAATCGAAGGCAGTGATAAACTAATGGAAAAATACGGAACGATACCACCGAAATTTACAAAAGAATGGTGGAGCTATTTTTGGGAATACTACAAAATACATACAATTTCGGCAATTGCCGCACTGCTTCTTGTCGGAATGACGGTATACCAGTGCGAAACGCAGACAAAATATGATCTTTCAATCTCATATATCGGCACAACACCGATAAGTGAGGAGTCGGAGGAGAAGCTTAAGGAGCAGATTGCGCCGAGCATTGACGAGATAACGGGGAACAAAAATATCGATATTTTCCTCATGACATACGGTATTGATATGGGCAGCACCGATAACACATCTGCCGAATACGCATACGCTCTTAACGTTAAGTTTATGGCGGAGCTTCAGTCGGGCACAACGGATATTTATATAATGTCAAAGAGTAACGCCGAGAAAAATTCGGGATATACCGACTGTTTTATCGACATAACAACGCTATCGGGCAGCGACGATGTTGTAAGGGACGAAACAGGCAAAGCGGTCGCAGTTTCGCTCAAGGACAGCCGCATTTTGAAAAATTCGGGTATAGATTCTTCCGATATGTACCTTATGGTAAGAGATTTGTTTGAGAAGAACAAGGACAGCAAAGAGTATATACTCAATCACGAAAATTCACTAAAGGCGGCAACGCTTCTTTTGGAGCAGTAAACATGGAAAATAAATTTGACGAGTATTCATCATTTAAGGAGTATATAAAAACGCACGATACGCATATAAAAAACGAGATAATCGAGCATTATATGTACATTGCGGAAATACTTTCAAAGCGTTTTGCGAATAAGGGCATAGAGTACGAGGATATTTATCAGGTGGCATGCCTCGGACTTGTGCTTGCGGCTGACAGATTCGACCCTGACAAGGGCGTAAAATTTGCAACGTTCGCAACGCCTACAATAATGGGCGAGATAAAAAAATATTTCAGAGATAAAGGCTTTTTCATTAAGATTCCGCGAAAACTCTATGAGGTTTTCAAAAGAGCGGAATGTATAAGCAGATGCATGAGCACTCAGGCAAGCACTCCCGAGGAGCTGTCACGTCTTATGAAAATCCCTGCCGACACGATAAAAAAAGCGTATGACGCAGGCGATGTTTCATTTATTCGTTCGCTCGAACAGGAGGCGTATTCCGACAGTGAGCTTATGTATCTTGATACGGTGGGTGACGATGATAAAAGCTTTATGATGATTGAAAACAAGGATTTTTTCGACTATTGCTTAAAATCGCTTGACGATAAGGAGCGGGAATTTGTTAATCTGAGGTTTTACAAGGAGTATACTCAAAAACAGATTTCCGAGCTGTGGAACGTGTCACAAATGCAGATTTCGAGGTTTGAAAAAAAGGTTCTTCAAAAGCTTAGAAATTTGTATTTTAAATAAATAATAAAAGGGGCAAAAAAAACAATGATGATTAAGGATGATTTCAAACAGTCGATAACGGCGCAGTACAAGCCGAGAATCGACACAGATAAGCTTTTCGCATACGGCAACTGTAAGCTGGATTGTCTTGCGGACGATTTAATCAAATTTGCCGAGAAGATGCAGCTTAAGGACAGGAAGCTTTGGCATATGATTGCCGAGCAGTTCAGCGGTACTCCCGATGACGAGGATAACGGCTGGCGAGGCGAATATTGGGGCAAGCATATGCGAGGTGCGTGCATGACATATGAATACACGCATGATGAGGAGCTTTACGATGTTCTTGAGGAAACGGCAAAGGAGCTGCTAACGTATCAGGACGAGCTTGGCAGATTTTCGACTTACAGCATTGAGGCGGAATTTAACGGCTGGGATATGTGGTCGAGAAAGTACGTTCTTCTCGGTTATCTCCACTTTTACGAAATATGCAAAAGCACGGAGCTTAAAGAAGAAATAAAGAATGCGCTTTGCCGTCACCTTGACTATATAATAAGTAAAATCGGCGAGGGTAAAAAACGCATTACCGAAACGTCCGATATTTGGCAGGGAATTAATTCAAGCTCGATTTTGGAGCCTGTCGTAAGGCTTTACAATATAACGGGCAAAGAAGAATACATAGAATTTGCAAAATACATTGTCGATAACGGCGGTGCGAACGACTGTAATATTTTTGATCTTGCATACGAAAATAAGCTTGCGCCGCATGAATATCCCGTAACAAAGGCATATGAGCTTATGTCGTGCTTTGAGGGACTTTTGGAATATTACAGAGTATGCAAAGAGAAAAAATGGAAAATTGCGTGTGAAAACTTTGCACAGCAGGTTATAAAGCACGAGCTTACGATTATCGGCAGTGCAGGCTGTACTCACGAGCTTTTCGACAATGCGACTGTCAGACAGACGTACACAAAATATTCGGGACTTATGCTTGAAACGTGCGTTACCGTTACATGGATGAAGCTTTGTTATCAGCTTCTTTGTCTTACGGGCAAGAGCGTTTATGCCGATTGTATAGAGCGTTCGGCTTACAATGCGCTTTTCGGAGCGGTAAATACGGAGGGCAGCCGATGCGGTGACAAGGCGATTTTCGACGTTGAATTTTACAGAGATGTTTATAACACATATGCAGACGCCAACAGCGACATAAACGGCGGCGGACAAACGTTTGACAGTTATTCTCCGCTTCGTGCCGATATTCGCGGCAGAGCGGTCGGCGGCTTTAAACCTATGGAAAACAGAACGGCTTATTGCGGCTGCTGTATCGCAATAGGTGCGGCAGGACTTGCACTTCTTCCGAAAGCGAGCGTTATGAGGTCACGCAAGGGATATAAATTCCTCCTGTACATGAACGGCAAAGTATCAACCAAGGACGCAACGTTTGAAATCAAAACCGATTACCCCAAGGGCAGTACGGTTGAAATTACGGTTTATCCGAGAATCGGCAGACAAATGGAGCTTGCGTTTCGAGTACCGTCATTTCACAAAGGACTAAATGCGGAACATCTTAACGCATATCATATATATGTTGGTCGTCATCAGTATTTCAAAATTACAAAATTTTGGGAGTACGGTGAAAAGGTTACGCTTTATTTAAATATGAATCCGAGAATAGTGCGAGGAAAGAAAAACCCGGACGATAAGCTGAGCAACAAGCATATTGCAGTTTTATACGGACCGCTTGTGCTTGCCCGTGACGCAAGATTCGGAGAGGTCGGAGAGGTGCTTGACGTTAAGTGTGACAGCTTGAAGCTTGAGCCTGCCGATACTGTTGATTTTCCGCATATGGCAGAGTTTGACGTTACGATTGGCGATAAAACAATTAAAATGGTAGACTATGCGTCATGCGGTAAGACGTGGGACGAGAAGTCGAAATTTGAAGCGTGGATGCGAATTAAATAATTGATAAAGCCTTCGGGCAAATGCCGTGTAAACAATCGGCAAAGCCTTTCGCAAATGCCATGCTAAACAATCGGCAAAGCTTTTCGCAAATGCCATGCAAAACAATCGGCAAAGCCTTTCGCAAATGCCGTGTAAACAGTCGGCAAATGTAAGGTTAATCAAAAGACAAAGCCTTCGGGCGATAAAACTAACGTCTGCGCCCCATGCGGCGAGTGCGGGGTGCAGACGAAAGTGTGAATACGTGCAAAATAAATTACAAAGGGTGCATTTTTGTGTTTGATTTTTTAAGAACATCGGTGTGCGTGCCTCGTGTCAGCGTGGGCGATACCGAGTATAATTGCAAAGAAATAATTGATAAAATTGATAATAAAAGCGATATAACCGTTTTCCCGGAGCTTTGCGTTACCGGATACACGTGCGCAGATTTGTTTCTGCAAAAGAAATTGCTTACGGGCGCATACTCGGCGCTTGAGAGAATTGCGCAAAAATGTGAAAAAACCGTATTTGTCGGTACACCCATGGAGGTTGGCGGCCGCCTTTTCAGTACGGCGGTATGCATAAGCGGCGGAAAAATAAGAGCCGTTATTCCGAAAACCTTTGTACCCAACTACAACGAATTTTACGAAAAAAGATGGTTTTCGTCGGGGAGCGATTTAAACAGAAAGACAATTTCCTCATCACAGCTCGGCTTTAAAGACGGCTACGAAATCCCGATCGGCACCGATATCATATTGAATATCGGCGGCTATGTTACGGTCGGCTGTGAGATTTGTGAGGACGCTTGGTCACCGCTTCCGCCTTCAACATTTTTGACTCTCGGCGGAGCAGAGGTTATAGTAAACCTTTCGGCAAGCAATGAAACAATCGCTAAAAGGGAGTACAGACGCTCCATTATACAAAACCGCTCGGCATCGTGTATTTGCGGCTATGTGTACACATCGGCAGGGTCTGACGAATCAACAACCGACCTCGTATTTTCAGGTCACGGCATGATTGCCGAAAACGGAAACGTAATCGGCGAAAATGTTAATCTTATAGATAATGATTATGTTTTGACGCGCGATATTGATTTGGGGAAAATACGTGCTGACAGACAGAAAATCAAGACATTTTCGGATGCAGGAGCACTGTATGCGAAAGAGGTAAGGGAGATTTTTATTCCGTACGGGCATGAATTCTCAAACGGCGATTTAATATCGGTCGACAAGCTTCCGTTTGTTCCGGGCAAAAAATCAGACAGAGATAAACGCTGTCGTGATATATTTGCAATACAAACCGCCGGGCTTTGTAAAAGACTCTCGAGTGTCAGAAGTAAGCTGACAATCGGCGTGTCGGGAGGCCTTGATTCAACGCTTGCGCTTTTGGTGTGCGTAAATGCGATGAAAAAGCTTGGCAGGAGCGTCGAAGACGTCATAGGGATAACGATGCCATGCTTCGGCACTACGGACCGGACATATAAAAACTCTCTGGCTCTTATGAAATCGCTGCACGTATCAGCGGTTGAAATAAACATCAAATCTGCCGTGGAAAATCATTTTTCCGACATAGGTCAGCCGAGCGGAAAATATGATTTAACCTATGAAAATGCGCAGGCGCGCGAGAGAACACAAGTGCTTATGGACTATGCGGGAAGAGTAAACGGGCTCGTTGTCGGCACAGGTGATTTGAGCGAGCTTGCACTCGGCTGGTGTACGTACAATGCAGACCATATGAGCATGTACGGTGTTAATTCGGGTATTCCGAAAACGCTCGTAAGATGGATGGTTGAAAGCGTAGCGGAGTGTGATCTGTTCCCCCAAAGCAGGGACGTACTCCGTGACATTGTCGCAACACCCATAAGCCCCGAACTTCTTCCGCCCGATGAGGACGGGAAAATCGCTCAAAAAACGGAAAGTATCGTCGGACCGTATGCGCTCCATGATTTTTTCCTGTTCTATGCGGTAAGATACGGCTTTGAACCCGAAAAAATTCTGTTCCTTGCGGAAAAAGCGTTCAAGGACGATTTTACAAAGGAAGAAATCAAAAAGTGGCTTATCAATTTTTATAAAAGATTTTTTACACAGCAATATAAACGCAGCTGTCAGCCGGACGGCGTGAAGGTGGGCAGTATCTGTCTTTCTCCGCGCGGCGATTGGCGAATGCCGTCGGATGCGTCATGGAAGCTGTGGCTTGAAAATATGGACTGATCGGAGGTTGCCCATGAAAAGTTTCCTGTCAAAGCTGAGCATTGTAAATATCATTTTCCTTACCGTTGCCGGCATAATAAATGCGTTCGGCGTAACAGTATTTATTGCGCCCGTAAATCTGTACGACAGCGGTATTTCGGGAACTTCAATACTTCTTTCTCAGCTCACACCCGAATATTTGTCGCTTTCCGTGTTCCTTATCCTGCTTAATATTCCGCTCTTTCTCTACGGATTTAAGCGGCAGGGAGGAGTGTTTACGTTTTACGCTATATATGCGGTTTGTATATACTCGTTTGCGGCATGGCTTATTACGGACGTTTTACCGGTTGATGTTTCGGTTGCGTCACCGCTTGCCGGGAGCGACTTGCTTTTGTGCGCCGTGTTCGGCGGAATAATATCGGGTATCGGCAGCGGTATGGCGGTGCGCTTTGGCGGAGCGATGGACGGTATGGAGGTTTTAGCTGTAATCTTTGCCAAAAAGCTCGGAATTACGGTCGGTGTGTTCATGATGATTTATAACCTCGCTCTTTATATCATTTGCGGATTTATACTCGACAGCTGGATTTTGCCGCTTTACTCAATCGTTACATATGCTGCCGCTCTTAAAACGGTTGACTATGTTATCGAGGGTATCGACAGAGCAAAGGCGGCATTGATTGTGACGGAGCAGAGCGAGAAGGTATGCTCCGCAATTTCAAATGAGTTTGAGTGCGGTATTACCGTTGCGGACGCAAAAGGGTATTACTCCAATTCCGATAAAACGATTGTTTACGTTGTTGTAAACAGATTTCAGATCGGCAAAATCAAAAAGCTAGTGCATGATAATGACCCGGGCGCATTTATTTCAATTACCGAAATTGCCGATGTGTTCGGCTCTAAGTAAGCTAAAGCATATCAGCACGCACAATATAGCCGATGTGTTCGGATCTAAGTAAACTAAACTATATCAGCAGACACAATACAGCCGATAGCGTTCGGTTCTAAGCAAGCTAAACCATATCAGCCGACAGCGTTCGGTTCTAAGTAAACTAAAGCATATCGGCAGGCAATACAGCCGACAGCGTTCGGTTCTAAGTAAACTAAAGCATATCAGCCGACAGCGTTCGGTTTAGGCAAACTAAACTATATCAGCACATCAGGTAGGCTCTAATACGCAGACAATACAGCCGGCGGAGTTCGGCTCTAAGTAAACTAAACCATATCAATAACCAAAAAAGGAAAGAGGCGCAGCGCAAATGAATTTGGAAATGAGATTTCCCGGAGGAAAAAACAAGACTGTCACATTCAGCTACGATGACTGAAGAATTTTCGATAAAAGACTTTCCGATATTTTTTCGTCGCACGGTTTGAAGGCAACGTTCAACATTAACTCAAACAACTTCAATAACTCTGACGGCAAATCCTATATTACATGGGAGGATGCAAAAAAGTATTATCTTGATGCTGGGCATGAGGTTGCGGTACATACTTTAACTCATCCGTGGCTTGAGGGTTTGCGCACAACCGACACTCTTTTTGAGATAATCGAGGACAGAAAGGAAATAGAGAAGCATCTCGGCGTTATCTCGCGCGGAATGGCATATCCGTACGGCTGTTATAACGACCAAACGCTTGACGCAATTCGGCTTTCGGGTATCGAATACTCAAGAACGGTTGTATCAACACATAATTTCTTTATGCCTAAAAATTGGCTTACTCTCGATGCGACCTGCCACCATAACGATCCGCAGCTTTTTGAACTTGCCGAAAGATTTTTGCAGCCGGCAAAGTGGGGAAATTGTCAGATGTTTTACGTCTGGGGTCACAGCTATGAATTTGACAATAACGATAATTGGGACGTTATCGAAAAATTTGCCGACATTATCAGCGGTAAGGATTATATCTGGTACGCAACCAATATCGAAATTTTCGACTATGTAAAAGCGTTTGAAAATTTGCGCACAAGCTTTGATAATTCAATCGTTTATAACCCCTCCGCAGTAACTGTTTGGTTTTCTCTCGGCGGTAAAATCTACTCGGTAAAAGGCGGCGAAACGATTAAAATCGCCTGATTGCTCTGCCAATAGCGTAATTGCCACCGAAATTAATGTAAGTTTGCCTGCCGTACGTCAAAAGGCATAAAACGGTTAAACGGAATTAATATCAATTCGCCTTTCGGTAAACTTTTATAAGACTTCATAAAATTGCCGTATCGGCAAAATACAAGCTGTCGCAGCTTTTGCGCATGACAGCTTGTATTTTATTTGTCATTAATTTTTTAATAATTTGAATCAATATCTAAAATTTCACCTGTATAATGATCGCAAAGGGCTTTTACCCATATTAAACGTTGTCGTCGAAAGCGTTTTTCAAATTCCACTTCAATAACATAACGATTATCTATAAAAAACGGTTTATAAACGGTTGTATGAATGGTATTATTATTCGGAACTCCGAGCGCTTCTCTTACCTCGTTTAAATGATTCCAATCCAATAAATCAAATCTAAAGGTGTAACCATGTTTCGAAAAAAAGAATTGCCTTACATCGCTCCACGGTCCGTATACTGTCTCTCCCAGCCTGTTCAGCCCGAACCCTCTGATTCTAACCTTTTCATTATAGACCTCACTACCTGCGGTAGTATACACTAATTCACCTTCGGCATTAACTATTTCATAGTATTGCCTGGCTTCGGTTTCATAGCCGTCAGCCGATTTTATCTCAATTTCATACCCGATAGCGTTTTTTACCGGATCCCATCTTAATTCTAATACATCGCCATCGCCGACATATGGCATATTTTTTGTAATATCTTTAAAATTGTGCACATAAGGCTTGCCGATAAAAAGGTCCGTATACCAGCCGACATTTACCCATGAATTTACGTCGGAGCGAGGAATTAACTCTGCTCTTCCGTCCGGAGCGTATACGTATTGTACAGGCTTGGTATACCAACCAACGTTTTCATACTCCGTTATTTCTGACTGATCTATTACAATTTCCCTGCCGTCCGGG
This sequence comes from uncultured Clostridia bacterium, assembly GCA_934486495.1. Lineage (GTDB taxonomy): Bacteria > Bacillota > Clostridia > UBA1381 > UBA1381 > RGIG9115. Next base: position 8,738 of record CAKSPW010000053.1, read on the forward strand.
GCATACATTGTAGTTACCGGCGAGATGTACCAGCCTACATTTAAGTAATCTTCAACCTGTGACTGTTCAATATCTATTGTCCTGCCGTCAGGAGCATACATAGTTGTCACGGGATTCAAAAACCAACCCACATTTTGAAAGCTTTCAATATCACATTCCTCAACATCCGTCGTTCTTCCGTCAGGAGCATACATTTTAACGGTCGGATAATCATGCCACCCGTCCGATTTTTTTTGCTCATAGTCCTTTGATTTTACAAAACGAAGCTTGTTATTCCATGTGTACATAATGCGCGGAAACGATTCTTCAAACCATTCGTCTGCCGTATATTTTTCTTTTTTTGATTCGGGAACCACCTTTATTTGACCGCTTTCCGAAAATAATGCAACCATAGGCTTGTTATAAAGATACAGCTTCACTAACATTTCATCGTCATCGCAAGGTGCTTCAATGGTAAATCCGCCTGCGCCGTATACCGTTCGTTTTGCTTGTTCGGATTTTATTTCGGGGTATAAAGAATCGAAATCCTTATGATATATCAGTTTAATTCCGTTCGTCACATCTAAAATCTTGTGAGCAATTAGAATAGGATTATTGAATTGCTCCAAAACATTGTAATATTCACCTAAAACAATTACCGATTTGTTAAGAAAACCGTCAAAGGAATTTCTGTTGTTTTCATCTTCTGCAAGCGGACTTAAAATCACATTCCATTTGTTTTCAAAAAGGTCTTTTACAGTAGCCATTATAACCGAATCGTAAACATTGTCGCTAATATCTCTTATTTTTATATTTTCTATTATTCCGATTGTTGACAACCTCGGTTTTATTTTAGAATTATAGTCGCTTAGATTTTCGATTTGAGCGAATGAATAGCTTGCCGAAAGCTTTTTTACCCAAACAGATTCCCAATTGTTAATGCTTGCCGTCTGTGTGGAATCATCCCAATTGACATTACATCCCATAGCTTCGGATATATTCCTCAAGGGTATCATCGTAACACCGTCTGTAATTTGCGGTGCAACATCTAAAAGCTTGGGTGTTCCGTTTACATACATCAGCAAATATCCAATTCGCATAATGACGGTGCCTATGTCTGATTTAGCCGTTATTTCTTTTTTGTCAGCGTTCCATTCGACATCGGCTTTTAAAGCTTCAAAGATTTCACGCATGGGAATCATTATTCTGCCGTTTATTATTTGAGGCTTAACATCAAGTGATAATTTCTCACCGTCCAACATAATCGAAATTCCGTCGCTTGCCGGATTGTTTTCCTCCGCATTATCACTTCCCGAAACGGCTGCGAGCGCAATAGTATTACTTAATGTCAATGAAGCTGCCAACAACACGGCAAGTAATTTTTTTATACCGTTTTTCTTCAAAACAACATCTCCTTTTGCTTTTTAGTATGTAAAACACATTATAATTGTACGGTGTAATAGCAACACAAGTGTACATTTACATTATATCACATATTACTTATAAATTCAACACTCATTAATAATTCTTGCATAATTCTCACAAATTGCACAGCTTTGATATAATAATAACACTATATGTTACAGTATAATGTTTCTGTGCAATAAAATACGGTGTAAAAACTTCTTGCTATATTTTATTCATCGGGAATATCCGAAAGTATCACAACACCGAGTCCCTGCGCCATATCGGCGGTATTTGAGCGGTCCTGCCATGCAAATTCATTTTTAAGAATTATCTCCGCACCCTTGGACGCGTCACGGTCAAAGAGCCTGCTCTCCGTATATTCCTCTATACGCATAAGCGCAGCACGTACAGTCTTGCCGACAAGCTCACTGTTTGCATATTCCGACAGCTCATCACGACTGCCGAGCCCGAGCGACCTGCAAAGACCTGCAACTGTCGGCGGTTTATCGGGGAGGGTAAGAGGTACTCCTTTTTTATCGAATAGCTGATTTCCGTTTTCATCGGTAATTACTCCGCCCTTTAAGCTGTCGAAATATTGATTGATTTTTCTGATAATTGTATTTTGATTTTTCACTTACAAGCACTCCTTTCATCCCTTCGCTTGAGTAAATCCCACGTAAGAATTTCAAGCTCCGAAGGCGGTTCGTTGTTCACGTTAAAAGCACATTCTACCGTTCCGTAATTTTTTCTTTTTGTCTTTCTTTCTCTTTTTATTATGTGTTCGTCAGATGTTTGACAGTTGTTTTCGAGCTGTCCGTCAGTTGTTTGTGAGATGTTCGTAAGATGTTCGCCTGATGTTCGGGGAGAACCTGTAAGATGTTCGCTTTCTTCCTGGAAAATATTCCAATTACAGATAGTAACTATCGAGTATTTCTTTGTCGAAACTTGTCGAATTTTTTCCTCTTTCTTAAGCAACTGTAAGCTTCTGTAAATCTTGCTTTCGGATATATTCAAATCGTGAGCGAGTTGTTTTCTTCCGCATATAAGCTCACCGGACTTGAGATGAACGGACATTCCGTTAAAAATCGTGTCATGTTCGACAAAGCTTGCTCTGCATAAAAGATAAATCCAAAGCTTAAATACTGCCGGGTCCTCAAACACTCCGCTGTTAATAACATCTCTGTACAATTTTATCCAGCCGCCTCTGTTTTTTGACATAATAAATACCTCCTTTCCTTGTCTTAATGCAGGCAGGTGCATTTTCGTCAAATCCCGATAATTCGTCATATTCTCCCCACAGTCCCGTGCGCTCTTTTTCACACGCATACAGGGCGGAGGGGGTACTGTTTTTGTATAACATATTATTCCTCCTTTGAACTTTCATCTTGTGAGAATATAATATCACATATCGAAAGTATTGTCAAGTTTATTCTTTTCTTTTTGTGAGAATTGATGTAAATTTCTAAAAATTACTTGCAATATTTTAGGTAATATGTTATTATATTATCGAAAGGTGGAATTGATATGTTTTCTCAAAGGCTTAAGGGTTTAAGGAAGGAATATGGTCTTACTCAAATTGAGTTTGCAAAAAGGTTTAATATTTCTGCGGGAACAATAGGTAATTGGGAAAGCGGAAACAGAACCCCCGATACAGATATGTTAAAACGTATTGCCGATTTTTTCAATACGTCGGTTGACTATCTTATCGGAAGAAGTGATTTAAAATTTGATAATGCAGAAAACCTCTTAAAAGACGAGGAGTATGCCCTCATGGGTGAGGTGAGAGATTTATCTCCCGAGGAAATGCGCCGCGTTCTTGATTTTATAAAATTTACTAAATCACAAAGGGGAGATTAAGTCAGATGGATCTTATTGGGCTGTATAAAATAGCAGATGAAAACGGTATCTCGGTATATCATTTTCCGCTTAGCCCCATAAAATCAATGTCTGTTCCCGGCAGTATCGGAATTGACGCCGATATGCTCGAAACCACACGTGACGAGAAGGAGCTTTTGGCTCATGAACTCGGTCACTGCATGAGAAACGCATTTTATACCGGTCGCTCCGATTTTCAGCTGCGCGGTCAGTGCGAGGCAAAGGCGAACAAGTGGGAGGTTGAAACTCTCATTCCGTTCGATGAACTTGAAATTGCGCTAAAAGACGGCTGCTGCGAAAAGTGGGAGATTGCCGAATATTTTGACGTGCCCGAAACCGTTGTGGAGCTTGCAAGTAAGCTTTACGAGGACAGGCTTATTAAGCTTAGGGCAGAACAGACTGATTATTGGGATTAACTTCTTTTGGGTACATATTTAATTTCGCTTATTTTAAAAAAAGATTAAATTGCTTGCGGAGTGCTGCGCGCGAGTCTCCCTGGCTTTTAGTCGTAAATTCGGAAGGATACTTTAATGAGAAAAGAATATTTTATATTTAATAAGAATGAAGTCGAAGAAGGCTCCAATTATCCTACGCTTATAGATTTAAACATTGACGGAACACTTACCGAAACGCAAAACTACACCGGTGAGGTTGACCCGACGCTTATTGACGATAATAACGTTGTATTTTCGTTTTCAAACGACGGAATGTCAACTCTTATGGACTGGTACTTGTGGCACGTTATGAGCGGCTATGCCAATAAACGAACTAAATTTTTTAACAGATTTTTTAAGATAATTCGTCCCATAAGCTCCATTTTTTGTATAGTATCGTCCTACTTTGTGCTTGACGACTTTATGTATGCAGGCAAATATTTAAACGGAACACTCGCACTGATTGTGTTTTTATATAACGTTCGCCGACTCTCTATTTCAGACCGTATCTGCGAACATAAAATCAAAATGCGCTATATTAATGAATATCTCGTGATTACACCGATTTATTATGTGTACTGCGCTGTCGCCGCGTGCCTTAAATTTCCGAACGTTTACGTTCTTTTATCGGTGCCGTTTGCGCTTATTCTTGTTCTGTTTCTTTTTTACAAATTTTATAAGTATATCGATAAAAGGAAAAGAATGATAGAATACGATATATATTAATTTTGCTAAAAACACGTATGTTTCTTATTTACCGACATTAATCCCTATCTAAAATTATCCCTGTATTCAGGTTTTACTTGTTTATGGGTTCCTTTTACACGGTGAAAGAAATATACGTGTTTTTTTTAATTCAGCAAAATCCGTTCGTTATAAATCAACTATCGTCAATTTTAACCCTCCATGTGTTTGCCTAAAAATCCTGCCGCCGTTTCGGCAAGCTTGCTTTCAACCTCGCTCGGCTTTTCACCGTTTTTCATGATGAATACCACCGAACCGATTGTGTCGCCCTCGGAAACGATAGGCACAACAACGCCTGCATTATAGTCCTGCGCCGTTTCAACAACGGTTATTTTTTTGTTGTCCGATACCATGTTGTATTCCGATTTCTCGTTCATAACGCTGTCAAGCCCCGAGCTTACCGGCTTTTCCAAAAACTCCTTTTTCGGTACGCCGTAAACGGCAATTACATTATCCCTGTCGGTGATACACGCTCCGTAGCCGCTCGTTTTTGAAAGCGTTTCAACATAGCTTGATGCAAAATCTCCAAGCTCTCCTATGGGTGAGTATTTTTTGAATATAACCTCGCCGTCTGATGTTGTGTAAATTTCGAGAGGGTCGCCTTCACGTATCCTAAGCGTCCTTCTCAGCTCTTTTGGAATTACAACTCTGCCGAGGTCATCTATACGTCTTACAATACCGGTTGCTTTCATACTAAAACTCCTTTTCGCAGACAAATTTGATTGTCGTATGTTTTTCAATAAGTATTGTTTGCAAAAATAAGAATTTTATGTAATTTATTTATTTGGAAAAATTTTTTAATATTAAAGCGGCGGGATTTGCTCGGAGATTAAAAAAGACTGTTTAAAAAATCAATTGACTTTTTAAACAGCCTTAACTTTTTCGTGGGATAGGAAAATGAGCCAAAACTTTAGTTTTGGGATGATTGAAAGCGTATATGTATACGCCGATAGACATTTAACATCCCCTTTTTTGCATTAAAGCAATTTTTCTCTTAATTCCTCGTCTGACATGGGGCTAAGATATGACGGAGCAACATCGAATACCGTTTTACAGCCTGTAATGCCCTCTTTTTTCATTCTGACAGCCGCACGTGCGTATGCAACAAGGACTGATGATGTAAATTCGGGGTTTGAATCAAGCTTTAAGCTGTACTCGATTATGTGGTTGTTTTCGCCGTTTAAGCCTGTTTTACCGCTTCTTATAACAAATCCGCCGTGGGGAATACCGCTGTGGTTTTTCTTAAGCTCCTCCTCGGAGATGAAGTTTACCGTTGTGTCATAATCGGCAAAGTAATTCGGCATTTCCTTTATTTCCTTTTCGATTCTTGCTTTGTCAGCGCCCTCCTCGCATACAACAAAGCACTCTCTCGTATGCTTTTGTCTTGTCGTTAAGGTCGGATTTTTGCCGCTTCTTACAGCCTCAAGCGCACTTTCTGTCGGGATTGTGTACTGACGTGCATCAATAACACCGTCAATGCGTCTTACAGCGTCGGAATGACCCTGACTTACGCCTTTGCCCCAAAATGTGTAGTCTGCACCATCGGGGAGAATTGCGCCTGCGTAAAGGCGGTTTAAAGAGAACATTCCCGGGTCCCAGCCGACAGATATTATTGCGGTGTTGCCTGCTTTTTTAGCCGCCTCGTCAACATTTTTGAAATGCTCGGGGATTTTTGCGTGCGTGTCAAAGCTGTCTATAACAGAACATAGCGAAGCAAGATGCGGTGTCTGCGTGGGTAGGTCGGTTGCACTTCCGCCGCATATTATACATACGTCAAAATCATGTGCATATTTTTCAATATCGTCGATATGATAAACCTTTGCACCCGTCAATGTTTTAACGCTGTCGGGATTTCTTCTTGTAAATATACCGAAAAGCTCGGCGTCGTCGTTTTGCTTTATCGCACACTCAACTCCGCGCCCTAAATTGCCGTATCCTGCGATTGCTATTTTCATATTGTTTCCTCTTTTCATTAATTCGTTGCTCTTTATTATAACTCAAAATACTTTTTTTGTCAAGATTGATAAAGGGGATTTGGTAAAAATATATAATCTGAATCGGTATAGAGTTGCTTTTTATAAAAAACAACTCTATACCAATTTGTTTCACAATCAAAAATCTTAAATTTATTTGCCTTTTGTTCGCAAAAGTACGAAATGGGCGAAACAGTTAACAGTGATTAAAATTGCATATGATGCAATAATCAATCACTGTCAACAAAAGAATATAAATTGCAATTATAAAAAACCACTTTGTACCTATTTAATTTACATTCCAAAATTCTGACCTTTTCGTTCTTTCGGCGGCGAAAGAACCAAAGCCGCCGGGGGTTCGGCAATCCCCCGG
>CAKSPW010000054.1 GCA_934486495.1 uncultured Clostridia bacterium
TACTCATTCATCAAACATGGGCATATCCCGACAACAGAGAAAGAGTTGAAAAAATGGGATTTAAATCGACAGAGGAAATGTTTTCCGCCGTTAAATCCACATACAAAAAAGCCGAAAAGCTTATAAATCCCGACGGTGTGATAAAAAGCGGTGAGGCAATGGCAAAGGCATATCGTATTTGGCCCGATACACTTTACCGTGATGAGATTCATGCAAGCCTCGGATTGGGCAGATATTTGCTCGGCTGCGTATGGTACAAGGCTATTTTCGGTGAAAATCCCGAATTTCATATAACAAAATTCGACGAACCCGTTTCAAAGGAAAATCTGCAATCAATAAACGATATAATATAATCGATGGCAATGTGCCATACCCGTTTGCGCATAAATCGGCGATTGTCGGTTTTTGGTTCGGTTTGTTGATTCCAAAGTTTTTTCTATCCCCTTAAAAAAGCTATGGCTGTTTAAAAAAGTCAATCGACTTTTTTAAACAGCCTCTTTTGTTTTATTCAGCCGTCACTTCATCAGACGAGCTTTTGCAAAGTGAGCTCATATTATCATCCCAAAGGAAAGCTGTTAGTTTTGTTGCCCCTTGTGTATTCAAACCGATAGCCGGAAGTTCAAAAGAGATATTTTCGGCTGCTTCAAACGGTACTGACTTAACATCCAAAACTCTGTTTCCGTCATAGCTTGCCACGTACAAAGTTGCTGCTCTGTCAAGATTGAAAACAGCTATTTTTTCCGTAGTCAGCACTACTGTCGGTTTTAGGGCAAGCCAATGCATATTGTTTTTGTATACAACCTTGTAATTGTCATTATCGGGTATTATAAGATTTGACCGATCACCTGCCGTATCGTGCCATGTTTCATCATAGATAGACTCTATACATGTTGCCTCGGACATCGTCGGTGTTTTGCTTACTGACACACCGATTTTTTCATTTCCCGTCAAACCTTTTCGAAATTGAAATTTATTGCCCTCTTTCAGATAAAGATTGCTCGGAGAATTATCTTCCGACGAAGTGTTCCCGATAATCGTTGTTCCATTAGAAATTTCAAGTTGTCTGCCTTCATTATTTTTCTTATTAAGGCAAAATCCTCCGCCTATCGGAGCGGTATTTTTTGTAATTGTTGTACCGTTAAATATACACCATGTGTAAATATAATCAACATATACTCCGCCGCCTGCCTGTCTTGCGGTGTTTTCCTCAATTATGCATCCTCCTCCCACAACAAAAGCATTTCCGCTTGCTGAAATTCCGCCGCCTAAATTTGCGGTATTTCCTTTTATATATAACGGGTTATCGTATTTCTGTACAGAAACGTATGTTCCGCTCGCTGCACGAATTCCGCCGCCTCCGCCTGCCGTACAAGTATTATCACTTATAAAACCGCCCCGCAAATTAAGCATAGCTCCCGATGTCATAAAAATTCCCGCTCCGTCAGAACCCGATTCATTTTGAAGTATTTTGACGTCGTACATACTGGTAGACGGATTTCCTTTTCCGCTGCCGTCAAGATAAATTCCGCCGCCGTTGCCCGTAACAGAGTTGGAGCGTATATCAATGTTATACATATTTGCATAAACATTATCCGCAACGCTATCAAGATAAATTCCGCCACCGTGATTCGCTGTATTTTGGCTCAATTCAATATCGTAAAATTTAATTATACCGCTTGTTTCCGTATAAATTGCACCACCCCTACTAATGCCTCCCGTTGCGGCATTGCTGTCTGCTTTTATATTTCTGATTTCACCCTTTGTATTGCCTTTAAGATGAATTGCTCCGCCGTTTATAGCGCTGTTGCCGTTCATTTCGCCGCCGAACGTATTAATCGTGCCGTTTTCAACGGAAATTGCACCCCCGGAGCCATTCGGAGCTTTGTTATTGTTTAAAAATCCGTCATACATCGTAAATGTACCGCCGTTTACAAAAATACCACCTCCGTTTGCATTTTCAACAGTGTTATCGGATATAGAGCCACCATACATCACAAAATCACTGCCGGGACGACAGTTTACGGTGCCGAAATATGCGTTATCCTTCCGCGCAGAACCCTTTGCTCCCGTAATTTTTCCTGTTTTTCCGCAATCGCAAAGTACGAATTTTTGATTTTCGCCGACTCGAACAGCCGGATTCCCCGCATTATCTATTGTAAGTGTATTTCCGTTAAGGCAAAGATACACGGTAACATTTGAAATACTGAGTGTGCTTGTTATGGTAACATCTTTTTCCAAATATAAATATACCGCCGTTTCCGTATTACCGCTTGCCGTACCGACCGAAGTGTCGCCGTTCCAAGCCTGCCAATTTACCGATTCGCCGTGACTTTCCGTGCAATTGCTCTTTCCGCAGATACAGTGGCTGTGTATTTGGGGATTTTCAGTTTGTGCATATACAGCTGATGTAAAAAACGTTGTCAAAATTATTACAAATAACACCAATAACTTTTTCATATTTATACTCATTCCTTTCCTTTGTCCGACAGTTTAAAATCATATTTCATTTCAAGCACCGAAAACAGCCTGTGCATGACATCTGCCGAAATTGTCTTTAAATCAAGTGCGGCAACAAATGCAAGCACATTCTCAACTGTTTCTTCCGGCATCTTATATACACGCATTGCCGACGACAAAAATCGTTTCACTTTATGTTCAAGCGGAAAATGAATATCGCATTTTTTTGCCATATAATTGCGCATCAATCCGGCCGTTCCGATTTCGATTTCATAGAAATCACTGTCTTCATATCCGGGGAAATTTTCACCGAATATGCACTTTAATTCAGCCGTGGTTTGAAGAAAAATATACTCGGCAATATCCGTCACCGTATATGCTTCAATATATATTTCTCTCAAGCTTTCATTAAGTTCGGTGAGCGTAAGCTGTATTGCCGTTTCTACCGCATAAACATAAACCGGCGGTAAATCATTACCGACAATTTTCCTTGCCGCACCGAATTGTCCGCCAAACATAGTTTTCACAAGCTCCATTAAAACCGCATCTTTTGTAGGGAAAAAGTTTTGAAAACTCCCTCTTGAAATTCCTGCCTCTTCCGTAATCTGTGTAATTGTGGTATTTTTATAACCTTGTTCCAAAAACAAGCGAACACAGACGGTAAGAATTTTACTTTTGGTTTTAGTCCCGTCTTTTCGCATAAAAATACAAGCCTCCTTTACTAATTAATACGCATACTAATTATAACATACTTTTACTACTTTGTCAACAGTAATTTTATTAATACCATGCAATTTTTTTCTGTTTATATTGCGTAAAAGTTTAAAATCGGTTACGGCACATAAAACACGTACTTTATTTTACGGCACAATCAGACTGCAAACCGCACCGTAACCTTCAGCGATTCAAGGCTATGTACGCAATAATGTTTAAATATACCGCTACATGACGACGTGATTTATAAACTTTTATTAAATTATCTTTTAAACTGTTGACAATCGGGTAATTTTTTGATAAAATTATAATTGGATTTTTACAGACTAAGGAGATTTAACCATATGTTTGACAAGCTTGAAGCTTTGAAGGAAAAATTTGATACACTTGCGGAGAAAATAAGCGACCCCGAAGTTATTGCAAACCAAGAAACGTGGAGAAAGCTGTGCAAGGAACATTCTGACCTTTCCCCCATTATTGACAAATACAACGAATACAAATCGGCAAAAACAACAATTGCCGATGACAAGGAAATGCTCGAAACCTGCTCGGAAAAGGAACTTGAGGAAATGCTGCGCGATGAAATATCGGAGACGGAAAAGTCGCTCGGCAAAATATGCGACGAGCTTAAAATTCTTCTTTTGCCGAAAGACCCCAACGATGAAAAGAACGTCATTATGGAAATCCGCGGCGGTACGGGCGGTGAGGAAGCGGCTCTTTTTGCGTCCGACCTCATGAGAATGTACTCTATGTATGCGGAAAATCACCGCTGGAAAATAGACATCTTAAACTCAAACCCTACCGACATAGGCGGCTACAAGGAGGTTTGCTTCTCTATCGAAGGCGAGGGCGCATACAGCAGACTTAAATTCGAGAGCGGAGTTCACAGAGTTCAAAGAGTTCCGTCAACGGAGTCATCGGGCAGAATACACACCTCCGCCGTTACGGTTGCGGTACTCCCCGAAGTTGAGGAGGTCGAGGTTGACATCAATCCGAACGATTTGAGAATAGATGTTTTCCGTGCAGGCGGTCCGGGCGGTCAGTGCGTCAACACAACCGACTCCGCCGTCCGTATTACACATCTCCCGACAGGAATTGTCGTATCGTGTCAGGACGAAAAATCACAGTTTAAAAACAAGGATAAGGCTATGAAAATTCTGCGTTCGAGAATTTATGACGTTATGGAAGCCGAAAGGCACAAGGAAATTGCAGACGAGAGAAAATCGCAAATCGGCTCGGGCGACAGAAGTGAGCGTATCAGAACGTATAACTTCCCGCAGGGCAGAGTAACCGACCACAGAATCAATCTTACACTTTTTAAGCTTGAGCAATTTCTAAACGGAAACATGGATGAAATAATAGACGCGCTTATCACTGCCGACCAGAGCGAAAAGCTTGCCAAAGCAGACTGAATGAAAGGATGATACAGCGATGAAAAAAAGAAATAAGATTTTACTTACCGTTTTAATAATCGTCGCACTTTTACTCGGCGGCGCATACGGTACGTACAAGTTTTATTTTGAGCCTGTCGTACTTGAAAAAACGCTTGAAAAAGCACAAAATGTCTTAACAGACGAAAAAGTTCAGGACGAGGTTCAAAAATTTGTCGACGATATGCTCCAAAGCGGCGTATTACAGGATAACGATTTGACGGAATACATAGATTACAAAGCAAAGGAGGAGGCAGCAAAGCAGGAAAAGGCGGCAGAGGCACAGCAAGTAAATGTGCAGGATAATGCTACCGAACCGAAAAGCGAAAGCAAGCCGCAAAAAAGCGAGCCTACCCCGAAGCCTCAGCCTACACAAAAAACGAAAAAACCGCTTATGGACCGTGTAAAATCGGCAATGACAGCCGATGAGTTTTCGTTTGCAATGTCCATATACGGTAAAATAGACGTAAACTATGTTCTCTCAAATATAAATTCAAATCGAGAAGAGGTTAAGCAATATGTAAAGAGCAATCTCACAAGCAGCGAAATTTCAAGAAGTCTTAACATATATGCAAAATACTCTTATCTTTTAAGCGAATAAGGAAGTGTACAAATGTTTAATATAGTTTTGCACGAGCCGGAAATACCCCAAAATACGGGTAACATTGCAAGGACGTGTGCGGCAACCGGCTCAAAGCTGCACATTATAAAGCCGATGGGTTTTGAGATAGACGATAAAAAGCTTAAGCGTGCCGGACTTGATTATTGGCATCTTCTCGGCGTGGTGTACTATGAAAGCTTAGACGATTTTTTTGAGAAAAACCCAAACGCAAATTGCTATTATGCGTCAACAAAGGCGCAAAACAGATATTCGGACGTGACGTTTCATGACGGAGATTTTATATTTTTCGGCAAGGAAACAAAAGGACTCCCCGAGGAGCTTTTGTATAAAAGCAAGGACAAATGCATAAGAATACCGATGATTTCACAAGCGAGAAGCTTAAATCTTTCAAATTCTGCGGCAATAGTCGTTTACGAGGCACTCAGACAAAACTCTTTTCTTAATCTCAAAGAGGCGGGAAGCCTTACAAAATTTAATTGGACGGAGGCAAAATAAATGCACGATATACACATTATGGTTGACTCATCAGCCGATTTATCAAACGAAACACGTGAAAAATACGGAATAGGACTTATTCCGCTTTTGAGCATTTTTAACGAAAAATCGTATGTAATAGGTACGGAAATGTCAAATGAGCAGTTTTACGATATGCTTTCAAAAACAAAAAAACTGCCGAAAACATCTCAAACGCCGTATGCGTCAATGTATGATATGCTTTTAAAAGCGAGCAAGGAGCATGAAAGCGTAATATACATAACGCTGTCGTCCGTTGCAAGCGGTCAAAACCACACGGCACACCTTGTAAGAGATGATATTTTGGAAAACGGCAATCCGAACGCCAATATAATAATAATTGACTCGATGTCATTCTCAATTCTGATAGGCAAAACGGCAATAGAGATGACAAAGTACGTTCAGGAGGGCTACACCGCCGAGGAGGTTGCCGAAAAAGGAAAAAATTATATCGAGCACCTGCACGCTTTTATACTTGTCAGCGACCTTATGTATCTTGAAAAAGGCGGCAGACTCAACACAGCTGCGGCTGTACTCGGTACACTTTTGGACGTAAAGCCCGTTCTTACAATCTCGGAGGGTCTTATCGACGTTGAGGCAAAGCTGCGCGGCAAAAAGAAAATATACAAAAAGCTTTGCGATATGGTATCGGAATACGAAACGTTTGACGAGGATGCGGCAGAGTTTATAATCATTGACTCGTGCAAGGAAATGGGCGATGAGCTTGAAGAAAACGTAAAAGATATGTTCTGCACCGACAACGGCATATTAAGAGCGGAGATCGGTCCGCTTATCGGCACAAATGTCGGCGCCGGAACAGTAGCATTAGTATTTAAAACCAAGGAGATGTAATAATGAAATACATTGTAATTTTAGGTGACGGAATGGCCGACTACGGCATTGACGAATTTGACGGAAAAACCGTACTTGACGTTGCCGACAAGCCGAATATCGACTATATGTCACGCCACGGAGAGTTAGGACTTGTTAAAACGGTTGCGGACGGTATGAAGCCGGGCAGCGACGTTGCAAACCTCTCGGTTATGGGATATGACACAAAACAGTACTATACGGGCAGATCTCCGCTTGAGGCGGCAAGCATAGGCGTGCCTCTCAAAGATTCCGACGTAACGTTCAGATGCAACCTTGTAACGCTTTCCGATGAAGAAAATTACGAGGACAAAACCATGCTCGACTATTCATCAGGCGAAATTACGACAGATGAGTCACGTGAGCTTATAAAAAGCATTGCAAAAGAGCTTGACACAGATATTATAAAATTCTACCCGGGCGTCAGCTACCGACACCTGACGGTTTGGGACGGAGGCTCGACAAATGTGTCGCTTACTCCTCCCCACGATATTTCCGACAAGAAAATCAAGGACTATCTCCCGAGCGGCGACCACGCCGGTGAAATTCTCGAAATGATGAAAAAGTCGGAAAAGATTTTAAAAAATCATCCCGTAAACCTCGAAAGAATTAAAAACGGCAAAAACCCGGCAACATCAATTTGGATTTGGGGCGAGGGCAAAAAACCTCAGCTTTCTCTGTTTGAGGAAAAATACGGTTTGAAAGGCAGCGTTATCTCGGCTGTCGACCTTATAAAAGGTATAGCAATTTGCGCAGGTATGAGGTCAATTGATGTCGATGGCACAACAGGCACATACGAAACTAATTTTGACGGCAAGGCAGATGCGGCATTAAAGGCGCTTTTGGATGACGGTGACGATTTTGTCTACATTCACATGGAAGCTCCGGACGAATGCGGTCATCAGGGCGACGCTCCGCACAAAAAGCTTTCCGTTGAGCTTATAGATGAAAAGGTTGTAGGCAAAATTAGAAAGGTATTGTCGGAGAAAAATGTTGCATACAAAATGCTCATCATGCCCGATCACCCCACTCCGATTAAGCTTAAAACTCATGTAAGCGACCCTGTTCCGTACATTATCTACTCATCTGATGAGTCGGTATCGTCAAACCTTGACTACAATGAGGAAAACGCAAAGAAAACAGGAATATATATTCAAGAGGGTTGCACTTTAATGGATAAATTTCTGAAATAAGAGGGTGTTCCGACGTGAAACTTAAACACAAAACACTGAAAATAATTGTAGGAGTATTGATTTTTGCGCTTGCAGTCGTTGCGGTAATACTTGCGCTGCCGAAAATCATAGATTTTCTTGTGTATATACTGACGCTTTTTCTGCCGTTTATTATAGCGTATCTTTTTGCGCTTGCGGTAAATCCGCTCGTAAGAAAAATGCAGAACAAGCTGCACATTCCGCGCACTGCGGCAGGCGCCGTTGTGATAGTGCTTTTGGTGGGCGGTCTCGGAAGTATTGTCGTATGGGTGCTTTACAAAATAATAAACGAGTTTAAAACGCTGTACAGTCAGTTCCCGGAAATTTATGCGTCGCTTATACAGGAGATAGAAATTATCAAAATCAAGCTTTCGGGAATATACAATAATTTTCCGCCGAACATACAGCAGTCAATTCAGTCTGTCAGCGACTCAATATCAAGCACAGCGGCAAATATCATAAACACAAAATCGCTTCCGATTGTAATAAGCGCAGGCTCTGTTGCAAAGGCGCTTCCAAAGGCGCTTGTTTCAACGATTGTATTTTTACTTGCAACGTTCTTTATTATTTCAGATTTTGAACACGTAAATATGATTGTAAAAAAGCCTTTCAGCGAAAAAACGCATGAAAAAATGGCAATTCTCAGCTCGCAGATAAAAAAATATCTCGGCGGATATGTAAAGGCGCAGGGCATAATAATGATTGTCGTATTTTTTATACTGTTCATAGGTCTTAGCATTTTGGGCACTGAATACGGACTTTTGATTGCGCTCGGTACGGCATTTCTCGACGCGCTCCCCTTCTTCGGCAGCGGTGCGGTTTTATGGCCGTGGTCAATAATCAGTTTTATAACGGGAGATGTAAAAACAGGCTTCGGACTTATTATAATGTACGTTATAATAATCATTACAAGACAGAGTATCGAGCCGAAAATAGTAAGCAAAAATATCGGTATGAATCCGCTTTTAACGCTTATATCAATGTATCTCGGCTTTAAGCTTTTAAGCATCGGCGGTATGATTTTAGGTCCGATAATCCTTATGCTTATATTCAGTTTTTACAAAGCGCATATGTTTGACGCGCTTATCGGATTCATTAAAAAAATCCAGCATTACTCGATTGAGCGTATGCATGAGATAAAAAAACAATTTATAAAATTTTGGGAGAGTGAATAATTTGGAAAAGTTTTATATCACAACAGCAATTGCGTATACCTCACGCAAACCGCACCTAGGAAACACATATGAAATCATTCTGACGGACGCAATTGCAAGATTTAACCGCTACATCGGTAAGGACGTTTTCTTCCTAACCGGTACGGACGAACACGGTCAGAAAATACAGGAAATTGCCGAATCGGAGGGCGTATCACCGCAAAGCTATGTCGATAAAATTGCAAAGCAGATTAAAGATATTGCCGATATGCTCAATATAAGTTACGACAAATTTATCCGTACAACCGACGATTATCACGTTGAAGCGGTAAAAAAGATATTTACAAAGCTTTACGAGCAGGGCGATATTTACAAGGGCGAATATGAAGGTTGGTACTGTACTCCCTGTGAGTCATTCTGGACGGAAACACAGCTCGTTGACGGCAAATGTCCCGACTGCGGACGTGAGGTTAAAAAGACAAAGGAAGAAGCTTATTTCTTTAAAATGAGCAAATATCAGGACAGGCTTATTAAGTATATCGAGGATCATCCCGAATTTATTCAGCCCGAATCACGTAAAAAAGAAATGCTTAACAACTTCCTTAAGGTCGGACTTCAGGACCTTTGCGTATCGAGAACAAGCTTTACATGGGGTATTCCGGTTGAGTTTGATAAAGGTCACGTTGTTTACGTATGGATTGACGCACTTTCAAACTATATAACGGCTCTCGGCTACACTCCCGAAAATAAGGGTGAGCTTTACAAAAAGTATTGGCCTGCCGATGTGCATATTATCGGAAAGGATATTTTAAGATTTCATACTATCTACTGGCCGATTATGCTTATGGCTCTCGGCGAACCGCTTCCAAAGCAGGTGTTCGGTCACCCGTGGATGCTTGTCGGTGAGGAAAAAATGAGCAAATCGAGAGGCAACGTTATTTATGCCGAAGATCTTGTACGTCATTTCGGTGTTGACGCTGTCAGATACTACTCGCTCCACGAAATGCCGTTTGCGCAGGACGGAACAATCACGTATAACGTATTTATTTCAAGATACAACTCCGAGCTTGCAAACACTCTCGGAAACCTTGTTACAAGAACGTGTGCAATGGTAAATAAGTATTTTGGCGGCAGTGTACCGGTAAACAATGCAACCGACGAGCTTGATGAGAATCTTAAAAATACAATTTCCGAATGTATTGAAAATATTCTCGAAAAGATGAAAACTCTCCATGTTGCAGACAGCATAGACGAAATTTGGAAAATAGTAAACCGTTCAAACAAATATATTGATGAAACAACTCCGTGGGTTTTGGCAAAAGACGATTCAAGCAAGGACAGACTTTCAACCGTGCTTTACAATCTTCTCGAGTCAATCAGAGTTATTGCGTCACTTCTTTCATCCTTCATGCCCGAAACGGCTGAAAAGATAGCAAATGAAATAGGCGCAGACGATATTTCGTTTGAAAGCATTAAATCGTTCGGCGGATATAAATTGGGAACAAAGGTAAAAGATGCGGCTGTTCTTTTTGCAAGAATTGACGCTGACAAAAAGCTTGAGGAGTTGGAAGCCGAGCTTGCACCCGTTGAGGAGATAAAGCTTGCACCGTTTAAGGATTATATAGAGTTTGAGGATTTTGAAAAGCTCGATATAAGGGTCGGAAAGGTTCTCGAATGTGAAAAAGTACCCAAATCGTCAAAGCTTTTAAGATTCACTCTTGAAGTCGGCAGTGAAACAAGACAGATTCTGTCCGGTATTTCAAAACATCATAAGCCGGAGGATTTGATTGGTAAAAACGTTATATTTATCGCAAATCTGAAGCCGAGAAAAATGATGGGTCTTGAATCATGCGGAATGATATTGTCAGCCGAATTTGAGGACGGCTTAACGGCACTTACCACAATAAATGATATTCAAAGCGGTGCCGAAATAGTTTAATAAAATAGGGACGTAAAAAAACTTCGGAACGCAAGAAAAGAAATAAAAACACGTATTGCGGGTATTACAAATGATGTAGTTTGGTTTAGATTATTCAAAAAAAACTTGATTTTCACAGTGTTCTTTCTTTTCTTGCTATCAACAAACTTTTTTCTATCCCCTTGAAAAAATTAAGGCTGTTTAAAAAGTCAATTGACTTTTTAAACAGCCTTATTTACAAAACAATCTCAAAACGTAAGACGCTAAGTCTTTATCCAAAAATATCTTTTCATGTACCAGAAATTTTTTTCAAAAAGCTTTTTACACAATCAACTACTTTACACAGTCAAAACCATGCTTCAAATCGTCGATAATATCGTCTATATGCTCTGTTCCGATTGAGAGTCGTATGGTAGTCGGATAAATTCCGCAATCGGCAAGCTCACTTTCACTAAGCTGAGAATGTGTTGTTGATGCCGGGTGAATAACGAGTGATTTAACATCGGCAACATTTGCAAGAAGTGAGAAAAGTCTGAGGCTTTCCGTAAATTTCTTTGCCTTCTCACCGCCGCCTTTTATTTCAAACGTAAATATTGAGCCTGCACCGTGCGGGAAGTACTGTTTATAAAGCTCCCCCTGTCTTCCTCCCTCAAGTGACGGATGATTAACACGCTCAACCTGAGGATGATTTTTAAGAAATTCAATAACCTTAAGCGCATTTTCAACGTGTCTTTCAACCCTAAGCGACAGCGTTTCAAGTCCCTGTAAAAGAAGAAACGAGTTAAACGGAGATATTGAAGCGCCAAGGTCACGCATAAGAGTACAGCGGATTTTTGTAACGAAAGCGCAGTCCTTTGCCGCATCCGTAAACACAATACCGTGATATGACGGATTAGGTTTTGAAAGCCCCGGGAATTTATCGTTTTGCGTCCAGTCAAAGCTTCCGCCGTCAACTATCACTCCGCCGAGAACAGTTCCGTGTCCGCCGATAAACTTTGTTGCCGAATGTACGACAATATCCGCACCGTGTTCAATCGGTCTTAAAAGATACGGGGTTGCAAACGTATTGTCAACTATTAAAGGAAGTCCGTGCTTATGCGCAATTTCAGCTATCGCCTCAATGTCGATTATATCCGAATTGGGATTTCCGAGCGTTTCGGCATACAAAAGCTTCGTATTTTCCTTTATCGCCTTTTCAAAATTTTTCGGGTCCGACGGATTTACAAACGTTGTTTCTATCCCCTGCTCAACGAGCGTATTTGCAAACAGATTATACGTGCCGCCGTACAAATTCACGGACGATACGATATGGTCGCCCGAAAGAGCAATATTTCTAACAGCATAGCAAATCGCCGCCGAACCGGAAGCGGTGGAAAGCGCCGCTGTTCCGCCCTCGAGTGCAGCCATGCGCTTTTCAAACACATCGGAAGTGGGATTCATTAAACGAGTGTAAATATTCCCCGGCTCACTGAGCGCAAATCTGCCCGCCGCCTGTTCGCTGTCCTTAAAAACATATGATGTTGTCGCATAAATCGGCACCGCGCGGGCATCGGTTGCACTGTCAGCCGTTTCCTGACCTGCATGGAGCTGAATCGTTTCAAATTTATACTTTGACATTTTGCACTACCCCTTTTTTATATATCAAGTTTTAAATCATTTTCCTTTATCATGCCTTTTTTTCTCATCGGGATTGATATAATATATGTAATAATCGCCGGAAGAACGATTGAAATAAGCAAAAGACCTATCCAATCCATAGCCGTAATAGACATTTTAAGACCGTTTTCAATATCCGAAATCCATCCCGTATACACTCCGATTTGCGATACAAAACCGCAAGTACCCATACCGGACGATACCGCAGCACCGTTCATCTGAAGCTTAAACACGCACGTTGCGATAGGGCCGCAAATTGCCGACGCAAGTGTAGGCGGAATCCATATTTTCGGATTTCTTACTATGTTACCCATTTGGAGCATACTTGTACCTATTCCCTGTGCAACCAAGCCGCCGACTCCGTTTTCTTTAAAGCTCATAACCGCAAAGCCGACCATTTGCGCACAGCAGCCTGCAACAGCGGCACCGCCCGCAAGTCCCGTAAGACCGAGCGCAGCACAAATTGCCGCCGAGCTTATCGGAAGCGTAAGCGCAACACCAACAATTACCGACACTATCATACCCATCAAAAACGGCTGAAGCTCAGTTGCCCACATAATTGCGCCGCCTATTGCACTTGCCGCCTTACCGATCGGAGGCGCCAAAAGCATTGAAAGAGCACAACCGGCAACTATTGTTACAGTCGGTGTTACGAGTATATCTATCTTTGTTTCCTTGCTTACAGCCTTACCAAGCTCCGACGCTATAACAGCTATAACAAAAACCGCAAGCGGACCGCCGGCGCCTCCGAGAGCGTCTGCCGCACCGCCGACAGCCGCAAGAGAGAACATTACAAGCGGAGGACTGTTAAGCGCATAAGCTATCGCAACCGCCATTGCAGCACCCTTCACAGCTGAGGCATAATTACCTATTGAAACAAGAAATTCTATTCCGAACTGCTTTCCGACAGTTGAAATAATCGTACCAATCAAAAGTGACGCAAATAACCCCTGTGCCATTGCTGACATTGCGTCAATAGCATATCTTTTTGCGGATATTATAATATCCTTTCTCTTTAGAAACTCCTTAAACTTTGACATTTTTCTTCACCTTTCGTTGTGTTATAAAAAGAGCCGAAGCAATTGCGTTCGGTTCAATTTATAATTATTCTATCATTTTTTAGTTTGTATGTCAAGTGTAAAACAGTTATTTCAGTATTTTATACAGTATTTATCCAAATATGTGCATACCGCCTCTGCATTCTTTATACCGTCAACCGCCGATGACGTTATTCCGCCGGCATGACCTCCGCCCTCACCTGCCGTAAAGAGTCCCGAAATATTTGTCATAAGCGTTTCCTTATCACGTAAAATCTTTACAGGAGATGAGCTTCTTGTTTCCGGCGCAGTTAAAACACCGCATTTTGAAAAGCCGGGTATTTTCCTCTCGAACGATAAAATACCTTCTCTTAAAACGGACAGAATATCGGGCGAAAATATATCTCTGAAATCCACAGGTGTATATCCCGGCTTTACGGTGGGGATTACGTCCTCCAAATCCGCAGACGCTTTGCCGCACATAAAATCCGAAACGTTTTGAACGGGCATATTATAATTTCCGCCGCCGACCTCAAACGATTTTCTCTCAAGCTCTCTTTGAAGCTCCACGCCTCCGAACAAGCCGTCATATCCGTCCGTATTTACAAGCAATGCGCTGTTTGCATTTTCGCCCTCACGCATATAATTGCTCATTCCGTTCGTGACAACACCGCCCGTTTCCGATGTCGCATTTACAACATACCCTCCGGGACACATACAAAATGTGTAAAGCGACTTTCCGCTTTTTAAATGCTGCCACAGCTTGTACGGTGCAGGCGGCAGCTTATCCGCAAAATCTCCGTACATTGCACGGTTTATCATTGACTGCTTATGCTCAATTCGCACACCGACCGAAAATGTTTTCTTTTCCATTTCGACACCGCTTTGGGCAAGCATTTCAAAAGTGTCACGGCTTGAATGACCGACTGCCGCAATGAGCGCATCGCACCGCATATATTTTTCCTCGCCGTCCGATAACAGCCAAACACCGCAAAGTCTGCTGTCCGGGGCATCTATTCTGCAAAGCAAGGTATTAAAATACACATCTCCGCCAAGTCTTATTATTTCTTCTCTTATGTTTTTTACAACATTTCTTAAAATATCGGTTCCGATATGCGGCATTGCCTCATACAGTATTTCCTCCGGTGCGCCGAACCTTACAAATTCCTTAAGAACAACCCTTATTCTTGCGTCGTTTATGCCGGTATTGAGCTTACCGTCGGAAAATGTACCTGCTCCGCCTTCACCAAACTGTATATTCGTTTGCGTATCGAGCTTTCCGCCGCAAAAAAAAGAATCGATTTTTTTAACTCTGTTTTCAACGCTCTCTCCGCGCTCAACAATTATCGGCTCATAGCCCTGTCTTGCAAGCATAAGTCCTGCGAAAAGTCCTGCCGGGCCGCTGCCGGCAATTATAACCCTTCCTTTTGTTTTACCGCCCTTAAAGGCAAACTCATCTTCACTTGTTTCCCTTACGTTTTCCGACAGGCTGTATTTGCCCAAAGGCTCACATTCAACACAGCACAAGTAATGCACGTCATTTTTTCTTCTTGCGTCAATCGACCGCTTCAAAAGAGTAACGTTTTTAACCCTGCACCCGACAGCCTTTTCGCATTTATCTTTAAGAGATGAAATATCCTCGTCAATTTCGAGTCTTATTCGGTAAACTCTGAGCATTAAATACTTTCCTTTCATCACAAAACAATATTTTGCATCATATTATAAACAAACACCTTGTATTCGGAGATGACTGACAATGGATGCAGCAAAAATAACAGCCGCGGTAACCGTTGCCGCAAATCTTCTCGCAGAGGCAATGACAGCCGATGAGCTTGCACTGTATGCCGC
>CAKSPW010000055.1 GCA_934486495.1 uncultured Clostridia bacterium
ACTCCATTCTGTTACAACCGACTTAATTTGCAGCCGTATTTGTACTTACCCCAAGTTACAACTATTATATCACAAAACAAATCGTTTGTCTATATTATTTACAAAAAATCATGCAAAAAAATTGTATCATTCGTAAGATATGCTATTTTCAAGCCTTTTTTTTGTGTATTATTATCAAAAATTGTGCTTAATGCGGCAATGGAAATGCCCTCCGGCATGAAATCTGCCGCCGCTATGACCGCATTTTTTTCATTTTCAATGCCTGCGTGCGCAAATCCGGCAAGCCGTCCCATTATGTAAATACTCCCGGCCGAGTAAATATGACCGCCTTTTTCGATATTACCGAAAACGAAAATATCTCCGGCGGCAGAAATCGCCTCACCGCTTTTTATATCTCCGTGATGAAATCGTATCATACTGCGATTCGGTACAATTCTTTTGAAATTGTCGGGCACATCAAGGCTTTGAGTGCTGAGAGATGACGTGTGCGGCTCACCGAAGCAAACCTCCGCATCGGGAAGAATTGTGTGCATAACCGAGGTAATGCGCAGTCTGTCCGAATTATCAAGACGTCTGCCGCATACGAAAACGGTGCATTTTCCTTTAAAAAAGTTTTCCGCTTCTTTTACCTTTGCACGCATAGCCTCAAGAACCTGCATAACGGGTGTATCAGAATCCAAAATCATCTTAACCCCCTGTGCCGTTCCCTTAAGGACCACAACGTCTGTTTTCTCCACAAAATCACCCCGCATTAATTGTTTTCTTCATAAAACGCCGATACCGCTTCCTCGTTAAGTCCGAAATACGTATCAAACAAATCCTTTGCCACATACGCCGCATTTGCACCTCTTACTCCGTGTTCAAGAACAACGCACACAGCTATTTGCGGATCATCATACGGAGCAAATGCCGTAAAAATAGCGTTGTTTGACGACTTGCTTCCAAGCTGAGCCGTACCGGTTTTTCCGCCTATCTGTATGGGATATCCCGTAAATATTGCACGTGCGGAACCTTCATCGACAACATTTTTCATACCAACCTTAACGGCTTTCAGTGTGTCCGCACTCATTTTAACCGTGCTTCTCGCCTCGGGATTACTTTGAAAAACAAGACTTCCGTCCGAAGCACTGCGCACGCTTTTTATAAGATTAAGCTTATAACACGTTCCGCCGTTTGCTATTGTTGCAACGTAATCGGCAATCTGAAGCGGTGTGAAAGCATGGATTGATTGTCCTATCGCCGCCTGAAGAGTATCCGCACCGTACCAGCCTTGCTCATCAACATTTTTAAACAGCTTTTTCTTGCTTTCGGGATTGGCAACATAACCGCTTACCTCCTCGGGGAGTCCCGAGCCTGTCAGCTGTCCGAGTCCGAAGTTTTTCGCATATGAATTGATAATATCTATACCGCAGCGCCTGCCCGTTTCATAAAAGAAATAGTTGCACGATTTTTCTATCGCCTGTGACACGTTTATACTGCCGTGCGTTGTATGATACTCCGACCAAATCCAGCATCTCGGACGATAATCCTCATAAAACTTATATATACCCTCGTCCGTTATCTTCTCTGTCGGCTTAAGCTTTCTCTCCTCCATTGCCGCAACGGCAACAAGCGGTTTAAAGGTAGATCCGGGTGTATACGTTCCGCTTGCCGCGCGGTTTAAAAGAGGTTTGTTTTTATCCGCCGTAAGTGCAGAATAATTACTTCCGAAATTATCAAGACTGTATGTCGGATACGATGCCATAGCAAGTATATCGCCGTTTTTGACATCAATCACCACAGCCGCACCGGCATTTGCGTCCTTTCCTTTTTTTTCTCCGCCCTCACGGCTTATTTTCTGTATTCTGTTCTTAAGAGAATCCTCAAGCGTGCGCTGAAGCTGCATATCAATAGTAAGAATAACGTTATTTCCAGGCACCATCGGAGCTTTGCTTATTATAGTGCTGTCCTCACCGCCGCTGCCCTTGACGCCGTCCGTACCCTTTAGGTATTGCTCCGCCGTTTTTTCTATTCCCTGTTTTCCGACGCTGTCATTATAGCTGTATCCGAGAGGTTTATATTTTTCGTATTCGGTATCGTTCATTTTACCTATTCTTCCGAGAACGTGTGAAAGATAGCCGTTATTTTCGTATTTTCTCGTGTAGCTGTTTGTGATTACAATTCCCGGGAAACTCTCCGATGATTCTTTAATTTTCGCAATAGCGTCAAAAGGTACGTTTTCTGCAATTATATAAGGCGATACGGGAGAAAATCCACGCTTGTCCGCCTCATAGCGTACCGATAAAATTTTGTATCTGTCAGACAGAGAGTATTCCCCGCTTATTTTATAAAGCTTTTCGCAAAGAACGTCAAAAACATCCTTTGCGGTCATGGAAATATTAACATACTTTTTATATTTATCGTTTTCAAACCATTTCTTTTTCTCATCATCGTTTGAAAACGTAAAGTTCATATTCTCATCAATCGGAAGCGTGCTTTGAGGAACATTATCCAAAAGCGAAAGCGTTTTTAAAATTACACCGTTTAGCTCCTCGTCCGTGATATCGGCTTTCGTAAGTGCCAATGAATAGCTTGCCTCATTTGTAACAAGCTTCTCTCCGTAACGGTCGGTTATTTCGCCCCTTGGTGCCTTGTCAACAAGATTTACGCCTATTCTGCTGCCCGAAATTCTGTTGTATTCTTCTCCGCGTATTATCTGCATATAAAAAACTCTCATCATTATTACTGTCATTGCCGCCGCAACCGTAAAATATATAATGACCAGTCTTTTATTTATGTTTAACAAGCTCCTCACCGCCTATCTGAAAATAAATCGTTCCTTAGCCTTAAAGCTTTTCCTCAAAAGCGCAAAAATAATCGGCGCCGCCGCAAGCGTGTAAACACCGCACGGTAAAATCACCTTCATAAGCGCACTTTGCGCTCCCATATCCCTAAGGCAAAACAAAAGGTAAAACAAGCTTTCAAACACCATCACGCAAAGCGCAGATAATATACCGAAACATAAAACCTGTCTTTTGCCTTTTTTTATCCATATACACAAAAACGCAAAATACGTGCATGAAATACAGCAAAACGCAAAGCTTCTTCCGCCGAGTGCGCTCATTATAAGGGCACATACCGTACTGACGCAAACTGACGATTTAACATTCCCAAAATTGTACGCATACGCTCCGGAGAAAATAAACAAAAGCTCTGCCGATATTCCGCCGATACGCAAAATTCCGCTTGCATATATGACGGATAAAGCAAAAATCCACAGCAGTGTTTTTATGTATTTCATGTATTTTCTCCCTTCGCAAATTTTTATGATGTAATAACCAGAACCTCGTAAAGCTCCGTCAAATTGACGCTCGGCTCTACAACGGCATACGGAATTGAGTTTTCAGCCTTAAGCTCCTTAACCGTTCCGACCGTTATCCCCTCCGGATAAACGCCTCCCGCGCCTGTGGTTTCAAGCACATCACCAAGCTTTATTTCATTTGTGTTTTCAATAAAGCTCATTCGGCACATTTTTTGTTTTGAAAGCGCCGTATCACCCTCAACAACCGATAAAAGTCCGCATCTTCGTGCTTTTACGGCAACAGAATTTTCACTGCTTAAAATTGTGGAAATGATACTGTACCCGGCACCCGTTTCCGTAACCTTTCCGACTATTCCGCCCGGTGCGACAACGGCGTCACCGACTTCTATTCCGCTCCATGTACCCTTATTTATAACGATCGTATCGTACCAATTATTAGGCTCATACGAAACAACTTTTGCCGCAACAGTTGTAAACTTCATTTCACCCTGAAGCTCGAGAAGTTTCGAAAGCCGTTCATTTTCCGCCTTATATTCCGACGATGAAAGCGCCGACAGCTTAAGCTCTGCATTTTCCTTTGCAAGTGCGTCGTTTTGCTCCTTGTAGCTTTTAATCGAGGTAAAATAAATCTGCGTTTCCTTAATTTTATGCGCTGTTCCGGAGATAAGCGTAAGAACGGGCGAAAATACCGTTCTCATACCGCTTACCAAAAAATTATTATCCCCGAATATACTGCAAAAAATCATAACCGCCGCCGCACACACCGCAAGCGATGCGGCAAGCTTTTTTTTATTCATTAAAATTTCCCCTTTGAACGAAAATGGTTATTTCTTCTTTGAAATTTTGCCGAGCATTGCACCCGTACCGAGAACAACGCAATCGAGAGCATTCCCGGCAATTTCCGCTTTAATGCCTATTTGTGATTTGATAAAAGCGCAAAGTCCTCTTATATTTGCGCTGCCGCCCGTTACGGTTATTCCGTTTTCCATGACGTCCGAGGCAAGCTCCGGCGGCGTATGCTCAAGAGTAATTTTAACGGCATCGATAATTTCGCAAATATTATCATGCATTGCCTCTCTTGCCTGTGCATACGTAATTTCCGCCTGTTTCGGAAGACCGCTTGAAACATCTCGTCCTCTTACGGTAAAGCTTTTAACCGTTCCGTCATCAAACGCATTTCCGACAGCCGTTTTAACCTCCTCGGCCATACGGTCGCCGATATTTATTCCAAGTTCCTTTTTAACATAATTAATTATCGAGCTGTCAAGCGCATCACCTGCAATTCTCACCGACCTTGACGATACAATTCCGCCAAGACTGACAACTGCGGCTTCGCACGTTCCGCCGCCTATATCCACAACCATGTTACCTTTTGCACCGTAAATATCTATCCCCGCTCCGACTGCTGCCGCAAGCGGTTTTTCAACAAACGACACAGACTTTGCCCCTGCCGTTATCGCCGCCTCCTCAACGGCACGCTTTTCAACCTCCGTTATACCGCACGGAATTGCAAAAAGCGCACGCGGCTTTAAAATCCCCCCGGCATTACTCTCTGAAATAAAGTTTCTGAGCATTGCACGTGTTATGTCAAAATCGGCAATTACTCCGTCCTTGACAGGGCGAACGGCAACAATACTGTCGGGCGTTCTGCCTATCATTTCGTTTGCCTCTGTGCCGACGGCAAGAATTTTTCCGTCAAGCCTGTCAAGTGCCACAACCGACGGCTCCGACAGTATTATTCCGCTGCCTTCTTTATATATTCTCGTATTTACCGTACCTAAGTCTATTCCAAGGCTTTTAGAAAACAATCCCATTTGCGATTTGTTCCTTTCTACATCATATCATAATCAAATTCATCTCTTAATATTTCCGACAAAAGCTTTATCGGAAGACCGACAACATTAAAGTAATCGCCCTCTATTTTCTCTATCAGCAGCGCACCTTTTCCTTGTATACCGTATGCGCCTGCCTTATCGGAAGGCTCACCCGTTTTTATATAAGCGTTTATTATCTCATCGGAAAGCGTTGAAAAAACAACCCTTGTGCACTCGCTCCTGCAAACGCTTTTCATATCTGATTTGTTCAAAACGCAAATTCCCGTATACACCTCATGTGCTTTGCCGGACAGCATTTTAAGCATTTCAAACGCTTCGCTGTCATCTGACGGCTTTGTCAGAATTTTTCCATCAAGAGAAACAACCGTATCGGCACCTATAAAAATTGCATCATCCTCCGACTCGCCCGCACTTGATGCGGCTTTTAGCATGGCAAGCTCCTGAACGTATACTCCAACAGGAATACCGTCCGGAGAAACGGCGCTCTCATCGGCGTTTGAAACAAACGTTTCAAAATCAAAGCCTATATTATTTAAAATTTCACGTCTTCTCGGCGAACCCGACGCAAGAATTATTTTTTTTCTCATCACTTTACCCCTCTGTAAAAATGCCCTCTTGTAAATGTATTTTCAGTCATACCGAGCGCACCATTTCCCGAAAAAGCGGAAATGTAATCGGAAATTATTTTTTCGCACTCGCTGCCCGTTTCGTCTGTAAATTTCAAAACGGCAAAGCTTACTCCGCTTTTCTTTATTTCCTCCGCCTTATCTGCCATGTAAATCGGTTTTGAGTTTAAAATACGCATACTGCAATCGCTCGTACACACCAGCTGCATAACATTCCCCATTCTGTCCCTGAGGCGATATTTTGCCTTATGATTTTGGCACAGCCCCGCATTTTTCAAAGGACACGCTCTGCAAATCATCAAATCGAGTCTGCCGTAAGCAATAATCCCGACAGGAATGCATTTTGACATTTGCCCGATTTCTCTTAAGTTAAGTTCGGGCGACAGTATAGCATCGTTTAAATACCGGGAATAGAACAAAAGCGATTCGGAATTCGTAATGTTAAGTCTTGCACCGCCGAAAAGCTGTTTTCCGGAATGCTTTTTGATTTGACCCGCATTGCTTACCGCAAGAAAATCACCGCCGCAATTGTCTGCGCTCGTAACGGCGGCACATTTTATAATTCCCCCGTCCGTATTTACGTTTTCGGGACAATATATTCTTTTAATGCCGAGCTTTTCCGCCGCTGCGGCCTGCTCCGCATTTGAAACGTCACAAGCAATAAAAAACTCCTCCGACCTTACAGCTTGCTTTTCCGCAAAATCAAAATCAAACGTTTGTCTTAGCGGTCTTTCGGCACGAAGCCTTGAAAGCTCCTCTTGCGCACGGCGTCTTACAAGATTAATCTGCGAAACGGGAATGGAAATATTCTCGTCAAGCTTCGTTTGAATATTTCTGCATTCATACGGCGTATTTCCAAGTTTTTTAAGACTTTCCTTAAGCTTTTCATCGGTTAGCGAAACGGAGATTGCCCGCTCTGCCACACTGTCGGACGCCGCATACGCATAGTTTTCTCCGTCCGTCATGCAAACGCACAGCTTATCTCCCATACGCACGGACGCATTTATTTCAACAGGTATTTTTCTTACGCACGCACCATCGGCACATCTTTTTTTAACATCTGCGGTAAACGTGTTGCTCGCCGCATTCGACGGATTATCGGGATTTATCATTTTCGCTCCCTCACCACCGAAAAGTCCCGTTGTAAAGCCGCGAGCGAACGCATTTTTAAGCTCCGTAATATCGCTTTTTAAAACAGATGACGGATTATCGATATACTTTCTGTAAATGCCCGTAACCGCCGCAACATATTCGCATCTCTTAAGACGTCCCTCTATTTTAAGAGATTTAACACCTATTTCGGCAAGGTCGTCAAGTCTTGAAACAAGACACAAATCACGCGGACTCAGCATATATCCGCCGCAAACCTTTTTTTCGTCCGAATCAACAATCGAATACGGAAGCCGACAAGGCTGCGCACACGCACCTCTGTTTCCGCTTCTGCCGCCGACAATACTGCTGAAAAGGCATTGCCCGGAATAGCACATACAAATTGCTCCGTGAACAAAAACCTCCAACTCGCAAGTCACTTTCCCGGCAATTTCCCTGATTTGCTCAAATGAAAGCTCTCTTGAAAGAACAACTCTTTCAAAGCCAAGCTCCTGAAGAAATAAAACATCGTCTGCCGATGTTGCGGTCATCTGCGTGCTTGCATGAATTGCAAGCTGCGGCGCACATTTTTTCACAATCTCAACCGCTCCGAAATCCTGAAGAAGAACCGCATCAACGCCTATATCCGAAAGCGTGCGCACATATTCGGCAAGCTCCTCCGTTTCGTTGTCCTTTACAAGCGTATTTACCGTAACATACACCGAAACACCGTATATATGGCAATAATCCGTCCATTTTTTCATTTCTTCAATCGTAAAGTTTTTTGCGCTTTTACGTGCGCCGAAGCTGCTGCCGCCGAGATATACGGCATCCGCCCCGCTCTGCACAGCCGCACATAATGACTCATACGACCCTGCCGGCGATAAAAGCTCCGGCTTACTCATTTTTGAGTTTTGCCTTAAGCTCGGCAATTTCCCTGTTTGCGTTATCGAGTCGGTGTCTTAATGACGCAATGTCTATTTCATGGTCGGAATTTTTCAGAATCTCGTTAAGGCTTCTGTTTTCCTCGGCAAGCTCATCATATTTTTTCTGTGCCCTGTCGATAATAACCTTTGCGCCCTGCTCCGCCTTAAGGTACTTTTCGCATATATTAAGTGCGGCAAGCACTATCGGACGTTCACCGAACAGCGTTGGATTTTTTCTTTTTACCTCGCTTACGTGTTCGTTTACGCAATCGGCAATCTTCTCGAGATATTCTGCGCTCTCATCCGATACGAGAGTATACATTCTTCCGTTTATTGTTGCGCTTATCCTGTTTTCGCTCATAAGTATTTTCCCCTTTAATTTATATAAAACGTTTTGCCTTTAATACGGCAAGTGCAGTTTTTCCATCAACTATCTCATCATTTATTACCATATCATAAAGCTTGTCATACGGCATTTTTAAAACCTCAAGGAACTCGTCCTCATCAAGATGCTGTTTATTCATTTTAAGACCACGTGCAAGATACATATACGTTTTTTCTTCACAATATGCCGGTGTGGGATAAAAATATCCGAGCGGAATAAATTCCTCAGCCTCCGCACCCGTTTCCTCGCTTAACTCACGATTGCCTGCCTCGAGCGGATCCTCACCGTATTCGAGCTTGCCTGCCGGGATTTCAATCAAAGCCTGTTCTGTCGGTTTTCTGAACTGCTTTACAAGAAAAACATTTTTATCGTCATCTATCGCAAGTACCGATACTCCGCCGGGGTGTGCGATTATTTCACGTGTTGCGCTGCCGCCGTCGGGAAGAGTTACTGTATCAACTCTGAGCTTTACGACAATACCGTCGAATATTTCCTTGCTCGATACGGTTTTTTCTGTCAAATCCATCTTACGACCATTCCTTTCTGTAAGACACAAAATCATATTTTCAATTTCAAAAAAATTCATATATAATAATAGTAACAAAATTTTTTAAAATTGTCAATACAGGTTTACATCATTTAAAAAAATTTATGAAATTTTTATATTTTCGCCATGTTTTGCGGCAATTTTATCTCCCCTATTACACTTGCGTTTTTATCAAATGCTATAATCGTTTTTCTTCTTGAATTGTCGGATAAAACATCATGCCTGAATATTTCAAGATGAATACGCTTCAAAAGCTCGCCGACAGGGGCACTGCCGAACAAATCTCGGTTTTCGTTTATTATTTCAACACGCATTTTATGAAGCTCCGCACTGTAACCGTCAAGCGACCAGTCGGGAGTTGACGCATTTTTGTTTCCCGTGAACCAATCAAGCTTTAATATATCGAAAAACAATTCTCCGCCTGTTTCCCCAAAACATTTCGCAAGCGCTTCGTACTGCGCACGCCTTGAAAGACTTATGTCAAACAAACCGTTTTCCTCAAAATATTTTGAAATTTTGTCAAACATCGAATAGCAGTCGGGGAAAAAACCTTCCGCAAACTTAAGCGTTCTTTTAAATACTCCGCTCGCATGATAAATATCAAGCACCTCCTCTGTCTTCTTAAGCTCCAAAAGCTCGCCGTAAGACATACAATCGCTCGATATGACTTCATAGGGCGGATGAGCGGAAAATTTATAGGAGTATTTCTCTTTCTCGTTTCGTATTCTCGTACCTTTTAATAGCTTTAAAAATCCAAGCTGCAAAACATCGGGGTTTAAGCTCATGGCGTCGTTAAACGTTTTTTTAAAGCTCTTAAAATCCTCCATTGGCAAGCCTGCAATTATATCCAGATGAACATGCGCACGTCCGACATCGGTTATCCTTTTCACATTCGTCAAAAGCCGCTCGTAATTCGTGACGCGTCCTATTGCATTTATCGTTTGCTCATTTGTTGACTGAAGCCCCACTTCAAGCAGCAGCATACCTTCAGGTGCGGAATTTATAAGATTTATCAGCTTATCCGTCAGCGTGTGTGCGGCTATTTCAAAATGAAAGCTCATGCCGTCACCGTTTTCGATTATATACTTAATAAGCTCATATGTACGCTCATTTCCGCTGTTAAAGGTACGGTCAACAAATTTAAGCGTTTTGGGCTTATATTTCATTATCACATCAAGCTCACGCTTTACCTTATCAATGCTTTTAAAGCGCACCGAATGAACGGTTGACGAAAGACAGTAGCTGCAATTATACGGACACCCTCTCGATGTTTCGTAATATATAAGCTTATCCGAATTTTTTTCAAGGTCATCGTCTGTATAGGCGAAGTTGAGACTGTCAAGATTTTTGACATATCCGAATCCGTCATTTTCCGTTACAGAGCCGTTGTTTCTGTACGTTACCGCCTCGGTATTTTCAAAATCAAAACCGTTATCGCAAAGCTTTTTAAAAATCTCCTCGCCCTCACCCTTTATAACAGCGTCAACAAAAGCGTTATTTTCGAGGACAGTCTTTGACGAAAACGTAACTTCGGGGCCACCGAGGACTATTTTTATATTAGGCAATGTGCTTTTAATATCCCCCGCCGCCTTTAAAACATATTCAATATTCCATATATAACACGAAAAACAAACTATATCGGGCGCCTTTTCAAAAACGCCCGATACTACCTTTTCCGTTTTTTCGTTTATTGTGTATTCGCAAAATTCACACTCACCGCCGTTCGCCCAAAGAGTTCTGACAGCAAGCGATGTATGCGTATATTTTGAGTTTATCGCAACAAGCAATACTTTCATTTGTTTCACCTTTAAAGATTTATTTCATCAAGCGCCGCTCTCATTATTTTTGCACTGTTTTTAAGACCCTCAAGCTCCCTGTCGGAAAATCTGACGTCAAACTTGCTTACAGCACCGCTGCCGCTGACAAGAGTCGGTATACTGAGCGATACATCCTTTATCCCATACTCACCGTCAAACACGGACGACACCGTAAGCACCGAATTTTCCTCGCCCGCAATGCAAGACACTATTCTAGACACCGCAAGCGCCACCGCATAATACGTTGCACCCTTTTTATCTATTATTTCATATGCCGCCATTCTCGTTGCATTATACATTTTGTCAAGATCCGACGGCGTGCATTTACCCGTTGCGCTTGCATATTCCTCCATCGACATACCGGCGATATTTGTAACGCTCCATGCCGCAACCTCGCTGTCACCGTGCTCGCCGATAATATATGTGTGACAATTTCTCGGATCAACACCCGTGTGACGGCTTATCATATACTTAAGTCTTGACGTATCAAGCACGGTACCGGAGCCTATAACCTGATTTTTCGGAAGTCCCGACAGCTTATACGTTATATACGTAAGAATATCAACCGGGTTTGTAACTGTAAGCAAAATAACGTCATTTGGCGCATAACGCATGATGTTTCCGATCACATCACGAAAAACAGCCGTGTTTCTCTTTAGAAGATCTATTCTCGTTTCACCCGGCTTTTGACCGACGCCTGCCGTTATTACTACAATATCTGCATCCTTACAATCGCTGTAATCACCTGCTGCAACGGCAACGGGCTTTACAAACGACACTCCGTGATTCATGTCATCAGCGTCGCCCGAGGCTTTTTTTCTGTCTATATCTATTAAAACTATTTCGTTAAAAAGACCTCCGAGCATAATTGTATATGCCGTTGTCGAACCGACATAACCGTCGCCGACTATTACAATTTTTCCTCTGAACATAACTTTATCTTCCTTTCCGAAAATTATTATACAGTTATATTATACCTCACAGAGCGGCATTTAATACAAATTTCAAAAAAGGGCGGTTACCGTTTTACACAGCAACGCCCGTTTTTTTGTTTTATAATGTTCCGAACAAACGGTCGCCTGCATCGCCCAAGCCGGGAACGATATATCCGTTTTCGTTAAGCTTTTCGTCAAGTGCACCGCAATAAATCTCAACGTCGGGATGCGCCTGTGTCAATGCATTCATGCCCTCGGGAGCCGCAATAAGACACATAAACTTTATGTTTTTCGCACCTCTTTGCTTAATAAAGTTAATTGCCGCAATTGCACTG
This sequence comes from uncultured Clostridia bacterium, assembly GCA_934486495.1. Classification (GTDB taxonomy): domain Bacteria; phylum Bacillota; class Clostridia; order UBA1381; family UBA1381; genus RGIG9115. The sequence goes on from CAKSPW010000055.1 coordinate 11,797, forward strand.
CCGCCTGTTGCAAGCATGGGGTCCACAACTATTACCTGACGCTCGTCAATCGCTGTCGGGAGCTTGCAGTAATATTCCACCGGCTCGAGTGTTTCGTGGTCACGGTAAAGACCTATATGACCAACCTTTGCTGCCGGTATAAGACTTACAATAGCATCAACCATGCCAAGTCCCGCTCTTAAGATAGGAACAACCGCAACCTGCTTTACAATTGTCTTTCCCTTTGCAAGAGCTACGGGAGTTTGCACCTCTGTATCCGTAAGTGCCAAATCTCTTGTAGCTTCATAACCCATTAAAAGAGCGATTTCGTAAACAAGCTCACGAAAATCCTTTACTGTTGCGTTTTTGTCCCTCATCATTGTAATCTTGTGAAGAATAAGGGGGTGATTCATAATGTGAATTTTATCGTTCATTTTATCTTTTTTCCTTTCCGAATTGCAATTTAATTGCGTTTTTTTAACCTTATCTTTAATTATACTACAAAAAATTCCGTTTGTCTATATGTTTTTTATAATTTCCCGAATTTTTTCTTGAAATACTGTCTGCTGTGTGATATATACGCACTTTTTCGGCGTACTGAAAGCTATCGCCCGATTAAATCGTTGACCATGCCGAACGCATTGAGCATTGTAAGATACCTTACCTTTTCCCTGTCACCGTTTAGCATGAGCTTTTTTGTAACCGTTTTGCTGCCGTATGATACCGCAGCATACACAAGTCCGACAGGTTTTTCCTTTGTACCTCCGCCCGGTCCTGCAATACCCGTTACCGAAACGCCTATATCTGCTCCCGAGCGTTCCCTTACACCGTCAGCCATTTCTCTTGCCGTTTCTTCGCTTACAGCGCCATGGCTTGATAAAGTTTTTTCAAGCACACCGAGATTTTTCATTTTCGCATTGTTTGAATACGTTACATAGCCCTCGGAGAATATTTCCGATACTCCCGAATAATCGGTAATCGTTTTAGCAATCAATCCTCCCGTGCAGCTCTCCGCAGTGCTTATCGTAAGCTTTTTGCCGAGAAGCTTTGTAACTACCGTTTCCGGAAGCGACATATCGTTGTCCGAATAAACAAACTCGCCGTACTTGCCGTAAATAATATCGAGCATAGGCTTCATTATCTCCTCAGCCTCATCCCTGTTTTGCGCTTTTGCGGCAAGACGCAGATATACCTCACCCGTTTTCGCATAAGGTGCCAAAGTGGGATTTGTCTGATTTTTCATATATTCCGAAAGTCCGTCCGCCACGGCAGACTCACCTATCCCGAACAAATGAAGCGTTTTTGTAAACAGCTTTTTGCCCGATTTTTTCTTAAGATACGGCTTAACGCTTTCGGTGTACATTCTCGTAAGCTCCGACGGAGGTCCGGGAAGAATTACAACCGCCTTATCTCCGCTTTCTATTATACAGCCCGGCGCAGTACCGCAATTATTTTTAAGTATTATGCAGTTTTCGGGGAGATAAGCCTGCTTTTCATTGTTCTTCGTCATCGTTTTTCCGATACGCTCAAAATATCCCCTTATATATCCGAGACTCTCCGAGTCCAAAACAAGCTTTTTACCCATAACATTCGATATTACCTCTTTTGTAATATCGTCCGGCGTCGGGCCCAAGCCACCCGAGGCAATTACTATATCCGCCCTGTCCAAAGCAGTCCTCACGCTTTCGGCAAGCCTTTGTTCGTTATCACCGACAACGCTTTGGTGATAAACATCAATCCCTATTTCCGACAGCTCTCTCGATAAAAATTGAGCGTCGGTATTCAGTATCTCTCCGAGCAAAATTTCTGTTCCGACAGAGATCAATTCCGCTTTCACCGCTTATCACCTCACAATGTTTTTAGGATATACGACTATTTTTTCCGTACCTTCCACCGCTTCGTTTACAAGAGTTTCTATATCAAGAACGCTTTCCGTTCTGATAACCGACATTCTTTTCGGATTTGTTGTCGGGTGCTTCGGAGTAAATACCGTACAGCAGTCCTCATACGGAAGAATAGATGTTTCAAAAGTTCCAATTTGTCTTGCACGCTCAATAATTTCCTCTTTGTCCATACCGATAAGCGGCCGCAAAACAGGCATATCAACAACGGAGTTTGTAACGTCGAGCGCACCGAGAGTCTGGCTTGCAACCTGACCCACACTCTCACCCGTTATAAGCCCTGCCGACTTATGTTTGCGTGCAAGCTTTTCGGCAATTCTCATCATAAATCTGCGCATGATAAGCGTCATATGCTCCTCCGGGCAGTTATCTCTTATTTTAAGCTGAATATCGGTAAACGGTACAATATAAAGCTCTATTTTCGAGGTGTACTCAGCAATAATAGACGCAAGTTCAATAACCTTTTCCTTTGCACGCTCGCTCGTGTACGGATAGCTGAAGAAATTAACCGCATCAATTTCAAGTCCTCGCTTTGCAATCATGTGTCCGGCAACAGGTGAATCAATTCCGCCGGACAGTAAAAGCGTTGCTTTAAGTCCCGTTCCGATAGGCATACCGCCCTGACCCTTTATTTTATTTTGCATTATGTATACATATGCTCCGAAATCACGCACCTCAACCTTTACATTCTTGTCGGGATTATGCACATCGACAACGCAGCCCTTGCACTCATCATGCAAAAATCCGCCCACTTCACGGCTGATTTCCTGAGAATTTAAGGGGAATTTTTTATCCGAACGCTTTGCCTCAACCTTGAAGCTGACTCCGCTTTTAAGCTCGCCGCCGCAATATTCAAGAGCGGTTTTCTTTATCGCTTCCAAATCCTTTTCACACTGTGCCGCACGTGTTATCGACACAATACCGAATATTTTTGAAAGACGGTCGCATATTAAATCGAGCTTTTCCTCACCCTCAGCCTCAACGTAAATTGTCGCCTGTGCAAGACGTACGTCAATCCCGTCCACACCCTTGAGCGAATTTTCTATATTCTTGACAAGCACCTTTTCAAATCTCGGTCTGTTGCAACCCTTTAGTATTATTTCGCCGTATTTTGCAAGTATAATTTCCTTCATTTTCCGTGACTGTTCCTTTCCGTGCCGCCGATTTTTAAAGGCGGTTTTTAGGCTTATTTTAAATATCGCATTTTGTTATGCTCTTACAAAGCTCCTTATTATTTCAACTTCTTTTTTAAGCGCACCGACAACATATTTTATATCATCATCGGTAACCGAGCTGTCAAAGCTGAAACGAATTGCGCTGTCCGCCGCTTTTCTGTCAAGACCCATCGCCGTCAAAACGTGACTGACCTCCGGCTTGTGTGATGAGCAAGCAGAGCCTGTTGAAACAAAAATTCCGTGTGTTTCAAGGCTGTGAAGAAGTATTTCCGACCTCAAGCCGAGAAAAGATACGTTTAAAATACATTTTGACGAGTATTCCTCATCACCGTTTATGACAACGTCATCTATATTTTCGAGTATGCCTTTCTTTAATGCGTCATATTGCTTTTCGCAGCTGCCGAAATTCTCAAGTGCCGCCGCGCCGAAGCC
>CAKSPW010000056.1 GCA_934486495.1 uncultured Clostridia bacterium
TTGTTTTATAAAACTGCGGTATACCGTACTTTTTGCTGACGGAGCGTATATAGCTTACAGCCGTCATAGCCGACTCTTTCATAACATCGCCGAGCTTGCCCGTCAATTCAAGCTTTCCGCTGCCCTGCATGACATTAACCTCTACCGATAATGTATCACCGCCGACAGCCGTCCATGCAAGACCTCTTACTATTCCGACCTCACTGTGACTGTTTTTGCCTTCAAAAGAGTATATTCGCTTGCCGAGCAGCTCGCCGACAGTCGATTTAGATATTCTAAGCGAGCTTTTATTATCCTCTATATACATTTTTGCAGCGCCCGAAAGCAGCTTAATAAGCACCCTTTCCAGATTTCTGACGCCGGATTCACGCGTATAGTAGTCCACTATCTCACGAATTGCCGCATCGCTTATTGTAACCTTTTTACCCGTCATGCCTGTCTTTTCAAGCGCTTTCGGGAAAAGATGCTTTTTCGCAATCATGAGTTTTTCCTCATCGGTATATCCCGACAGCTCGATAACATCCATTCTGTCGAGCAAAGGTCTTGATATTGTGCTTAATGTGTTCGCCGTCGTTATAAACATTACATCCGACAAATCAAACGGAAGTTCAATATAATGGTCGCAAAAAGTACTGTTTTGTTCGGAATCGAGAACCTCTAAAAGCGCCGCTGACGGATCGCCGCGGTAGTCCGCACCTATTTTATCTATTTCATCGAGCAAAATAAGCGCATTTGAAGAGCCTGCCTGCATAACTGCTTTTATTATACGACCGCACATAGCGCCGATATATGTTTTTCTGTGACCTCTTATATCCGCCTCATCATGGACTCCGCCGAGCGACACTCTTGCATAGCTTCTGCCGACAGCCTTTGCAATTGACTTTACAATTGACGTTTTTCCGACACCGGGAGGCCCGACAAGACATAAAATATTGCTTCCGCGTGCGTTAAAATTACGAACGGCAAGATTTAAAAGAATACTCTCCTTCACCTTGTCCATTGCATAATGGTCTTCGTTCAGCACATCTGCGGCATTTTTTATATCGAGGTTTTCCTCCGTTTTTGTATTCCACGGGAGCGAAAGCACCGTATCAAGATGCGTTCTTATAACTCCGCCCTCGGGATTACCGTATCCCATTTTGGCAAGTCGGTCAACCTCTTTTTTGAGTCTTTTTGTGCTGTTTTCGGATAAGCCGAGCGCATCTATTTTCTTTATGTACTCCTGCATTTCCTCTGTTTTGCCGTCGCCGTCGCCGAGTTCTTTTTCTATTACCTTTATCTGTTCGTGAAGAAAATACTCTCTCTGATTTTTGTCTATTCTCTTTTTAACCTCACGGTCAATCTTTTTTTGAAGAGCGATTAAATCGGTTTCCTTTTTAAGAGAAACAATCAAATTCTCCATTCGCTCCGTAACATCAATATCACGCAAAACCTGCTGCTTTATCTCAATCGGCAAATTTATCGACAGGTGTGCAATCGTATCCGAAAGTATACTTCCGTCATTTATCATAAGTATTTTTGCGTAATCGTCCGACAAAAGACGGTTGTTTTCGGCAAAATAGCATTTATACGTTTCCTTAAGCTCACGGACAAGCGCCGGATATTTTTCTTCATCCTCACGCTTTATGTAGTCCTCCTCCGTTACTATTTCACCTCTTAAGCATCCGCCGTCAGTGTTACAGCTTTTAACTCTCGCACGAGTCATGCCCTCTGCAACCACTCTTATAAGTCCGCCGGGGAGCGTCATTGTCTGCGCTATTCGGCACACAACGCCCTCCTCCATGCACGAGAACTCCTCCATTATTCCGTTTGTCTTTTCGGCAAGCTCCGACGTGAGAAAAATTATTTTATTCTCCTTTGACGCTTTTTCCACCGCCGCAACCGTCATTTTTCTGCCGGCGTCAAATGTTATGTTAAGATTGGGAAATGCGACAATTCCGCGCAAAACCGCAATCGGCATTTCCAATGCTTCCAACTGTATATTTTCCATAGGTCTTCCCTTCTTGTATATATTTTATTTTCTGTGCTCCGATTTTATCGTATCCCAATACTTCTTTGCCGCTGCTTCGTTTTTGTTTTCGCCGGGGATATAGAACTTCGTGTCCTTTATATTATCGGGCAAATACTGCTGCGGTACGTAATGATTTTTAAAGCTGTGCGGATACTTGTATTCCGTTCCGTGACCAAGCTTTTTTGCACCGCCGTAATGCGAATCCTTAAGATGTGACGGAATTTCTCCGGTATCGATATTCGAAAGCGACTGCATAGCCGAGTCTATTGCACCGATTGCCGAGTTTGACTTAGGCGACGTTGCAATAAGAATAACAGCCTCCGCAAGCGGTATTCTCGCCTCAGGCATACCGAGCATAAGCGCACTGTCAGCCGCCGCCTTGGCAACCATCAGCGCCTGCGGATAGGCAAGTCCCACATCCTCTGCCGCACAAACGAGCATTCTCCTTATAGCGCTTTGCATATCTCCGCCGTCAAGAAGTCTTGCAAGATAGTAAACCGCCGCATCGGGGTCGGAGCCCCGCATTGATTTTTGGAATGCGCTGAGGATATCATAATGGCTGTCACCGTCACGGTCAAATCGCATTGATTTTTTCTGCGTCGCCTGCGTGGCGGTATCGAGCGTTATTTTGATTTTTCCGTTTTTATCCGGTACGGACGCAAGCGCCGATACCTCAAGACTGTTAAGCGCCTTTCGTATATCTCCTCCGGCGGTGTTTGCTATGTGAGATATTACTCCGTCCTCTATCTGCAAATCCTTATAATCATTTTCCTTAAGAATTCCGACCGCACGCAAAAGCGCCTTTTCTATATTCTCCGGCGACAGCGGTTTAAACTCAAACACAACACTTCTCGAAAGCACGGCATTGTAAATATAAAAGTACGGATTTTCCGTTGTGCTTGCAATAAGCGTTATTTTCCCGTTTTCCATAAATTCAAGAAGCGACTGCTGCTGCTTTTTGTTAAAATGCTGTATCTCGTCAAGGTACAAAAGCACGCCGTTCATTGCCATAATGCTGTCAAGAGATTTTACAATATCTTTTATATCGGACACCGACGCCGTTGTTGCGTTTAAACGATGAATTTGCTTTCCCGTCCTTGCGGCAATGATATTTGCAATTGTCGTCTTCCCGACCCCCGACGGGCCATAGAAAATCATGTTCGGAATATCGTTTTTTTCTATTATATTTCGGAGAATTTTGCCTTCTCCTATCAAATGCTCCTGACCGAACACATCATCGAGATTCATCGGTCTTATTCTGTCTGCAAGAGGATTCATTTATCCTTTAACTCCCTTCGCAAAACTCTTTTATTCAGCTCCTAGCTCTCTGCAAAGCTCTCCAACCTCTTTTTCGGAAACCGTTGTCATAAAGCTTCTTGTACAATCCTTTATTTTTGACGCAAGTTCTCTTGCCTTATCTCTGTTACCGAGCTTTAAATAAGCGGCCGCACCGTGATAAAAAGCCTCAACAAACTGCGGATGTTCCTCGCAAAGCTTATCCGAAAGCTCCGCTGCTCTTTTGTAATCTCCCTCTCTTAGGCAGCATACTATAAGGTTGTCGACATTATCACGGTTATCGCTGTCATAATCGTATGCCTTCTCGCAATGCTCCGTCGTTTCCTTAAGCGGAATATCACTTTTAAGAAGCATGAGGTATCCCAAAAGACAATATGTATTCGACGTTACATAGCCATCGTCATAAAAAAGCTCCTTTGCCTCCTCGTATGCCTCATCAACTCTGTCGGTTTTGCTGTAAATAAGGCATCTTGTCTGCTTTGCCGCACGCTTCAGCTCCTGCGTAACACGCATCGATAAAATGTTGTCAACAATTTTCTCTGCCTCCTCCGTATTGCCCGTGCGTAAAAGCGCCTGTGCATATGAAATGTCAACCTCATATTTTCTGTTTTTTGAGTTGTAAGCTTTTTTGTAGTACTTCATTGCCTCATCATAATTCTTTTTTGCAAACTCCGCATTTGCTCTGCCGAGATTAATTTTCCATCCGTAAAACAGCCAGACAAAAAATATTTCCAAAACGCTGCATACAATACCCAATACAATACTTGCTTTATACGCAAACACAAGCACGGCGCATAAAGCCGCAAAAACCAATAAAGAACCCATATCAAAACAATCTCCCTTAATTTAAAATTACCCGTAATATACAAATAAAGGAGCCGCCGCGGGATATTGAGGCGGCGTAAAACACGCCCCCTGCAATCCATGTACCGCCCGCAACAGTTCCTTTTGATTAAAATTCGGCAGTTCCGACCGTTCTCGGGAACGGCAATACGTCACGAATATTTCCCATGCCCGTAATGTACATAACGGCACGTTCAAAACCGAGACCGAAGCCCGAATGCTTATTTGTTCCGTATTTTCTCAAATCCATGTACCATGAATAATCCTCGGGCTTGAGACCAAGCTCGCAAATTCTGTTCATAAGAACATCATAGTTTTCTTCTCTCTGACTGCCGCCTATTATCTCACCTATGCCCGGAACAAGCAAGTCCATTGCGGCAACCGTCTTTCCGTCATCATTTTGCTTCATATAAAAAGCCTTGATTTCTTTCGGATAATCCGTCACGAAAACAGGTCTTTTAAATACCGTTTCGGTAAGATAACGTTCATGCTCCGTCTGCAAATCGCTTCCCCACTCAACAGGGTAATCAAATTCCGAATTATTCTTTGAAAGAATTTCAATAGCCTCCGTATACGTTACGTGCGCAAAGTCGTTATCGACAACGTTATGAAGTCTTTCCATAAGTCCCTTGTCGATAAAGTTATTGAAAAATTCCATTTCCTCGGGCGCATTTTCAAGGCAATAGTTAATTATATACTTAAGCATATCCTCCGCAAGCGCCATATCGTCACCGAGCTCTGCAAAAGCAATTTCCGGCTCAATCATCCAAAATTCAGCCGCATGACGAGTCGTATTTGAGTTTTCGGCTCTGAATGTCGGGCCGAATGTGTAAACATTTCTAAATGCCATGCAAAATGTTTCAACATTAAGCTGACCGCTTACCGTCAGGTTTGTGCTCTTTCCAAAGAAATCCTTTGAATAATCAACCGTACCGTCCTCGTTTTTGGGGATATTATCCATATCGAGAGTGGTTACCTTAAACATCTCGCCCGCACCCTCACAGTCGCTGCCTGTAATGAGCGGTGTGTGAACGTAAACAAAGCCTCTTTCGTTAAAGAACTTATGAATTGCATAGGCAATCATTGAACGAACTCTGAAAACAGCCTCAAACGTATTTGTTCTCGGTCTTAAATGAGCAATCGTTCTTAAATACTCAAAGCTGTGACGTTTTTTCTGAAGCGGATAATCGGGAGTAGACTTACCCTCAACCTCAATTGTCTCCGCCTTTAACTCAAATGGCTGTTTTGCTTCAGGAGTTAAAACCAGCACTCCCGTAACACGAATTGCCGAACCCACATTAAGCTTTGAAATTTCAGCATAATTGTCAAGCTTTTCATCCTCCATAACAATCTGGAGATTTTTGAAAAAGCTTCCGTCGTTAAGCTCTATAAATCCAAAATTCTTTGACGCACGAATTGTGCGCACCCATCCCGATACGGTAATTTTACCGTCGGAATACTTATCGGTATTTCTGAACAAATCCTTAATTAAAGCATCCATTTTATTTTATCCTTTCATATGTGAAAATTTACAGCAATTCTATGCCGTGCTTTTTGCATTCTTCAATCATTTCAGCGCTCCATACGGATGACTGTACCTCACCTATGTGCGCTTTGCCGAGCATAAGCATACAAATTCTTGACTGACCTATTCCGCCGCCTATCGTATACGGCAGACTTCCGTTTAAAATTGACTTATGAAAATCCATTTCGAGTCTATCCTCGGCATTGGCGGCTCTGCACTGGGAAACAAGCGAATTTTCATCAACCCTAATTCCCATACTTGATAACTCCATAACGGTATCAAGGAGCGGATAGTAAACGAGTATATCGCCGTTTAAATCCCAATCGTCATAATCGGGGGCTCTGCCGTCATGCTTTTTTCCGTTTGACAGAGTTTTTCCTATCTGCATAAGAAATACCGCTTTTTCTTTTTTAACAATTTCATACTCACGCTGTTTTGCGTTTAAGCCGGGATACATATCAAGAAGCTCCTGACTTGTTACAAACGTTATATCCTCCGGAAGTTCAAGAGAGCATATTCCGTACTTGTCGGCAACTTTTTGTGATGTTTCGCGAATTGCCGCATAAATCGTTTTAACCGTTTCCGTCAAAGTTTCCGTGCGTCTGTCCTCTTTGGAAATAACCTTTTCCCAATCCCACTGGTCAACGTACATCGAGTGAAGATTGTCAAGAACTTCTTCATCACGTCTTATAGCGTTCATATCCGTATAAATTCCGTCACCGAGATTATACCCGAATCTGCCGAGCGTAAGTCTTTTCCATTTTGCAAGAGAATGAACTATTTCAAGCTTTGAGCCTCCGATAGGCGGTGCGTCAAAGGATACCGGGCGTTCCGTTCCGTTTAAATTATCGTTTATGCCGGTTTCGGGACGAACAAAAAGCGGAGCCGTTACACGATTCAGATTAAGTGCAGAGGCAAGCTTCAGCTGAAATGTATCCTTTACAAATTTGATTGCCTCCTGCGTTCGGCGCAGGTCAAGGCTCTGTTTATAGTTTTGCGGAATTATCATAATATTTTTTCCTCTCTTTTATCAATCTTAATAAGGGTAATCAGTCTTTAAATTCTATGCTGTCGAGCGTTCTTTTAAAATCATTTCTGATTGCCGCAAGATATTCGCATCTCAAAGCCTGACGTTCATCCTTTTCCTCATCCGTAAGCTCTCTTTCTCTCGAAAGATGTGAAAGCTCATTTATTCTATCGATTTTTTTCCTATCCAATGCCAACCCTCCCGACAGTTTTAAAAAGCTTTTCGGTTTTACTATTTATTATACTACTATCCGACCTTTTTTTCAAGATATATTTTAAAAAATTCATTATTTTTAACATAAAAAGCTTTCGGTCGGTAGTCGTTTTATACGTTCTGACCGCAAAGTGTGGTTATTTCTTACTTTCAAGCGTTACAATAACAAGCTCCGGCCTGTTAAAAACCCTTGGAAACGGTGTGGGATTTCCGAGTCCTCTGCTTACAATCATGACGGTATTATCAATTTCATAGCGTCCGCCGAAATATTTTGGAAAAAGAAAGCTCTCTCCGCCCGAAAGCGATGATTTCGGTGCCGCAAGACCGCCGACAAACGGTATACGGACGTGACCGCCGTGCATATGCCCCGACAGTACAACGTCAAAACCGAACCCGGAAAACTCATCTATAAGATTTGCACGGTGAAACAAAAGAATATCAAAGCCATCACAGTTGCCGAGCTTGTCTGCCGAGCTTTTTATATAATCCGATACTCTTTTCTGCTCGCACGAAAACGGATCGTCAATTCCGGCTATGGAGATTTTATCCTCGCCCCGCCTTAAATAAACTCTTTCTCCGTGCAAAAATTCAGCGCCGACAGCCTTCATATCCTTTTCCATTTTTTCATAGTCGGCACGCCAAAGGTCATGGTTTCCCGTAACCATAAACACAGGCGATATTTCACAAAGTCTTTCTACAAGAGAAAGCGCCGGCAAATAATCGCCCTCATCATCTGCCATATCTCCGGTACACACAATTATATCCGGCTTTTCACCCCGGACTTCCTCAACAAGACCGGGAATAAAATCATTGTGATAATCGGACAAATGCGCTATTTTAAATCCGTCAAAGCTTTCGGGCAGATTATATGACGTGACGGTTTCTCTCGTTATTTCAAGCCGATTGTCAAGTCCTTTTATAGCCGCAAATGTTCCCGCCGCAAGCAATGCTCCCTTAAACAGCTTTTTCATTTAAATCCTCCCACTCGCTTCAGGCGCTGATTTTATACCGCAATGGGTATTTTATGTTTAAATTCGTTGTATTCATAGTCTTCAAGCCGAAAACTCGACGGTGTAAACTTATAAAAGTCATCAATATCGTCTATTATAAGCTTCGGTGCGTCATGGGGTGCGCCCGATATTATGTCCTCGATAATCGGAATATGCCTGTCATATATATGTGCGTCGGCTATAACGTGCACAAGCTCACCCGCCTTAAGTCCCGAACATTTTGCCATCATATGCAAAAGAACGGCATATTGACACACGTTCCAATTGTTTGCGGCAAGCATATCCTGTGAGCGCTGATTTAAAATTCCGTTCAGTGTATCTCCCGAAACGTTAAATGTCATCGAGTATGCGCACGGATACAAATTCATCTCCGACAAATCGGCATGATTATATATATTTGTCATTATTCTGCGGCTTGCCTTGTTATGCTTAAGGTCGTACAAAACCCTGTCAACCTGGTCAAAATCTCCGTCACTGTAATGATTTACAATACCGAGCTGATAACCGTACGCCTTTCCTATCGAGCCGTTTTCGTCTGCCCACTCATCCCAAATATGACTGTTTAAATCAGCTACGTTATTGGACTTTTTCTGCCAAATCCACAAAAGCTCGTCTATCGCACTTTTTAAATACGTTCTTCTGAGAGTAAGGATAGGGAACTCCTCGGCAAGATTATATCTGTTTACAATTCCGAACTTCTTTATCGTATGCGCCGGTGTTCCGTCCTCCCACCTCGGTCTGACATCCAAATCCTTGTCGGAATATCCGTTGTCTATTATATCTCTGCAATTTTTAATAAATATGTTATCCGCAATACTCATTTTGCACTTTCCTTTCCAAATGGCATAAAGCTTATTTAAATCTTCCGTAATCAATCACCTTATCGCAAAATTCAAAGGCTGCCTTTTTATGCGATATTATTATAACCGTTTTATCCGTCATTTTTTTAAGAGTTGACAAAAGCTCCTCCTCAGTCTGCTCGTCAAGTGCCGAGGTCGACTCGTCAAGAAGCAAAATCGGCGCATTATACAAAAGCGCACGGGCAATTGAAATTCGCTGAACCTGTCCCTCGGAAAGGCCCAATCCCTTTTCTCCAAGCTCCGTATCGAGCCCGTCGGGCAATGATTTCACATAATCCCATATCTGCGCAAGAGTCATTGCGTGTATTATCTCCTCATCGGTTGCGTCCTTTTTGCCGAAAGCAACGTTTTCTCTTATACTTCCCGACAAAATCAGATTACCCTGCGGAACGTATGCAAAAAGCTCTCTCGTTGCATAACCCACATCGACCTCGCCGTCATCCGTTTTTATGTAAATTCTGCCGCTGTCGGGAGACATTATCCCAAGCATCAGCTTAATCGCCGTGCTCTTTCCTATTCCCGACTCACCGCCTATAACTACAAACTCACCCTTTTTTATATCAAACGATGCATTTTTCAAAACGGGCTTTTCCGGCTCATATCCGAAGCACACGTTATCGAAAACAATTGACTGCGTTTTTTCGTATGAGTTAAATGTACTTCCCGACGTTTGCTCCTCGGGCATATTTTCAAGCTCCATTATACGCTCGACCGACGCACTTACAGAAAACATCTGCGGTATCATAGATGAAATATCACGAAACGGCGTCTGAATTTTTCCGACAAGCTGGAGCATTGCCGTAACCGTACCGAATTGCATAAGTCCGACCGATATTTTATACGCTCCGTATGCAAGCGCAAAATAATAGCCTGCATTAAAAGCAAGATACATACAAATGTTTGCAAGAATTGAAATTTTAACTCTCTTAAGCTTAAGCTTATATGTGTTTCTTTGCAGCTGCTCGCTCTTATCGAGAATATCCGTTTCGTTGCTGAACGATTTGATAACAAGAATATTTTGCAGCATCTCCTGCATAAACGACCTTGTTTTTCCGTCCGCAAGCTGGCAATCCTTATGAAGCTGCTTAAATCTTTTTGAGTAAAGACGTGCGCACAAAATCAAAACCGGGCCGACAAGAAGAATAAGCACGGCAAAAAATCTGTCAAGATTAAAAAGTATTATAAATCCGCCGATTATGCTTGTAAGCAAAAGGCATATATTCGGAACGATTGATATAATTCCGCCGATTATTACATTTATATCGCTTGTGAGCCTGTTTAATAGTTCGCCCGAATGATATTTTGTAACGGACATATAATCCTTTGTGATAAGCGTTTTAAAAACACTTTTTTTCAGCTCAATGTCAAGCTTTGCATTCGCCTGTACGTTTACAAAGCTTATTGAAATTTGAAGCGCAAGCTGTATCAAAAGAAGCGTCACAAGCTCAACGCACGCATTTATCAGATTTCCGTCCGTCTGATGCGTTGCAATATCGATTATATTCTTTGACGCCAAGGTAAATCTCAGCGACAAAAGAGATATACTTGTTGCAAGCACCGTAAGAATTATGACCGATACAAGACTTTTCCGTCCGTTTTTCACAATCCATCCGACAGAGCCGAATTTTATTTTTTTCAAATACTCATCTCCCCGTGCTTCATTTCGATATATTCGTCAAACGTACAGCGGCGGTCCGTAATCGAGCCGTCTGCATTTATTTCAATAATCCTGTTTGCAACGGTCTGAATAAATTCATGGTCATGAGATGAAAAAATAACATTGCCCTTAAATGCCGTAAGACCGTTGTTCACCGCCGTTATAGACTCAAGGTCAAGATGGTTTGTAGGCTGATCGAGAATTAAAACGTTTGATCCGAAAAGCATCATACGTGACAGCATACATCTGACCTTTTCGCCGCCCGACAAAACACGAACCTCTTTGAAAACGTCCTCACCCGAGAAAAGCATTCTGCCCAAAAATCCGCGCAGATACGACTCTGACTGTGTTTCAAAGGTATCAGCCGTATACTGTCTGAGCCAATCGATAAGATTTAATCGGCAGTCGTCAAAAAAGCTTGAGTTATCCTTTGGGAAATAGCTTCTTGATGTACTTATGCCCCACTTAACGGTTCCCTCGTAATCCTCATCGTTTTCCGCAAGTATCTCCATAAGCGCCGTAACCGCTATCTCATTTTGACCGATAACGGCTATTTTATCGTCCTTGTTTAAGCTAAACGATATATTGTTCAGCACATTTTCTCCGCCTATCGTCTTTGTCAGAGAATCAACCGTCAAAATATCACGGCCTACCTCCCTGTCCTGCTCAAACCCGACAAACGGATATCTTCTCGATGATGTGGGCAGCTCCTCCACAGTCAGCTTGTCAAGCATTTTCTTTCTGCTTGTAGCCTGCTTTGACTTTGATTTATTCGCCGAGAATCGCTGAATAAAGCTTTGAAGCTCCTTAATCTTCTCCTCGGCCTTTTTATTCTGCTGCTTAATCATTCTCTCTATAAGCTGGCTCGACTCGTACCAAAATTCGTAGTTGCCTACATACATTTTAATCTTTGTATAATCTATATCTACAATATGCGTACACACCATGTTAAGAAAATATCTGTCATGCGACACAACAAGCACCGTGCCGGGATAATTGACTATAAACTCCTCAAGCCACTCCACAGCATTTATATCAAGATGGTTTGTAGGCTCGTCCAAAAGAACGATATCGGGATTTCCGAAAAGCGCCTGCGCAAGAAGTATTTTAACCTTTTCCTTTGCGCCGAATTCGCTCATCTGCATATACATAACGCCCTCATCGAGTCCCAAGCCCTGAATAAGTCTTGATGCGTTCGACTCTGCCTCCCAGCCGTCCATTTCGGCAAACTCACTCTCGAGCTCCGCCGCACGCAAGCCGTCCTCATCGTCGAAATCTTCTTTTTCGTAAAGCGCATCCTTTTCCTTCATTATATCGTAAAGCTTTTTATTTCCCATAATAACCGCATCCAAAACGGTTTTATCATCATACGCAAAATGGTCTTGCTTAAGAACGGACATTCTGCAATTCGGCGCAACGGAAACTTCTCCGCTTGTCGGCTCAAGCTCACCCGAGAGAATTTTTAAGAATGTGGATTTACCCGCACCGTTCGCACCTATTATACCGTAGCAGTTCCCCGATGTGAATTTTAAGTTGACGTCGGAAAACAAATTTGTTCCGCTGAAATTTAAGCTTACATTTGTTACTGTTATCATATTTTACTCCTAAATTTTAAAAAAATACTTGACTAAACAATAAAATTATACTATAATATAAGTAATTTTGCAAGCGTTTCGGCAAAAATTGTGAAATAACACGAAAAATTTTTTCGGAAGGGGAATACAATATATGTTTACAATAGGCTGTCATCTGTCCGCATCAAAAGGATATGCTCATATGGCAAACGAGGCGGAGCAAATCGGCGCAAACACATTTCAGTTTTTTACAAGAAATCCTCGTGGCGGAAGCGTAAAGGCTCTTGACATGGCGGATGTTGAAAAATTCCTGTCAATTTCAAAGGATTTGGGCATTAACGTTATACTTGCCCATGCGCCGTATACGCTAAACGGCTGCTCGGCAGATGAAAAAATCAGGGCATTTGCTCAAAACACAATGAAGGACGATATTCAGCGGCTGGAGAAAACGCCGGGAAATCTTTATAACTTTCATCCCGGCAGCCATGTAGGGCAGGGCGTTGAGGTCGGTATAGGATATATTGCCGATATGCTCAACAACTCTCTCTTTGAAGGCATGACAACAACGGTACTGCTTGAAACAATGGCAGGCAAGGGCAGTGAAATCGGCAGAACATTCGAGGAGCTGCGTGCAATTATAGACAGAGTTGATTTAAACGAGCATTTGGGAGTATGCCTTGACACGTGTCACGTTTATGACGCAGGATATGATATTGTCGGAAATCTTGACGGCGTGCTTGAGGAATTTGACAAGATTATCGGGCTTTCACGGCTTAAAGCAATTCATATAAACGATTCTAAAAATCCGTTTGAAAGCCATAAAGACAGGCATGAAAAAATAGGCGAGGGCAGCATCGGAAAAGACGCCTTTGAAAGAATAATAAATCATAAATGCTTAAAAAATATTCCCTTCTATCTTGAAACTCCGAACGATTTGGACGGATATGCAAAGGAAATAGAGCTTTTAAAAAATTTATATAAAGGCGGTGCAAACTAATGGCAATATCATTTAAAGACAACAAATTCCATTTAACCGGCGGCTCTATGAGCTATATTATAATGATAGGCTCGGGCGGCGATATTCTTAATCTGTATTTCGGAAAAAGCGTAGATGCAGACGATATGTTCTTACCTCAGAAAGCCCAGGCAACATTCGGGTGTGAAGACCCTACAGGTGTACGCAATTATTCGATAAGCGTTGCTCCGCTTGAATATCCGTCGGCAGGTGCAGGCGATTTCAGAAGCCCGGCATATGAAATAAGAACAGACAGCGGTATGCAAACACCGTCAATCAAATACGTAAGTCATGAAATTATAAAAGGCAAACCGCCGATTCCGGGACTGCCGTCCGTATATACCGAAAACGACGACGAGGCGCAAACTCTTATTATCACCGCCGCAGACAAAAACGCCGGAATTGAAGTATTGCTTTTCTATACAATATTTGAAAACCTGAATGTTATTTGCCGCCATGCGGAAATTAAAAACATATCAAGACCGTTTATATACCTCAACAATGCTCAAAGCGTAAGCTATGACTTCCCCGCCGGCGAATATGAATATCTTCACTTAGAGGGTGCATGGGCAAGGGAAAAGCACGCCGAGGTAAATCCCGTTCACAAGGGTACTCAAGGCTTTGAGTCAAGACGCGGTGCGTCGGGACACACAGAAAATCCGTTTATTGCATTCTTTGAAAAGGGCGCAAACGAGGATTTCGGAAACGTATACGGAATTTCACTTGTATACAGCGGAAATCATAAGTTTAACATAGAGGTCGGCGCACATGAATCCGTACGTGTTCAGGCAGGAATTAATCCGTTCTGCTTTTCGTACAGGCTCGAAAAGGGAGAAAGTTTTACAACTCCCGAAGCCGTTACGGTATATTCGGAAAACGGATTTGCAAAGATGTCGCAAACATTCCACAAGCTGTACAGAACACGTCTTTGCAGAGGAAAATACCGTGACAGCGCACGGCCTATACTTATAAACAATTGGGAGGCAACATACTTTAATTTTAACAAAGACAAGCTTCTCTCGATTGCCGATTACGCACAAAAAATCGGCCTTGAGCTTTTTGTGCTCGATGACGGCTGGTTCGGCAAAAGAGATGACGATACGACCTCTCTGGGCGATTGGTTTGTAAACACGGAAAAGCTCGGCTGTACCATATCAACTCTCGCCGATGAGCTCAATAAAAGAGGTCTTAAATTCGGTCTTTGGTTTGAGCCTGAAATGATTTCGGAAAAGAGTGAATTGTACAAATCGCATCCCGAATGGGCAATTCATGTGCCGGGTGTTATTCCGCAGGTAGGCAGACAGCAGCTTATTTTGGACTATACCCGCCCCGAAGTAAGAGATTACATAGTAAAGGCTGTATCGGATGTACTCTCAAGCGCAAATATAGAGTATGTCAAGTGGGATATGAACAGAAACATGAGCGATGCATATTCGCAAGCGCTTCCTCCCGAACGTCAGGGAGAGTTTTATCACAGATATATACTCGGTCTTTATGACGTTCTCGACAGAATAACAGGCGCATTTCCGAACATTTTATTCGAAGGATGCAGCGGAGGCGGCGGAAGAAACGATCCCGGTATGCTCTATTATATGCCTCAAAACTGGGCAAGCGAC
>CAKSPW010000057.1 GCA_934486495.1 uncultured Clostridia bacterium
GTTTGATGCTTTGGCAAACAGGATAGGCACTTACTTTTCAAATTCCGACCTTATTAACAAGGGGGCGCTCGATTTCGGAGATTACATTGAAAACGACTCGTTTTGGAGCGGTGATGCGGAACGCTCCGGCAAGGAAATTATCCTTAGCGGCAAGGCTGAGAGGGCAAACGTTCATTCTCTTGCCGGTGTAACGGGTCTCGGACATATGGCAGGCTCCGTAATTTACTGCTTTGACGCAAAGTTTAAGGTAGAAAGCGGATTTGTCGATATAGGACTTAATAAAAACATAACAAGTCCGCAGTGGATTGCGACAAATACGGGATATTCTCTTGTTATAAAGCCCGACTGTATCGAGCTTCAAAGAGCGACAGGCTCCGTTCACAGCCTTTTAAAGACGGTTGACTATGAAGTCGGCGACTCGTGGCACAGCATTGAATACGGCTTTATAAATATCGGCGTTGCAAATCTCGTTATTCTGAATATTGACGGTAAAAGCGTTATAGAGTATTGCGATGTTGACGAGCCTATAAGCGCACAGTGCAATTTCTGTATGCTTGTTTACAACACGACAAACAACAGCATAACGCTTAGAAGAAGCGAAAAAGTAATGACCGACGAGCAATATCTGTCTCAATTTAAGAAAAACGCATATCAGAGCGCAAAATCACTTTTGGACAGCATAAGGTCGGACTACAACGAAAGAGTACCGTTTATTATTTTCAAAGACAATGCGAAAAAGATAATAAACGAGGAAAGGGTTATAGATGTATCATCTGCACCCGTAACGGTCAGAAACGGAGAGTTCTTTATTCCGGTTGACAAGTTGGGCGATATATTGGGGAGTGATGCGGTCACTTCAATTTCGGGCAGCAATATAACACTGACTCAAAACGGAGAAAGCACCGTTGTGGCGAAAACGGACTGCATAACGATAAATGGTATCAGGTATGTGTCGGCTCAAAAGGTTCTGAGCGGACTCAAACGAGGATATGTAAAGGAGGAGTCGAAAGGGCTTCTGATTTGCGGAAACATCGTTACAATGAACAATACAAAAACGCTAAACAACATTTCGGCGCTTATTGATTATCTTGAATTGTTCGGCGATAATTTTGATGTTCCGTACGAGCCGGACAGCGGTGAAAAGTAACAAATCGGTATATCGAAAAGGAGGAAAAGAAAATGAAATTTAAAAAGGTTTTGTCAGCTGTGGCAGCAGCAAGCATGGCAATTTCGGCAGTCGGTGCGCTTAGTGTATCGGCGGCCGAAATGCCCGGGATTACGGCGGATTACGTAAAGGGCGATATGCCCGAAAATATGTTTGGAAGAGGTGCGGAAACGGCTTCGCGAATGCTTGCAAATTTCTTTGACAGAAACGATGCGTGCATTCAAAATGACTTGATTATGGACGAAAGTAAATGGAGCGAGGACGCAAAGTGCTTCAAATTTGCCCATTATTATGCCGTAAATGACATAACGGGAAACAAGGATTTACACGCCGATTGCGCAGGTCCGTATTTCGGATTTGTCGGTATCTGGCACAACTATGGCGCAAACTTTATTGACAAAACAAAGAACTATGTATTCTCGGTAAATGCTAAAAATATTTCCGATATACCGTGCGCACTCGATATTGCATTGTCAAACGGCGGCTACGGCGCAACAAGCTATTCAAACGAGTATAAGTCAAACGGAAAGACAATCTCATCTGACGATTACGAAACGTTTAAGGCTACAATTAAGGCTAACCCGAATTTTGACGAAAACGCAAATAACTATCTTGCATTGATTCTTCCTGTCGGAACAAAGGCAGGCGCTAAACTCGAATTTAAATTTGAAAAGGCTGATGACGTTTATTTCGGTGAGGAGCAGGCATATGATATTTCTGTAAGTGCAGAGGGCGATACCGTTTATACAAATAATTCCCTCTCTGTCAATGCAAGTATATTGAATCAGATAGGATTAGAGGGCGAATTGAAACAAAACTTTAAATGGTATGCTTTAAACGAGGACAGAACGGCTTTAGCTGACGGAATTAATATTGTAACGGCCGATGATACTAAAACGGCGACGGTTATTCCGACAAGCGACGCACAGTCGGGCAGGTACACAATTCTTGCCGTATCGGACGATTATTCAATGGCAAAGGGTGTTACCGTAAACGTTAAAAAGGAGATAAGCTATAAAGACTATACTCCCGGCGCAAAGCCTGAAAATATGTTTGGAAGAGGTGCGGAAACGGCTTCGAAAATGCTTGCAAATTTCTTTGACAGAAACGATGCGTGCATTCAAAATGACTTGATTATGGACGAAAGTAAATGGAGCGAGGACGCAAAGTGCTTCAAATTTGCCCATTATTATGCCGTAAATGACATAACGGGAAACAAGGATTTACACGCCGATTGCGCAGGTCCGTATTTCGGATTTGTCGGTATCTGGCACAACTATGGCGCAAACTTTATTGACAAAACAAAGAACTATGTATTCTCGGTAAATGCTAAAAATATTTCCGATATACCGTGCGCACTCGATATTGCATTGTCAAACGGCGGCTACGGCGCAACAAGCTATTCAAACGAGTATAAGTCAAACGGAAAGGTAATCTCATCTAATGATTACGAAACGTTTAAGGCTACAATTAAGGCTGACCCGAATTTTAACGAAAGCGCTAATAACTACCTTGCATTGATTCTTCCTGTCGGAACAAAGGCAGGCGCTAAGCTCGAATTTAAATTTGAAAAGGCTGATGACGTTTATTTCGGCGAGGAGCAGGCATATGACATAAGAGTCAATAAAATGAGCGATTCTGATATTCTCTCGCAGGGACAAACAGCGGAATTTGGCGCAGAGGTTGTAAACCAGATAGAAACTGTCGGCAATCTTTCGCAAAACTTTACGTGGAAAGCCATGAACAAGGAAAGAACGGAATTTATCGATTCGATAACAATAGCTCCGTCAGCCGACACATCAACAGCCGCCGTTACAATCGGTGAGCAGACACCTGACGGCGATTACGACATAGTAGCCGTATCAAACGACTATGAAATTGCAAAGGGTGCGTCAATCACAGTCGGCAGAAAAACACCGAAAATTACTCTTTTGAATGCGTCGCAGTTCAGCGGATATGTTGACCTTTCGGCAAGAGTTGAAAATGCGGAAGGCATGATTAGCTTTGCGATAGGGTACTATTCGGCAGACGGCAGACTTCTCGGTGCGGATTTGAAGAATGTAAATGCAGAAAACGCAAATGCTGAATGCTCGATAACATCTTCAAAAGCATACGAAACGGGAACGCTTGTAAAAATCTATGTGTGGAGCGGTGAAATGCAGCCGATTTCAAATCCGGACGGCTTTGTTACTCAGCTTACAATCGAATAAAAAATAAGTCGGCGTGAGGGTAAATACACCCTCCGCCGCAGTATTCTGTTTTAAAACAGTAAATAATTGTGTATAATCTAAAATGAGCATATTAACTCCTTTTTTGTTTTGCAATTCCATTATACAGGATAGAGCTGATATGCTCGTTTATTTTGTAAATTTTTCAGACTCCAACATTTATTATAGATCCGTAATTTTTCTGACCCCAACATTTATTATAGAGTCATAAAAAATAAGTCGGCGTGAGGGTAAATACACCCTCCGCCGCAGTATTTCATTTTAAAAACGGTAAATAAATCAACTTAAAAAGACGTGCGGATAGGCAATAAATGCTGTTCACACGTCTTTTTGGTGCCGATGACCGGGGTCGAACCGGTACGGGAATTTCTTCCCACGGGATTTTAAGTCCCGGGCGTCTGCCAATTCCGCCACATCGGCATTACTATATTATTATACCACAATCGGTTTCAATTGTCAATACATAATTTCAAAAAAAATGGTTATTTTCAAAAAAAATTGGTATTTGCAATTTTTAATACGGAATATATAAAATAAAATCCGATTATTTTGAAAACGCTTTGTTTGCAGCGCTTTTATGAAAAATTTCGATTATTTAAAAAAACGTATTGTTTGCAGTGCTTTTATGAAAAATTTCGATTATTTTGAAAATGCTTTATTTACAGCGCTTTTATGAAAAAAATTCGATTATTTTGAAAATACTTTGTTTGCAGCACTTTTTATGAAAAAGGGGAACGCACTTATGCACGTTCCCGATTTCCAAAAGCGGTAAATGAGAAAACCGCTAAATTTAGTAAGTGCGGTAAAGGAGTAAACCGCATAATACTTTTTATGAGGCTGCCGATTATCTGACTGCCTTAAGCGTAACTATTTCAAAGTTTGAAACATTGATTTTTACCTTGTTTCCGTCATGTGAAAGCTTTTCAATATTGTTTTCCATAAGGTCGCAAAGATAAATTTCCTTAAAGTCAAAGCCAAGCTCAAGCTCAACCTCGCCTTTTCTGTTTTCAAACTCAAAAAGTCTCAAAATTACCGAATCGTCATCCTCGGCTTTCTTTATTGTTTCGAGCGCAACATGGTTTGAATTTGCACTTGCAAGAGAGAAGCTTTCGGGCATATTTCCGTTTGTGCTTTCTATAAAGCTTGCCTCGAGCGGCATATTAAGCACATATGACTCCGGAACAACATTTCCCTCGGCAAAGTCGCCTGTGTGCGGATAAAGCGAGTAAGTAAACGTATGATGTCCTCTGTCCGCTACGGGGCTGGGGTATGTTGCCGCTTTCAAAAGCGAGAGAGTTATAACGTTTTCGTGAATACCGTAACCGTACTTGCAGTCGTTCATAAGGCTGACACCGTAGTCACCCTCGGATAAATCTGCCCACTTATGACCGCAAACCTCAAATTTAGCCTCATCCCACGATGTGTTGTAATGAGTCGGACGTTCAATGTTACCGAACTGAATATCATATGTGGCACGGCTTGAATTTACATTTACAGGGAATGCCGTCTTAAGAAGAACGTGATCCTCATGCCAATCTATTTCAGTTACAAAATCTATGCGCTTTGAGCCTTCGTGGAGGATAATATCCTGAACGAATGTTGACTTTTGATACTTTCTCTTGATTCTGATGCCGTTATTTAAGTATTCAACGCTGTCAACATCTTTAATGCTCCACATTTTATCCTTGTAGTAGTTTGTAATCTCCCATGCGTCGAAATCGCGCGGATAGTCTTCATAAACCTCAAGTCTGTTTGCCGATGTACCGCTTTGAATTACCTCACGGTTTTCCGTTTTGTCGAATACTGATACAATTTCAAAATTATCGTCAAATGTCACCTTGATAACGTCGTTTTCAATCGTCTTGTTTTCAGCCTTAATTCCTTTTGCTTCAACCGGAGTATTTATAACCTTGTAGCCGTGTGCCGGAATTTTGTCGGCGATATACTGCTTGCCGTTTACCTCTGCAATCGAGCTTATCTCAAACGGAGTCGGGTTGTAGACAAAAAGTCCGCCGTCTGTTTTGATGTTTTCTTTGATTGCGGAAAGCTTTTCATCAATTATTTTTCTGCCGTCCGAAAGGATTTTTTCGTATTCGACATCAGTTACTTCATAAACTTCTTTTATCGATGAACCCGGTATAATATCGTGGAACTGATTAAGAAGAATGGTAGTCTGATTATCGTGCATTGTTTTGCTGTCATAGTTGCCGCCGAAAAGTGCGTTATCGAGAATTGAAAGCGTTTCGGCAGTTTGATATGTCAGCTCGCTTTTTCTGTTGTTGCGCTTATTCTTTGCAATGGAGGTGTAAGTACCTCTGTGCATTTCAAGATACAGCTCGCCTGTCCATTTCGGCGTATAGCGAAGCTTTTGCGTGTTTTCCTTAAAGTCTTTTTCAATATCGTCAAAGAAGTCGCCGGCTTTTTGAATAACGGTTTTCGGAATACCGGGGAGTCCTTTTTCGAGTCTGCGATGACGCTCAAGCATTTCGGGTGTTGTACCGCCGCCGCCGTCACCGTAGCCGAATGTAACGAGTGTTTCGTTTGTAAGCGACTTATCCTTGTATGTTTCCCAAGTGTTGCGTATTCTTTTCGGGTCAATCATTTCAACATATGTTTCGATAAATGACGTGAATATTTCCGTTCCGTCGATTCCTCGCCACATAAACGTATCGTGCGGCATAGAATTGTATTCGTTCCATGCTATTTTGGATGTGAAGAATCTGTCAACACCGCTCTTTATGAGAATCTGGGGAAGTGCGGCACTGTAACCGAACACGTCGGGAAGCCACAAAATATGGCTGTCAACGCCGAACTCGTCTTTCATAAATTTCTTTCCGTAAAGAATTTGACGTACCATACTCTCGCCGCTTATAAGGTTACAGTCAGCCTCAAGCCACATTGCGCCCTCAACTTCCCATCTTCCTTCACGCACACGCTCCTTTATTTCCTCATAAAGTGCGGGATTTGCTTCCTTCACGTGCTGATAAAGCTGAGGTTGGCTCGACATGAACTTATACTCGGGATATTTGCGCATAAGATTAAGAACGGTTGAAAAGCTTCTCTCCGCCTTTTCTCTTGTCTGGCGAACTGTCCAAAGCCATGCAACGTCAATATGAGTGTGACCTATGCAGCTTACGATAGCCTCGCTGTTACCGCAGGTTTTTCCGTAAAATTCTTCTCTTATGAATTTTGACGCTTCTTTTATACTGTTGTAAAAATCGTTTGAATAAACGTGTCTGAAGTCAAGCTTAAAGCACGTTTGGTTAAGTGCGTCACGGATTTTTATGTAGTCATAGCTGTCACAGCTTAATTCCTTAAGCGCATCATACGGAACTTCCATATCAAAATAGAGGTCGTAAACGGGGATGTCACGCAATTTAAGCTCGGGTATCATCTCAAAATATCCGCCCTCCATGCCGGTGTAAAAATAGATGTAAAAATCGTATTTTCTGCCGAATTCGAGAGAAAACCATGTGTGATTTACGTCAAGTGCCTGAACGGCTTTACCGTCAATATATACGATTCCTTGCGGATTTGTGGCGTCCCACTGCGTTTCTCTGCCTGTTTTAAGAGTGAAGATAAGCTCCTTGTTTTCCTGCGCTTCAACGGCGTCAAAAGAAAAATGAAGCCAATAATGCTCGTCCACACCCGAAAGACGCTCGCCTTTTTTAAATTTGCACCACGGCTCGTTTTTGTCCGGCGGTGTTATTGATTGCTTGTAATCGCATTTCAGGTACTCAAAATCAAGCTCCTTTAAGCTTTGATATTTAAGGTCATTGAGCTTTCCGAGTATAATGCCTATTTTTTCAAATATAAAGTTTTTTGCTTCATACATATAATTGTGCCCCTTTCGCATAGCGTTTTTTTAATATCTTTATTGTATATCATACAAAAATATATTTCTACCATTGACATGACGGATATATTATGGTATTGTGATATTAGAGGTGATTTTCATGAAATCGAAAATACTTAAAGCAAAAGACCATGTTGATATGATTACGGGTTTTCGTTTGCGGTATGTCAAAAGCGAATCGGAGTATTTCAGACCGCACAGCCATGATTATTTTGAAATTTTTCTTGCGCTGTCGGATAATATAATTCACATAATAAACGGCGAAGAAACCGCATTAACACGAGGTGATTTATTGTTTGTACGTGATTTTGACGTACACGATTATAAAAGCGGAGACGGCAGCAGATTTGAGTTTTTAAATCTTTCGTTTACTGCGCAAACGCTTTATGAGCTTTTTAATTATTTAAGTGACGGTATTGATAAAGAACGCCTTTTCTCATGTGATTTTCCGCCGCAGGCAAGGTTGCTTTCAAATGATACTCAGCGTTTGTTTTATGAGCTTATGTCGCTCGGCGGCGTGGAGGACGGTAAGCTTGCAAAATCCCGTATGCGTGCGCTTCTTGCCGATGTGTTTGTAAAATACTTCAGCGGTACGGTGCTTGAAAAAAGCGATGTTCCGTTCTGGCTTGAAATGACGTATGAAAAAATGAAAGAGCCGAAAAATTTTATAAGAGGAGCGGAGCGCTTTGTTTCGCTTACAGGCAAGAGCAGGGAGCACGCGTCGAGAATGATGAAGGAATATTACTCAATGACGATTACCGAATACGTAAATGAGCTGCGACTCGGATATGCCGTAAGCCTTATGAAGCAGAGTAATTTAAGCGCTGCCGATATTTGTTATGAGTGCGGATTTTCAAATCTTTCGTGGTTTTATAAGCTGTTTTCAGATAAATTCGGTCAAAGCCCCGCACGGTATAAGGAAAGTCTGAGAAGGTAGAATAGAATAAAACAGGTTTTCGGCGGCGTTATCACATAGAAGTGAATTTCTTTAAAAAAGCAAACGGAAACAGCTGTTTGCAAAACACATGGCATGAGAAATAAAAAGCTGACAAACGGAAACAGCTGTTTGCAAAACACATGGTATGAGAAATCAAAAGCCGACAAACGGAAACAGCTGTTTGCAAAACACATGGTATGAGAAATCAAAAGCCGACGGACGGAAACAGCTGTTTGCAAAACACACGGCATGAGAAATCAAAAGCCGACGGACGGAAACAGCTGTTTGCAAAACACACTGCTTGAGAAATCAAATGCAGACAGTTTATAAAGAGAAAAAAATAAATCGAAACGCAATGTTTCGATTTATTTATATCATTTTAATTGAGCATTATTATGGGAGCTGCCACACGTCCTTATAAACAACGCCGAGCGACATAGCCTCTTGGTGATTGTTTACCGCAACGTCGATTCTGTTTCCTTTAATAGCTCCGCCGCAGTCCTCCGCGCGTCTTTCGCCGTAGCCGTCTATGTAAACGCTTGAAAGCTTAGGGATAACGCTTGGGTCAACCGCAATTGTAATTCCGGGTCGCACATTTCCTGCCCATGCCGTTGCACTGCCGTATGAGCCGCTGCATTTGGAGCAGGTGCAGTAATGTGATATTCTGAATGTTCCGAGATATACGGCGCCGGCGGGAATTTGTCCGTTTTGCGAAGCGAATGCCTCTGCCGAATCTTCCTCAATTGATGCAAACCAATTATCAGGCTTTGCCTCTATCACTGCCGTATCTTCCGACGGTACAAATTCAAGTCCGTCCTGAGCCGAATAAAACGGCGGAATTGATATCTTGATTTCCGAAGCGCTCCAATTTACCCAAAGACCGAAAAGCTCCATAAGACTTCTGAGCGGAACGACAATCGAGCCGCTTTCGAGAATTGTTGTCGGTACGGTTGATGTTATGCTTTTTCCGAGAGAAATTAAATCTCCCTCGCTGTCGGTGTAATTGTACTTAAGAAGAATTTCGCTTTTATTTGCCGCAATTGCAGCGGTGATACTTTTCGGCGTCAAATCCAAGCCTTTTGTATCAGCCTTTTTAACAACATTATATGCATATCTTTCAACGGGAAGAGCTGATGCTTCATTTGCGTTTAGTGTTATAATCGCTGTTTTATTCTCATCCTTCCAGCTTACTCCGAATCCTGCCGATTCGCAAAAGCGTCTCAGCGGAACGACTGTTGAGTTTTCAATTTTCATAGGGCCGATGCTGTCAAAAAGCACAGGCACATTTAAGTCGTTAATGACGTTATCAAGACTGATGTTAATGTTTTCAGCCGACGCAACGCCCGTAAGCATTAGGAAGAAGAAAACAGCAGTAAGTACTTTTTTCTTCATGTTTACCTCCGTTTTTATTATGAATTTTAAATACTCAATGTAATGATTATACCATAATTATATGAAAAAATCAATGCAATTATTACAAATATTCTAAACTTCTTAAAAACTTTGTAACATTTAACGAAATTCACCGCATAAATACGTTAACAGAATATACCAATAAGATTATAACAGATAAATTTATTAACAATCTTGTGAAAGTAGCGTCACATTGTCACAAAAACATTGCATTATTACATTAGTTTTTCGGCAAAATGACAACAAAACAAAAGAAACACATTTGTTATGCGGTTTTTATGGATAATGCACAAATATGTTTCTATAAAAAGTAATTTTATTTGATTTAAAAGATATTTTTATTAAGAATAACCAAGCAGCCCTCTTACAGACACTTCTCCGGCAAAAATGTTACGTTTTACGCCGTTTTCAATAATTACAAGCTCGCCCGAATCGGTAATATCTACCGCCTTTGCAAAAGTTTTCTCTCCTCGCTGCAGAATCATGACATCGTTTCCGAGAGTTATGCACATTTTTTTGTATTCGTCAAGCAGAGATTCAAAGCCTTCGTTTAAAAATTGCTTGTAGCATACTTCAAATTCGTAAAGTACACGTGCCAAAAAGGCTGATTTCGGGAGTTTTTTGCCTGTTTCAAGGTAAACGGACGTTGCTTTGTCCGATAATTCGTCGGGGAAGGACTCATTGTTCAGATTTATGCCTATTCCGCAGACAACATAATTTAAAAATGTTATCTCCGACGACATTTCCGTAAGTATTCCGCATACTTTTTTGCCCGAAATGATAATATCGTTCGGCCATTTTATTTTCGCACCGTCGCCTATTGCACGGCAAAGCGCAATTCCTGCAACAAGAGTTATAAGCGACACCTTTTCAATCGGGATTTGCGGTTTCAGAAGGAGCGTAAACCATACTCCGTCCTTTTCGGATTCCCATGCTCTGCCGAGTCTGCCTCTGCCGTTTGTTTGAATTTCCGATACAAATACAGAACCGTCCGCAGCGTTTGACATATTTTTTGCCCATACGTTTGTCGAGTCGGTTTTATCGGCAAAATAAATCTCTTTGCCCAAAAATTCCGTGTTAAGACATCGCTTTATCTCGACAGATGAATAAACGCCGTCACGTGAGACGAGCTTGTAGCCTTTGTTTGTTGATGATGATATTACATAGCCGTCACAGCGCAGCGCATTTATGTATTTCCAGACAGTATTTCTCGTTATTCCGAGAATTGAACTCATGTATTCGCCAGATACGTAGTCGCCGTTTTCGGATAAGATTTGAAGAATTTTGTTTTTCATAGCTTAAGTGATTTACTTCCTCTCTCAAGTGCTGTTACGCCCGTTCTTGCAATTTCTTCTATTCCGAAGCCTTCCATAAGCTCAATAAATCCGTCAATTTTCTTTGACTGTCCCGTAAGCTCACAAGTCAGAGTAGTGGGGGAGATGTCAACTATGCTTGCACGGAATATGTTCGCAATTTCAATTATTTCGCTCCTTGAGCCTGCACTCGAGCGCACCTTAACAAGCACGAGAGAACGCTTAACAAGCTCATCGTCCGTAAGAACCTTGATTTTAATGACGTCAACAAGCTTTGAAAGCTGTTTTGAAATCTGTTCAACCGTTTCGCTCGAGCCAATGACTTCAATTGTAATTCTCGATACGGTCGGGTCATTTGTCGTTCCCACCGACAGCGAATGGATATTAAACGCACGTCTTGAAAACAGACCTACAACCTTTGACAAAACACCGGCGCGGTTTTCAACAAGTACACAAAGTGTATAATGATTTTCCATGAAAATTGCTCCTTTATATCGTTTTTAGTTTGGGTTTACTTATCGGAAAGCAAATACGATAAGCTGTGAGTTTATCCTCTATATCGTTTTTTTTGTTTTGGTTTACTTATCTAATAGCGACAGGAATAAGCAAAAGGCATTATTCTTTACATCGTTTTTCGGTTTACTTATCGGAAAGCGACAGGAATAAGCGAAAGGCGTTATTCTTTATATCGTTTTTTCATTCGGATTTACGTTTACCTCAAGAAGATACGGTTTATCGTCGCTAAGCATTTGCGAAATTGCGTATCTTATGCTTTCGTTATCCGTTATGCGGCTTGATTTTATACCGTATGCGCTTGCTAATATGCAATAATCGGGACTTGCGTCAAGGCTTGTGCATATGTAGTTTTCGTTATATTCCGTCTTTTGCACCTCACGCACCATACCGAGAGCGTTGTTTTTAAACACAACCATCTTTACCGGCAGTCCGCTTTGAAGCATTGTTGCCATTTCCGCAAAATTCATCTGAAAGCTTCCGTCGCCCGCAACGGATATAACGGTTTTTCCGCTTGCTGCTCTTGCACCGATTGCCGCACTCAAGCCGTAGCCCATCGTGCCGAGACCTGCCGACATTATTATTTTATGCGGAGAGGATATGTTAAGGTTATTTACCGTCCAAATCTGATTTTGTCCGACTTCGGTTGTTACGTATGCGTCGGGGCATTGCTTTGAAAGCTCTTTTATAAACAGACGCGGATTTACATATCCGTCATAGTTTTCGCTTTCCGTTTCGGTCGGCAGATTTTCGATTCTTTCGCACCATGCGCTGTCGGCTTTGTAATCGCCGAGATAATGCGAAAGACGGCATATAAACTCTTTTATATCTCCGACAACGGGCAGATACGGCCGTATGCATTTGCCGATTTCGGCAGGGTCAATATCGACGTGAACAAGCTTCTGCTTTTTTTCGGGCATATAGAGGTTTGTAAATGAGCGGTTTCCGAGTCTTGCACCGAGAGCAATAAGCAAATCCGCCTCTTTTACGGCTGTGTTTGCCGCCTTTGTTCCGTGTATTCCTGCCATTTTGCAGTACAGCTTGTCATTTGACGGTATAACGCCGAGTCCGTTCATTGTTGATACGGCAGGTATGCACGTTTTGTTTTTAAGACTGCGGATTTCCTCCTCTGCGTGTGACGATGCCGCACCGCCGCCTATTACAAAAAGCGGCCGTTTTGATTTTCTGATTGACTGCGCAACACGCTTTGTCTGCAATTCGTTAGGCTCTGCGGAAAACTTGTATCCTCTTATGTTTATGCTGCCCGAAAAGCGTTCTGTTACCTCTGCTTTTTGAACATCAAGAGGTATATCTATAAGCACGGGGCCGGGGCGGCCGGTTGACGCTATGTAAAACGATTCCGAAACAATGCGCTCAATATCGTTTGCGTCCTTTACAAGATAGTTATGCTTTGTAAACGGCGTTGTAGCGCCGGTTATGTCGGCCTCCTGAAATGCGTCCGTTCCGATAAGCTCCGTTTCAACCTGACCGGTTATTATAACCATCGGCACGGAGTCCATATAAGCCGTTGCGATACCTGTTATAATATTGGTTGCGCCCGGACCTGAGGTTGCCGTACAAACTCCGCATAACCCCGACGCTCTTGAATATCCCGAAGCCATGTGTGCCGCAGCCTGTTCGCTTCTTGCAAGCACCGTTTTAATACCGGACGATGAGAGCTTATCGAGTATGGGACAGTTTGCCGCACCCGGATATGCGAAAATGTATTTTGTATTTTCTCTGTTTAGTGCATTTATTAATGCTTCTGCTCCGTTCATAAGGCAAATCTCCGTTTCGTACGTAAACCAAAGCGGAACTGCGGCACTAAAGCGGCAGTCCCGTTTTTATTCAGTCTTTTTTTATAATATTAATTCCAAGCTCGCCGAGCTGCTGCTCATCAACCGCACCGGGGGCATTGCTCATAAGTTCGGATGCGTTTTGTACCTTCGGGAATGCGACAACATCTCTTAAGCTGTCCGCTCCGCACATAATCATTGCAAGTCTGTCAAGACCTATACCCATACCGCCGTGCGGTGCTGCACCGTATCTGTATGCGTCAACAAGAAATCCGAATTTTGCTTCAATTTCCTCGTCCGTAAGACCGAGAGCCTCAAACATTTTCTGCTGAAGCTCGTAATCGGTTATTCTGATAGAACCCGATGAAAGCTCAACACCGTTTAGCACAAGGTCGTAAGCCTTTGCAGTAACCTTTTCGGGTGCGGAGTCGAGATATTTGATACACTCATCCATAGGCATTGTAAACGGATGGTGCATTGCAACGTATGTTTTCGATTCGTCATCATATTCAAAGAACGGGAATTCCGTAATCCAAAGGAAATTAAAGCCTTCACGCTTGATGTCGAGCTTTTTGGCTGCAACAAGACGAAGTGAGCCGAGTATCGGCAAAGCGTTTTTGTCGGCAACGATAAATACAACATCGCCTTTTTGTGCGCCTGTTTTTTCGAGTATTGCGTTTTGTATATCCTCGCTTACGAATTTTGCGAACGAGCATGACGGCTTGTCCTCAACCCATCTGAAATATGCAAGACCCTTTGCGCCTATACCTTTGGCATATTCGGTAAGCTTGTCAATTTCTTTTCTCGTATACACGCCCGATGCGTCCTTTGCGACAATTGCACGAACAGAACCGCCGTTTTCTATTGCGCCCGTAAACACGCCGAATCCGCAGTCTGAAACGATGTCTGAAATATCGGTAATTTCCATGCCGAAGCGGGTATCGGGTTTATCCGAACCGTAACGCTCCATTGC